>NZ_JBFTKC010000005.1:0-381845 GCF_056395745.1 Paenibacillus sp. 10L310 | reverse complement strand
AGGGGTTCCACACGTACCCATCCCGAACACGACCGTTAAGCCCTCTAGCGCCGATGGTACTTGGACCGCAGGGTCCTGGGAGAGTAGGACGCCGCCAAGCAATCTAAAGACACACTTGATGATATCGAGTGTGTCTTTTTTATTTTAATGTAATTCAATAGTTGTGATTTGACTTGTTATATACATAAAATACTGGCGTTCCAATCCTTAAAGCTGTGATACAATAGGTGAGGTCTATATAGAAAACGGAAACACGCATAAGTACGAGGAGGAACAGTGAACACGATGAAATCAGCCCCGTTTATTGCTGTGGAAGGTCCGATCGGAGCGGGGAAAACAACGCTGGCAACGATGCTTTCCCATGAATTGAATCTTCCGTTAGTTAAAGAAATCGTAGAAGAGAATCCATTTCTGGCTTCCTTTTATCAGGATATCGACGAGTGGAGTTTCCAATTGGAAATGTTTTTTCTGTGTAATCGGTTTAAACAACTGGAAGACACGGGCGTTCATTATGTAGAGCAGAATACCCCAGTCATTTCAGACTATCATATCTATAAAAATATGATTTTTGCCGATCGTACCTTAAAGGGAACGAAACGGGATAAATATCGTCAAATCTATCATCTGTTAACAGATGATCTGCCAAAGCCCAACCTGGTGCTCTATATTGAAGCTGAACTCGATACGTTGATGTACCGCATTAACAAGCGTGGACGCTCATTTGAGCAGGATATGGACCCGGCATATATGGAACAACTGATCGTCGATTACAAAACAGGCATGGATTATCTGGCAAATAGCTCAAATCCGCCAGTAATCATTAAGGTCAATGCAGAGCAACTCGACTTTGTGGAACATCCTGAACACTTCAGGCAAATTGTTAATCAGGTAAAGGAGTATATCATATGAATAACTATGGCATTCCTACGAATGCATTAATTACAGTAGCAGGTACGGTTGGAGTGGGTAAATCCACGTTAACGGCTGCGCTTGCACAGCGTTTGAATTTCAAGACTTCTCTGGAACAAGTTGATCATAATCCATATTTGGAGAAGTTCTATCATGACTTTGAGCGTTGGAGCTTCCATCTGCAGATTTATTTCCTGGCAGAGCGATTCAAGGAACAGAAAAAGATTTTTGAACTGGGTGGCGGATTCGTACAGGATCGTTCTATCTATGAAGATACGGGCATTTTTGCACAAATGCATGCAGATCAAGGAACCATGTCTGCTACAGATTTCGAGACATACAGCAGTTTATTTGAAGCGATGGTAATGACACCGTATTTCCCACATCCAGACGTGCTGATCTATCTGGAAGGCAGTCTGCCTTCGATTTTAAACCGTATTACGGAACGCGGACGCGAGATGGAGATTCAGACGGACCGTTCGTACTGGGAACACATGCACGAGCGCTATTCCGTGTGGATTGATCAGTTTACAGCTTGCCCTGTGCTGCGTCTGAACATTGATGAGTATGATGTGCATGATCCGGCATCGGTGGATGCCATTTTGGCACAGATTGCAGCTGTCATTCAGCCTTCCAAGGAAGTGCAAAGGTAAGATAGAGAGAGCTTTTCAATGTAGTTTTCTCGGTTACATTGGTTATATCTATGATACAGATATGGACAACATCCCTTCTACGGCTATTATGCTGTTGGAGGGGTGTTTTTTTATGTGCCAAGGGAATGATTATGAGAGGTTTGTGGACAAAACTAAAATGATATTCGAGCGAATAAGGAAATGGATGCTTAATATATCTTTTCTATTATGTAAATACATGGCACCAAAAGTAGAAAAATGTTGAATAATAAGTCTTTTTGTGGTTTCATAGGAAAGGTGAATTCTGGAAAAGAAGCATATGCATGACTCAGGAGGGAAAGACAACGTGGAAGAGAAACAAGGAGTTAAAATCGGTATGCCGATCATTGGTGGCTTAATTGCAGCCATTCTGGGAGGCATCGTATGGGCAGCTATTGCTGCAATGACCGATTATGAGGTGGGATTAATTGCGATATTGATTGGAGCGCTCACGGGTTACGCAGTTGTGTTGTTCTCCAATAAACAAATTGCGACGGTACATAAGATTATTGCCGTACTGTTTGCACTTGTCGGTATTTTGTTGGGGAAATATCTGACGGTGGTTTATTTTACTTCCGAACTGTTTGGTGATGTAGGCGTGATGGAACTTGTGTTTGATAGCGAGATGATCAGTGCGTTTGTGGAAACCTTCCAGGAGTACTTCAGTCAACCGATTGATTTGTTATTCATCGTGCTTGCGATTGTGTCTGCATGGCAGATTCCTGGCCGGATGGCGAGAACCAGTCTAGCTACGGATGCATCCTCATCGGATCACGCACCAAGAGCTTAATCGGATAGACGGTGGACGCTTGGTAGTAAAATGAAGAACGGTTGACAGGAGAAACTAATGCTCATTATCCTAAGCATCTGGTGAAACGATTATATCGAAGGGCTGGGAGCAGAAGAAAAACGTAGTAAAGAGCATCTACTTTAAAAGATATTTATAAAGTACTCAGAGTGAGCAACAGTTAGGCTTGTTCACATTGCGGCTGAGATACTTACATACATAGGGACGATACGCCTGAGGGTGTACGTCCCTTTTGTGTATACACCAGGTAGGGGGATATTGCTCATAACTTTTGCAACAATTCGGATCGATTTAAATTACTTACCACATAACTCTAGTAAATATTCAGCATGTTCATAAGGTTAATTACAAGAACGATATGGTCACCTCAGGTGGTAGGTTCAAATATCCGAATGGTCATTTACAGCGAATAAAGCTGATGACGAGAGATTACTTTTACCACTAGAGGACAGAGCTCTAAGTTCCAGACTATCGTTTACAGTACACATCTGACGACAATGAGAGTTGAATAATACTGTATGTGGTTGAAGACAGGGCTATATTATTTGTTTTGGTCAGCAAATACAGCCATAGCATCTCTCATAAATACTGCCAAACCATCGCCAAACTGATCAATATTACGCGTGAAGCGTTCATCGTCCACGTACATCTGACCAAGTCCTCTGAAGGCTTCAGGCGAGTAGCTTCCCATCTGATTCAGCCAGGTGTACCATTCTTGAATACCGGCCTGTGCCTCGGCAGATGCTGGTTCTGTGTGACGAAGTGCGGCCAGACTCTTGTAGATTTCGTTCATTTTATCGGACAGAGCCTCTTGCTCTGTGGTTGATTTACTGTGCAGCTTCTGATTTGCGTGATCGACGGCATGGTCTCCCCAACGTTCCCGCGCTTCTTGTTCATACGGATTCTGGCTAAAATCAAATCCTTCGAATTGTTCTTTGGCTGTCATTTTAATTTCTCCTCTCACGTGTAAAACCGTTCTATCAATGGTAGCAATCATCTGGTCCAAGCGTTGACGCTTCTCCAGCAGTATAAGTCGATGCATTTTAAGTGCTTCTTCCGGATTGAAGGAGGGGTTGGTTATAATGTTTTTGATCTCCTTCAGAGAGAAGTCGAGTTCCTTGAAAAACAATATCTGCTGCAACCGTTCCAGGTTGGCATCTGAATATAATCGATATCCGGCAGAAGTTACTTCGTCCGGTGTTAACAATCCGATCTCATCATAGTGATGCAGTGTGCGCACACTGATCGAGGCAAGTTCGGCAACTTCTTTTACCTTCATGGCCATGTGTGAAACCTCCTTACAACACCGATTGTACAGTGTCACGTTACGTGAGAGTCAACCGTTGAAAATGAAAAAACAAGATGCGAGCATGGAAGCTGCATCTTGATCTTGGATTGATGACAGGATGTGACTGGATATGACTGAATTTTTATAACATTCAGTCACTGTAGGGGAGCGGCTGTGCTTCTATGTCGAAGACATGGGTTGCTGCCGCGCCGCGGGGGTGTTTTGAGGCTCCTCTGTTATGGAGAGGAGCGTGAGCAGTTGTGGGTTGCACCATGTATGCGGTGCAGCCCACGGGGCTGGCAGTGCAGGGAGAGCAGGGCTACGCCTGCATCCCGCGAACTGCCGCAGCGAACTGCGCAGCCGCTACGCGCACGTCGGCCGCGCCCGCGATGGCGGAGATGACGGCTACTCCGTCGGCTCCAGCCGCCATCACGGCGGTCGTGGTATCGGGCGTAATGCCGCCGATACCCACAATCGGAACTGCGATGCCTGCGGCGCGCAGTTCCGCCACCCCTGCGGGGCCCAGCACAGCGTGGGCATCCGCTTTGGAGCGCGTCGGGTACACGGGCCCGACGCCAAGGTAGTCGGCGCCCGCCTGCAACGCACGGCGCGCCTCATCCACGGAGTGGGCGGATACGCCAAGCATCCGCCCATCTCCAATGCGGGCGCGCACTAGCGCCGCGTCCGCATCATCCTGGCCGACATGCACGCCGTCGGCCTCCACCGCTACAGCCAGCTCCACATCATCGTTCACGATGAACGGGACCCCGTGCTGGCTGCACACCTCGCGAAGCCGCATCGCAAGCGTGATGCAAGCTTCGCCAACCAAGGCGCCAGTTCCCTTTTCACGGAACTGGAACAGCGTAATGCCGCCAGCAATGGCCTGGCGCAGCACTTCCACAGGGTCTTGCTTTGTATTGACGCTGCCCATCACTAAATACACCTGCATCGTGCGTCGTACCGCTTCTGCATCCCAAGGGTGCATCACTGCTCACCCCGCTGTCTGCGCTGATACGCAAAATGATTTGTCGGCCCATGTCCGGCCCCAATCCCCAGCTCATCTTCGATGGCTGCCTGAATGAATGCTCGCGCGGTCGTAACGGCAGCCAGAACAGGTGAACCCTTGGCTAACTCTGCGGTGATGGCAGCAGAGTATGTGCACCCCGTTCCGTGTGTATGACGTGTTACCACACGAACATTCTCCAGATAATGAAAAGACTGCCCATCGTAGAGCACATCCACGATCATGCCACTTCCTTCATCATGACCACCTTTGACCAAAGCATACGTTGAGCCCATCTGTACAATCCGTCTTGCGGCTTCTTCCCGCTGGCTCAGATTGGTGATAGACATCCCGGTAAGCAGTTCCGCTTCCGGGATATTGGGTGTTGTGATCAGGGCATGGGGCAACAGCTCCGTAACCAACGCCTTTACAGCTTCCTGCTGGAGAAGGGGGGCGCCACCTTTGGCTACCATCACAGGGTCGATGACCAGATTAGCCCAACGGTATTGCTGCCATTTCTCAGCGACTAGACGAATAATCTCGGCACTATATAACATGCCGGTCTTCGTTGCGGTTGGTTGAAAGTCTTCGCCGGTCGAGTCCAATTGCTGGGCAATGCCATCGTAAGGGATGGGAAAAACGCCCTGCACACCAGTTGTATTTTGGGCAGCAATAGCGGTGATAACGGTCATGCCGTATACACCAAGTTCTTGGAATGTTTTCAGATCGGCCTGAATGCCTGCGCCGCCCCCGTTATCGGAGCCTGCAATGGTTAGCGCTTGAGCAATACTCATACTGCACCTCCACGGATCTGACGGATCTGTGCGCGTTCTGCCAAGAGGTCTGGTGTTACTTGTGCCAGTTGATTCAACAATTCAATCTGGAAGCTACCCGGCCCCTGATGAGCTGTCCGCTCTGCCGCCAGTTCAGCTGCTACACCATAAAACGCTAGCGCTTCAACAACACTGCCTAGAAGATCGGCTCCTGATTCCGCTATGGCTGTAAAAGCGCCAATCACTGAACTGAGCAGACAGCCAGCACCTGTGACCTGAGTGAGCAGGGCATGACCATTACTCGTGAGGAATGTGGATTGTCCATCAGTAATAATATCTTCTTTTCCGGTAATGACCACGACACAGCCAAGTTTATGCGCTGCCCGCTCCGCAATGCCGATTCGGTCGCCCTCACCTGATCCTGCGTCCACACCTTTAATACTCCAACTCTCACCGATGACATTAGCGACCTCTGCCACATTGCCGCGCAGTACCGTGAGACGAAGTTCACGAATGAGCATCTGCACGGTTTCCGTGCGATAGGTGGTTGCGCCAGCTCCAACCGGATCAAGCACCACAGGCACGTGATGCGCATTAGCTGATTGGCCTGCCAGACGGATTGCCTGAACGACTTTGTCATCGAGTGTACCGATGTTGAGTACCACGGCTCCTGACATCTTGGCGACATCAGCGACCTCTTCATGAGCATAGGCCATAAAAGGGGACGCACCGAGTGCAAGCAGACCATTGGCTGTGAAGGGAGCCACGACAAGGTTAGTGATATTGTGTACCAGCGGATTTTGCGTACGAACACGTTCCAGATAAGACATATAATTTCCTCCTTGTTTTGAAGTAACCCGATCGGCGGAAGTCCGATATCTGGAGTCACTCAACAGAATAATTGGATATGAGTTCCCTTGTTGAGTTGGGGCGCAGAGTCTAACAACAGCCAGATGCATTAATGCGGGAAAAGCAGAAACGTAAAATCTAAATCAATTTCATAACTCACTAAAATGGATTTTTGGAACTGGATATAGACAAATTGAATCATTCTGATCGATATCTAGCGAAACAGTAAAAAACGAAACGATACAAAATACAGAAAGTGAACCCAGGGTATTTCTCCAAACTCAGGCAAGCAATACTGTGATGGATGTTAGCATCCAACCAGTGTCTTGAAGTCCAGGCTGGTCGATACCCAACTGATTGGGGCACGATCGATCGGGGCACGACTGGTCAGACGATGTTTCTAAAGAACACAGGACGTCTTATTTGGCTGTCAGGTCCTCCTTTTGAAATGTAAGGAACATCAGACACGTTATTCCCAGAATCTCCTGACCAAAACGCTGCAAACAGCTATTTATTCTGATATAACATGTTTCAGGTTCTTTAGATTTCTGCAACCGCTCCAAATCCCTGAATAGGACGCCTCAGATTCGTTAGCGGTCGTAGCATGCTCTGTTTCGATCAAGTTAAGGAGCGTTTCAGCTCCCAGTAGGCTTGAAGATAAGCGCTAATTACATTACCAAATACATATCAACAAGCCACCCAAACGCATATCAATCTGCCCAGATGCACATCAAGCCAGTCAAACGCATATCAATCTACCCAATTGCACATCAAGCCACTTAGGATTGTTATAAATAAATTCTGATACTCCGATGCTTGCTTCAGGCCAATTCCATTTCGCAAAACTTCATGCATTGGATCCTACGTTTTGCTAACTTTGCTTTTAATCCCCTTGCTTTCATTCCCTTTATGATCAATCACTTTTCCTTCATTTACGTTGCTCTCCTTTATTTACTCTCAGTGCAGATTAATAAACGCATCCTCGGCTTTCACCGATTCAGGAATCAAATCCTGTTCAACGAGCCATGCACGTACATTTTCCCACGATTCCATTTCCTGCCGACCAAATGGTTGGCCTTCTTCATTCATGAGTGGTAGCAGAATTGCCAGGCTTTTGGTTTCGATCTCCGGGTCAAGCGGTGATGTTTCATTCTCATGAGCGAGCAGAATACTCAAGGCTTCTTCTGGATGCTCAGTCACATATTTCTGTCCTTCCTGGACCGCTTTGACGAACCGGGTAAGTTGGTCTTTTTTCGCTTCAATGCCAGCTTCACTTGCAGTCAGGACCAATTCATAATAATCAGGCACACCATAATCGACGGGGTTAATCGATTTCATGGCATGTCCTTCTTTCTCCAAAATCAATTGTTCATGGTTAATAAAACCACCCATAATCGCATCCGCTTGTCCGGAAGCCAGCGAAGGAATCAGATCGAACCCAACGTCGACCAGATTTATGTTGTCGGGATTGCCGCCATCCTTACTGATCATCGTGCGTACCATCGCTTCGTACAGAGGAATGGAGGAATAACCAACAGTCTTTTCTTCAAGATCTTTGGGTGAACTTACGTTGCCATTCGCTTCGGTCAACAGATGCACTAGGGGGTGGCGAACAACAGCAGCAATGGAACGTACAGGAATGTTCTCGCCACGCGCGAGCAAGATTTGGGGCTGGTAACTTAGGGCCAGATCAATTTTTCCGGCAGCAACAAGTTTGAGCGAATCATTGGTATCCGCAGGCATCTGAATATCGACATCCAGATCTTGGTCTGCAAAGTATCCTTTTTCCTGAGCCACATAGATGAAGGAGTGTACTGCATTCGGGTACCAGTCGAGCATGATAGACAGTTTATCTTTGGTGTCTGATGCTGGTTCGGTTGCAGACGGATCTGTTTGCTGTGTATTGGTTGCCGAATCTGTTGTTGGCGTATTTTGGCTATTGTCTGTGGTGCTACATCCGCTAACGATCAGCAAAAGGCTAATGAGTATGATGGGAAGCAGGGAGTATATACCTTTGTTATTCATAAATGAAGTTCCTCATTTCATCGTTTTGATTTGTAGAAAATGGGCAACAGCATGTTAACGATAATGTGACAATGAACTGATTGAAGATGTTGCTGAAATTGTGCATAAGATATGTTTTGTTTTGAAGAATGTAACTCTTGTATTTACATCAAATTTCTATCTAAGTATTATCCAACTTTTCTGTTGCCTCCATGACGATGACGCCGTATGCTAAACCGTTTCTCCAGCCAGGCAATCAGTACAAACAAAACGATCCCAAGCAGGGATAACAGCACAATAGCGGCAAACATCGCATCCGTGTTCATGTTGCTGGACATGCGGCGGCTGAAGTATCCGAGACCTTTGCTGCCACCGAGCCATTCGCCAATCGTTGCCCCAACCACGCAGTACACCACAGACATCTTTAGCCCGGAGAAAAAAGAGGGAAGTGCCAGCGGAACCTGGAGTTTGCAAAAAATATCCCACTTGCTGGCGCCCATGGTGAGCAGCAGTTCACGCTGCTCTGGATCGCCTTGGCGGAGTCCATCGTAGGTACTGACCACAATGGGAAAGAATGCGATTAAGAACACCACGGCGACTTTGCTCCACAACGTGTAACCAAACCACAGGATAAATACGGGGGACAAGGCAATCAACGGTATGGTCTGACTGATCACGATGAAGGGATACAATGCCTTTTCAATCGATCGGTTCATATGCATGCCTGTTGCCAGCGTAATTCCAGTCACTATGGACAAGACAAAACCAACAACAACCTCCATAAAGGTAGCAGGCAGATGGATGGTCAACAGCAGACGGCGATGTTCAACCAGTGAGCTTGCGATGGCCGTGGGTGCAGGAATGATGAAGGAGGGCACCCATCCCATACGCACAATCACTTCCCAGATCGCCAGTAATAAGAACATGAGCATAATGAACAGACCATATTGGGAAAACGACCTCGAGAGCCACTTTAAACACCACGTCCAAACGCTAACCTCAGCTCTATCATTTTGCATGTAATTGTTCCTCCAGTTGTTGCCTCATCTGCACGAGAGCCAGTTCGTAGATCATGTCCGAATGCCTTGGGCGTGGTAAAGGAACCGTCATCTCCCGCAACTGCTGACCTTGCCCCCCTGGAGTTAACAGAATGATACGGTCACTTAACAGCAGGGCTTCTTCGATGTCATGTGTAATGAACAGCACGGTTTGGCCAAAGCCCTCCCACAGCTCCAGCAACCAGCGATGCATTTCTCGTTTGGTTAGTGCGTCGAGTGCACCGAAGGGTTCATCCAGCAACATGAGCTGCCCGCCTGTAAGCAAGGTACGCAGCAATGCCACCCGCTGCCGCATGCCGCCGGATAACTCATCTGGATAGGCCTGCTCATAACCGGACAAGCCGAACTTTGCCAATCCTGCGATGATATCGGCTCGTAGTTTGTCCTTGTCCTGTCGGCCTGGTGCCAGCTCGGCAGGTAGCATGCAGTTCTCCATGACGGTACGCCAAGATAACAGCAGATCTTTCTGCGGCATATAGGCGACTCGTCCGAGCCGTTGTCCGTGCGGTACATCAGCAATATCGATGGTGCCGACGGTTGGCTCATGCAAGCCTGCGAGTAGCTTGAAGAGCGTGCTTTTACCTGATCCGCTGGAGCCGATGAGCGAGACAAATTCTCCTTGTTGAACCTGAAGCGACACATTGGAGAGCACAGGGGAATCCTTTTTTTCGGGAAAAGCAAAGCTTACGTTGTGAATGGTTACATGGTTATCCATCTGATCCTCACCCCCTTGATGTCAGACTACTGCAATAACAACGGCATCCTATACTCTGCAAAAGGAACAAAAAAGACCCACCCATTTCCGGAGAAATGAGTGGGTCTGTAAGTTAAATCCGCAATTTATCTTCACATACATGAAAAAATTCCGCTTACTAAAAGGCCGCTCCACTTCCCTCCGCTGGTATGATCCAGATCAGGTTCAAAGGGTCCGAATAGTCATATTCGTCTCAGCCGCAAGGCTCCCCTAGTGCAAAAGTTCAAGATATGCAGTTGTGTGTTCAGCATATATCACTCGAACATGAACTGTAAAGAGGCAGCGTGATAGAATTCTTGAGATGAACTTGGAGTCAGACCCGAACAACTGAACAATTTACCTGGGCTCCCTAACCCGATATAATAGTGGTGGCGCATATTGGCCGGATCACAAATGCAGGCGGGATTGTTCTCCCTCCGAAGCAGAATGGGGACCCGAGTTGAAAACGTTCAAAAAAGTATATATTGAGATCACGAGTATCTGCAATCTGGCATGCAGCTTCTGTCCGCAGACACAGCGTGCCAAAGGATTCATTGACCCTGAAGTCTTCAACAATATACTGGATCAAGTTAAACCACACACCAATCATATTTATCTACATGTCAAAGGTGAACCCTTGTTGCATCCCAAAATAGATCTGTTGCTCGATTCCGCACATGAGAAGGGACTCAAGGTGAACATTACAACGAATGGTACACTGCTGCCCAAGACTCAGCATAAATTGCTTGGCAAACCGGCGCTGCGGCAGATGAATTTCTCCCTGCACAGCTTCGATGGGCATGAAGGTTCAACAGATCGTGACGGATACCTGCGTCATATTTTGTCCTTTGTACACGAGGCCGTTAAGCACAATGTCATCATCTCATTCCGACTTTGGAATCTGACGCAGGATAACTTCACAAATGCTCAGATGAATCGAAATCGGGAGACCCTTGAAGTATTGGAACGTGAATTCAATCTCGACTTCCGCATTGAGGAAAAAGTAGTCCCAGGCAGTGGGGTCAAAATTGCCCCGAATGTATACCTGAATCAGGACCATGAGTTCCAGTGGCCAAGTCTGGATGCACCTGAAGATGATGGCAAAGGCTTCTGCCATGCATTGCGCAGTCAGGCAGCTGTGCTTGTAGATGGAACGGTGGTTCCATGCTGTCTCGATGGCGAGGGTGTGATTAACCTGGGTAATGTGCATGAGAAGTCATTCTCGGAGATTATTGAGGGTGAGCGAGCAAACAATCTGGTATATGGCTTCTCCAAACGTGAAGCTGTGGAAGAGTTGTGTCGAAAGTGCGGTTATCGTCAGAGATTCGGAGCCTGATATCTTATATGAGCAACCAGGAAGCCATTCAAGATCACACATTTGGAGACAAATGTAGTGGTCTTTTTTTGTTATTGGGGATTAAGTGAGGGGTACAAACGTTACAAATGAGCATACCAGAGGTTGATATGAGCATATTGCTTGAGAGACCTAGCATGCAAAAAATGCCGATATGACAGGGATTGTACGATGTCATGATATATCTGATCTAATGATTATTCTAGTTACCTTCCTTATTTGGTAGGATTAGGTTGTTGGTCGGACAGAGGTGCACCTCTGGCAAACTTCCAGTACAAGCCCAGGCTGTACATTACCAAAAAACGAGAGAATAAGGGAGGAATAAAGTTATGAAAAAAATGTTGACGTTGTTACTGTCCGCTGGTTTGGTTGCTTCTATATTTGGTGCAGTTCCGGCTGCGGCTGCGCCTACGGTTGTAAATTCAACTATTATTGTTCCAAAGGGCACGACCTATGATGGTCAAGGCAAAACATTTGTAGCTAATCCTTCCACACTTGGCGACGGATCTCAAGCAGAAAATCAGAAGCCAGTCTTCCGTCTGGAGGCAGGGGCCACGCTCAAAAACGTAAACATTGGATCACCAGCTGCTGATGGTGTTCACTGTTATGGCAACTGTAATATATCGAATGTGGTCTGGCAGGACGTGGGCGAGGATGCACTGACATTGAAGTCTGCCGGAACGGTTAACATTACCGGTGGGGCAGCGTATAAGGCTTATGATAAAGTGTTCCAGATGAATGCAGCTGGAACAATTAACATCAAAAATTTCCGTGCAGATGATATTGGCAAACTGGTTCGCCAAAATGGTGGAACTTCCTTTGCAGTTAACATGACGCTGGATAACTCCAACATTTCCAATGTAAAAGATTCGATTATGCGTACAGACAGCAGCACATCACAAGGGAAAATTACGAATACCCGTTATTCCAAAGTACCAACGTTGTTCAAGGGGTTTGCTTCAGGGAAAACGAGCCAGTCTGGGAACACGCAATATTAGACAGAAGATTGAATCGCTGGAGTTGGTAAAAGTTTAAGCTCTGCTTGTAATTTGAAGTTAAAATATAACGCCAAAAAGAGCGTTCCAAGGTCATTGTTACAATGACTTTGTGGGACGCTCTTTGTAATGCAGATGTCATAGTATAGTTCTGCTGAGCAATGTTTTATAGAGGATGCTCAAATTATTGCTCTCCCGGAACTTCAACGATGACTTTGCCTTTCTCGGGGACAACAGAACCGGTATCAATAGAGTCCAATTTGTTCATGATTTCGTAAGAGGTTTCTTCAAGCATGCGAGAGTACTTAAATGATACGAGTGTTTGACCTGCTACGGAAGGACGAGTCCCTGCTTCAGCAACGGCTTTGTTTTTAATAAAGAACAGGTCACCGATGGTTCCGGCATTTTTGCTGATGTTAGCCTGCCATTGTAGCAGTGCACTTCCATTTTTAAGGATATAATAACTGATCAGATCGTTATCCTCAACAACGAAGAAACGATCTTTTTTGTCTTGTTCAAAAATGTATTCAATGGATGAATCCACTGGACCCAAAGGGTTGCGAATGTCCAGACGTGCTTGTCCCAGTTCAGAGAAGCGTGGCAGATGCAGTGCGGCTTCACGCGCCACAGTCAGATCGGAACTGTTATATTCTTTTACAATCGTAGCATCGGTAGTGTAAATGTAGGCTTCCTTGGCCTTCTGGTTCCACTGCACCTTGGCACCAAAAGCTTCACCGATGGCACGGAGCGGAAGCATCGCTTTACCATTCACCAGAATCGGCGCTGAGGATAATGTCGCATTCTGACCGTTTTTCTTCATTGTTTTGCTGTTAGGTGTAAGGACATACTTATCGCTGCCTGTGCTAATGCTGATCTCTTTTGTTTTGTTATTGTAACCAAACGTATAGTTGCCGAGGAATTGAAGCTCCGTCAATGCCACGTACGTAATACCCTGCCGTATGACAACATCATATTGGGCTTGAACATTGTTAATATAAGCTGTCGGTTTAGGTTTAGTTGTTGCGGCTTCCGCCACAGTGGATGAGAGTAAGGCAGGTGCCGTGCCTGCGGTGAGTATCGAAGCGGCAAGGACCATTTTCCATGTTTTAAGTTGCCAAACAGAATTGTAATCTTTCATCACTATCAATCTCCCTTCTAATGTTTAAGACGGACTACATAACCTAAATGTTTCATATTATGGGAAGTGAACCATCAGATACTTTCCCCTGTTACCCCAAATGAAGCATGATGATTTTTCTAGGGATTGCCACAAATACCCATCTGATGTACATTAGAAGCAATGAAATAAGTGAACCGGGAGCTCAATGAAGTTGGGCTGAGAGAGTGGCCTTGTGCTGCTGACCGTACATCTGATCTGGGTAATGCCAGCGTAGAGAACATGGATTTGCGATATGTAAGGGTGAATTGTGGGAATGAACGTGGATGAACAACAGACCTCTTTGAACTGTGGTGGTGTATCTGCCAGGGCGGAGGGGTGCTGGTTGATATTACGTATTTTCGACATCCATCCAATACATCATTGTGAAGATTGTCCACTGTGCGTGAGGCCTGCCCGGAACCGGGGAGGCTTTTTCGTTTATTTTGATAACCCCCACAGGGAACAAAGGAAGGACGTAGAGAACATGGCAACAACAGCAGGGAACAAGCGATTGAAACTAACGGATATTCTGGTAACCATCGTGATCGCAGTAGTGTTTGGGGTGATTTACAAGATATGGGGACCTACATATGACTTGATGAAACCATTTGGCGTTCATGCGGAGCAGATGATCTACGGCATGTGGTTTATGGCGGGCACGTTTGCTTTTGTTATCATTCGTAAACCAGGCGTGGCTATTCTTGCCGAAGTTGCGGCATCAACGGTAAGTGCTTTTCTGGGTAGTGAATGGGGCATGTCCACACTTGTATACGGTCTGTTGCAAGGATTGGGAGCCGAGATATTCTTCGCCGCATTTTTGTATCGCAAAACCAATCTGTTTGTCACCTGTCTTGCAGCCATAGGAGCCGCAGCGGCTTCGCTTTTGCTGGATTATCAGTACGGGTATATTGATTCACTCTCGGCCTGGAACTACACGTTATTTATCGGATTCCGCTTCATCGGAAGCATCTTGATTGCAGGAGTGTTCGCTTATTATCTCGCCAAAGCATTGGAACTGACCGGTGTGACACGCTCACTTAGACCGGTATCCAAACAAGATTATGAGGCGCTGGATTAGATGAGCGGAGAGGAGAATTCGCAAGCGGTAAGTGTAACTAATCTAAGATGCAAGTTCCCGGGAGAGAAAGCCTTGGTATTTCAAGGCTTGTCTCTTTCTGTGCGTCAAGGAGAGAAAGTGCTGTTGCTTGGCCCAAGTGGCTCCGGTAAATCGACGTTATTGCAAATTCTGAGCGGTCTGATACCACGTTCGGTTGAGATTCCGATGAAATGTGATGATATTCAGGTTCCCGCCCAAGCAGGAGTGGTCTTTCAAGATCCGGATACCCAGTTCTGTATGTCCTTTACGGATGAAGAGATCGCATTTGTTCTGGAAAACCGAAATATTCCGCGTGAAGAGATGCCTGCTCTGATTGAATATTATCTGAAACAAGTGGGGTTATCCTTTGAACAGAATCGTGTATTGATCCAGTCCATGTCTCAGGGGATGAAGCAGCGTCTTGCGATTGCTTCGATGCTTGCCATGGACCCGGAGGTATTGTTTTTGGATGAACCCACTGCACTTCTGGATGATGAGGGGACTTCCCAGGTATGGGATACCGTCAAACGGATCGCCAGTGACAAAACGATCATCATCGTTGAACACAAAATAAACAAGATTGTGGATATGGTCGACCGCATCATTGTATTATCACCTGAAGGAAAGATTGTGGCGGATGGGCCAGCACAGCAGGTATTTACAGATGAACGGGGCAAGCTGAAGGCTTATGGAATCTGGTATCCGGGTGTGTGGGATGAGCACGAGCAGGCAGCTAAGGAAGAAGAGGGAAGTACTTCTGGAGAGCTTCAAGTGTGTGTGGACCACGGCATCTCAAGTTTGGAAGCACAGCAATCGTCTGGCTTATCCGATACACCGGGTATATCCCTCATCTCTCACGTCTCATCCTTATCACCTGTATCACCCGGCTATCTGCCTGCACTGGACTTGCAACAGTTCACCGGATGGCGTGGGAAAACACCCTTCATTCAGGTAGAACAGGCCAAAGTATGGCATGGGGATTGGATTGGTATTGTCGGAGCTAATGGAGCTGGCAAGAGTTCATTGTTGTTATCTCTGATGAGTATCCTGAAAACAACAGGTCATTATGAGGTGGACGGTCAGCCTTCTGGCAAAACGGAGCAGCTTGCAGATCGAATTGCGTTTGTATTTCAGAACCCGGAGTTTCAATTTGTGACCAACACGGTCGCGGAAGAAGTGGAATTCTCATTGCTGGGGGGCAGGCTGACAACGGAAGAAAGACTTGTCAGGACTGATCATATGTTGAATCAATTTGGGCTAATAGCCCTCTCCGAGCGCCATCCCTACCAATTATCGATGGGGCAGAAACGACGCTTGAGCGTTGCCTCTGCACTGGTGAGAGAGCAGCGAATACTGCTGTTGGATGAACCTACTTTTGGACAGGATGCCCGCAATACGTTTGCCATGTTAGCACAGCTGGAGCAATTGCGGAGAGAGGGAACAGCCATTGTTATGGTTACCCATGATCGTGAAATCGTAAAAAGATATTGCACCCGAATCTGGATGGTAGATGAGGGGAGGTTATCTGATGCAACTGTCGTTTCCTCACCGTGAAACCTGGCTTCATAACGTCAATCCGGGATTAAAGATGATCATTCTGACGATGATGTTTGTCATCGTTATCCTCATTCACAATCTGAATGTAATGACCAACGTTGCGATGGCGATGATGTTATTACTGTGCTGGACAGGTCATCCGTGGTACAGATTGATACTGTACGCATCACCATTCATTCTGGTGTTTATCTCGACGTCTACAGGTATGATGATGTTTGGTAAGGGCGAGACCACATGGTATAAGTGGGGACTGATCCACATAACCGAAGAGAGTTTCTATCGCGGTCTACACTTGGGTTTTCGCTCGTTGACTATGGCCGCGGCTGGGTTACTCTTTGGTCTTACGACCAAGCCTGTCAGACTGTTTTATTCTCTGATGCAGCAGTGGAAGCTTCCGGCGAAATACGCCTATAGCTTTCTGGCCGCGATGCGCATGATCCCCATTTTGCTGGATGAATTCCAGACGCTCCGTTACGCGATTCGTATTCGTGGAACACAGCAACGTGGCTCTCGCTGGAATGTGTATCGTACACTCAAGCGTTACGCTATTCCGCTGCTGGCACAGAGTATTCGCCGTGCACAGCGAATGGCGGTAGCGATGGAAGCGAAAGGGTTCACAGATGGCGCGAGCCGCACGTATTACATTCAGATTGGCTATTCGCGAGCTGATCTGTGGTTTGTATTTTATTATATGCTCACCTTAACAGCGGCTTATTACATCGGGATTACCTTTCCTTATCATGCTACGATGGTGGATGTAAGGTAATACGGGCAGATAGATAGAAATATATTGAGGTAAACGGTAACTTTTTCCTTTTTACTGCGTCTCTATTGGAAATAACTTCTAATGAATGGGGATGAACGAGAGTGAAGACGGGTCCTGACTGGCAGAGAACGGGGTACAAATGGATTACCATGACTGGATTATCAGCTGTGCTGTTGACGGGCTGGATGCTGCTGGATTCCAAAATGGTCGCCCTTGAAGGACAAGCTTTGCCTACAACGCCACAAGCATTGGGGGCAAGTTCCCAAGTCTTAACTGCAAAGTTAGCTTACAAACAAGGAGACACCGTTACGCTTATTAATGACATCCCTCTGTTCAAAAACAGAAGGGACGGCAGTGTGGCTGCTGACAAGCTGGGGATTGAATACTATACAACAAAAAACGAAAAGTATACGTTGGCCTCGGTTCGAGGTGAGTGGGTGCAGCTTAAGTCAACCGATCATGGAGACTTTTGGCTGCCAAGTTGGTATGCCCTGAAGGAGAGCAGAAGTATGACGGAAACAGCTCCCCAAAGCTTCACACTCCAATCAGGCAGCAAGTTGTATCTGGTTCCAGATAGTTCTACAACTTGGTCTAGTGAGAAAGCGCTAACAGATAAGGCTGTTATTGTTGCAAAGTGGAAAGGCTGGTATGGGGTCTCCATTGCCCCACGAGTCTGGAATAAAGAATCTTTCACGTATCGGCCAGGACTCTTCTGGATCAAGGCACAGGCTATAGAACAGCGGATGAATGTGGCTGATGGCTGGTTCATTCAGGAGGCATCGTTGCCAACTTCGGTTATACGCCATCTGACAGATATGAAGCTGAACAATGCAATCACCTCCAAACAAGTGGCTGGGTGGTTAGGCGAACCGGATTGGAAAGAGAGTTCAAGCAATTTGAATGATACTGGTTATGCAATGAGTATTGGGCAGACCTGGAGATATGAGCGGGAAGATGCACAATTTCTGGTCACATTCAACAAGAATGGCAAGGTGGTCAGGACACGCTGGAATCTACCACAGGATGAACGAAATGTTGTGGTTTCTGATTGGAACATCAGTCGGGCCGATGAATATGGGTTCACGACAAAAATGTATGGCACAACACTGCCAACGACAATCCCTTGGAAACCGGTATGGACCAACCAGGGGGATATTAACTACACTTTTTTACAAGCAGCCACGGATGACGTGCTCCTGATGAAAGGCGATGACGGTGGATTTAGCGGAGGTTACTACGAAGGTTCCATATATGCCCTTGACCGACATTCCGGCCAGCAATTATGGGGGATTAACGGGGGTTTTGGAAGACAGCAGGCAGAGGTGGATGCAGAGCGCAAATACGTTACAATCTACACCGATTATGACCCTGATAAGAAAAAATACGTGGATCGTATTCGTCATCTGAACTTGAAGAACGGAAAGGTCATGTGGACGTACACTCCTAAGCAAAATTTTAGACTAAATGGCATCACCGCTGCTAAGAACGTTGTGGTTGTGGATAACCCGGTTGTTGAGAGCTCAAGCAACAGTTGGTTAACGGTTCTGGACAGTGCAAACGGAAAAACATTGTGGACGCGAAAACTGGCTACAGGTTATGAATTATTGAACAAGAGTGCAGATGACCCCTATGTGTTGTATTGGGAAAAGAATAAGCTGGTTGCAGCCGATCCGCAATCAGGGCGAACCGTATGGAGCTTAAAGGGCAAACGATCCACCATAGAACAATTTTGGAATGATCCATATACTGGTGGAATTGAACGTCTTGATCCCTTTGCAACCACGAATGCTGAAAGATGGCTATCACTAGATAATCAGTGGCTTCTGCTTGATCTGAACACGGGGAAAAAGCTTGCCCAATTCCCTGCTCGGGTAGGACAGAGATTTGAGGAGCTGAATGATGGCATGTTGTTGATCCGTGAGAACAAGAATGGCAATCATTACGGAGAATATGAAGATTTTATAACTACCCTGTATGATGCCAAGACAGGCAAAATACGCTGGACGCTCAAGGGCAAGATTGAACGAGGACTGGTGGAAGAGGATCAGTTGTATGTGATTAAGAACGGTTATCCAGCGGCTGTGGATTATAAAACGGGGGAGACGCGTTGGAATGCCAAAGATACGATTGCAACACTAAGGCATCCGACGAATCAGGGAAGTTATCTGGTCATTGATGATCAGTTGCTGTTGCCCATGGACGAAAATCTTCTCGTGATGAATAAAAAGAATGGAGCACTGTTAGGTCGTATACATGACGTTGTGATGGGAAACCCGGAGCACCGGGACCGGGATGCGAAGAATGGAATGATTAACCGGATCGGTAATGAAGTGTATGTGGGTTCGTCCAATGGACGTTTTCGTGTATATGAAGCCAGCCGCCTGCAGGAGGCAATCTCACCTTAAAAGCTTGTCTCGTAAGGGATGTTGATTTATTATAAATGAACAGGCTTGCTCGCGCTCCGGTTATCGGCTGTGCGGGCTTTCTTCATGTGTTCTTGAAGAACCATGCATGATCATTCACGGGAGGACTCTCCATGATCTCATTATATGGTGTAAGCAAACGTTATAACGAGCGCGGTTCCCGTGCAGATCAGGGATTCGAAGCATTAAGCTCGGTGTCCCTCGAAGTGGGACAAGGAGAAATACATGGCATCATCGGATCGAGTGGTGCAGGCAAATCCACGCTTCTGCGGATGCTCAACGGATTGGAAAAGCCGGATGATGGTGAAGTTGTTGTGAATGGGCAGCACTTGACCCAGATGAATGAACAGAGTCTGCGTCAGGCACGAAGATCCATTGGCATGATCTTTCAACACTTCAATCTTGTCAGTAACCGAACGGTGAGTGGCAATGTCTGCATGCCATTGGAGCTTGCGGGTATGCCCCGTGCGCAGCGAGTTGAACGTGGACTTGAGGTGCTACGGTTTGTTGGACTGGAAGACAAGGCGGGTCAATATCCTGCTCAGCTTAGCGGAGGACAGAAGCAACGTGTGGCGATTGCACGAGCGCTGGCCAGTCGTCCGGATGTGCTGCTCTGTGATGAACCGACCTCTTCGCTGGATCCACAGACCACGAACGGTATCCTGGATGTGCTGCGTCATATCAATGAAACGCTGGGCGTGACCATTGTTGTAGTAACGCATGAGATGGAAGTGGCTCGCAGACTATGTCACAGGATATCCGTCATGAAGGATGGGCGACTCGTTCGTACGTTGTCTAAAGCGGAAGTGAGCAGTATCCCTGCTCCGCAGCCTGATCTGTTGACCTCCTTGCTTGCGGGTGACGAATACGGGATGACAGGTTCGTCTCTGTTCCGTCAGGCAGAACAGGAGGACAAGTCATGAGGTTACCTGAGTCTGTGCTGAAATATCAGCATGAGATATGGCAGGCGATCGGAGAGACTTTTGTCATGGTGGGTATCTCCATTGCGGCAGCTGTTCTGATTGGGTTACCTCTGGGTACACTGCTGTACTTATTCCGGAGAGGACAACGGTATCAGAATCAAACGCTGTCCTTTGTACTCGGCAGTGTCGTTAACATCGTTCGTTCGTTTCCGTTCTTACTGCTGGTTGTATTCATGATTCCATTCACACGGATTGTTGTGGGAACGTCCATAGGTACGTTGGCGGCAACCGTGCCACTCTCGGTCATTGCAATTGCCTACTACGCCAGACTGGTGGAACAAGCATTGCTGGATGTACCGAGGGGAGTGGTTGAAGCTGCTGCTTCCATGGGGGCATCGACGATGCAACTTGTGGTGAAGTTTTTGTACGTGGAGGCACGATCTGGTCTTGTACTGGGACTCACAACAGCTACGATTAGCTTCATCTCCTACTCGACGGTGATGGGTATTGTAGGTGGCGGCGGGGTTGGTGACTTTGCCATTCGCTACGGTTATCAGCGCTTCGAAACGGAGATTATGGTATTTACGATCATCATTATGATTATCCTGGTACAGATGATCCAATTCACAGGTAGCAGACTGTCCCACTGGTTGGATCGCAGATCCTGAACGGTTGGACCGTGCATTGCATTATTAAGAATAACCAATACAGATTATACGATGAGGGGTAGACATGAAATGAAAGTGAAAATGATGCTTATGTTGCTTGCAGTAATGCTGGTTGTCGCTGCTTGTGGCAAAAAAGAAGAAACACCTGCGGCTGAAGGAACAAAAGAAGATACACAAGCTGCACAAGAAGTTACGCTAAAAGTAGCCACGTTGATTCCACCGATGACAGACGTACTGGATATTGTTAAACCGCTTTTGAAGGAAGATGGCGTCAACCTGGAAGTTGTTGTGCTGTCAGATAACGTTCAACCAAATACGGCACTCGCGAATAAGGAAGTGGATGCAAACTTCTTCCAACACGTGCCTTACATGACCCAGTATAATGAAGCGAACAATGCCAATCTGGTGGCTGTACAGCCTATCTATAATGCCATCTATGGCGGCTACTCCAAAAAGTACAAAACGATTGAGGAATTGCCCGAAGGTGCAACGATTGCAATTGCAAACGATCCTTCCAACATTGGTCGCTCTCTTGTGATGCTGGAGCAGAACGGGTTGATTAAGCTGAAAGAGGGCGTAGGTTTTAACGCCACACAGGCAGACATCACCGAGAATACAAAGAACTTCAAGTTTGAGGAAGTGGACTTGTTGATGCTGGCTCGGATGATGGATGATGCTGATCTGGTAGCCATGACACCGGCATATGCCAGTCCGCTCGGTCTTACACCGAAGAAGGATGCACTGTTAACCGAGAAGGATGATTCCCATTTTGCAATTACCATGGTTGCCCGTGAGGATAACAAGGACTCCGAAGCGATCCAGAAGCTGGCTAAACGCATGGCGGGTCCAGAGGTCAAAGCCTTCTTCGAAGAGAAATATGCAGATATTGCGATCCCGGCATTTAAATAGAGAATACGTTGGTCCAATGTAAATAACCTTTAGATCTGAGCGATAATGCTTGGATCTTTTTTTGTCATCCGAGTGCTTATTAACAAGTATTTAAAAATTTAACAATTTGGTCATATCCCCGGAACACTTTATTTAATAGTTTTTTCGTATAATTTGTTTGAAAATAGTTCTTTTGGATTATAAATTAAGAGATTTGTTCGAGTTTTGTAGTGTAAAGAGTGTTTTTCACAAGAAGTGAGACCTAGTTTTTTGAAAAGATGGTTTACAATCTATGAGAGCTATACAAGAGCTATATAAGTTGTATGAATCATTCAGCAAGTGGCAGGTTGTTCTGTCATCGGAGTGGCAAGTGTAAATAATCACTAGTTCAACTTATAAGTAGATCAAGTAAAACTAAAATTTATCTGGAAGAGGTAGAGAAATTTGTCCCGAAAAAATAGCAAATCGACCTGGTTCAACAAGATGCATAAGAACTTTAAGACCAAGCTGGTGGTGTCCTTTATTGCTTTCCTGGCCATTCCTTCGTTAAGTATTGGAGTTTTATCGTATAACAGTGCAAAAGATGAAGTGGAGAAGCAAATTTTACATAGTGCGATGGAAAATGTGAACCTTGCCAGTGCAACGATAGATCTTTCAGTCAATGCCAAGCGGAACCACATTGAATATTATGCGAGTACACTCGCGGAGCAATTGCGTCAAGAAGATGCCGAGGTTCGGGTTGTGAACGAATTGAAGGGGTATGCCGCACAGAACAAAGATATCATCACCATAGGTGTAGGCACAGAGGCAGGTGTGTATCTGATGTCCTCTGATGCGGAGATGCCTGAAGATTACGATCCGCGAACAAGACCATGGTACACAGAAGCGATGGGTACTCCACAGCAGGTCATTGTTACAGACCCTTATGTTTCTGCCGAGACAAAAGAGATTACCATTACGATTGCGAAGGCACTGGAAGACCAATCTGGTGTGGTCCAATTGGATCTCAATCTGGCGGACATTAGTCAATTAGTTAGCGGAATTAAAGTTGGAGAAAAGGGACATCTGATTCTGCTGGATGCCAGCGAAAAGTATATCTATCATCCGACGATGCAACCTGGAACAGATGCAACAGAAGATTTTTGGACACAAGTGTATACGAATGAATCCGGTAATTTCAACTATACCTTTGATCAGGTTGATAAGGTCATGTATTACGCCACGAATGCATCCACGGGATGGAAGGTCGCTGGCACCATGTTCTCCTCTGAAGTTGAGGATGCCGCTGCACCTATTCTGAATCGAACGATTATGGTCATCGTTTCTTGTCTTGTCATCGGAATTTTGATCATCTGGCTGGTGATGCGATCGATTGTTAAACCGATCCGTCAGTTGAAGGATCAGGCGATTCAGGTGAGCGAAGGGGATCTAACCCAGACCATAATAAGTACAAGCCATGATGAAATAGGTGAACTGAGTGAGGCTTTTGGCAAAATGCAGCACAATCTGCGTGTGTTGATTCAAAATGTGGAGAACAGCGCCAGTCAGGTAGTCATCTCATCGGATGAAATGACTCAGAGTGCGGAATCAACCAGTGCAGCCAGTGAGCAGGTAGCGCGAGCCATTCAAGAAATTGCGAGTGGTGCGGAGAAACAGACCGAAGGTATTGAACATAACCATCAGGCCATGAATGAAATTACGATTGGTATTACAAGAATCGCCGAACGTTCCATACATGTCGCTGATTTGGCGAAACATACAACCGTACAAGCAGAAGAAGGCGGCAACACCGTCAAGCAGACGGTGAGTCAGATGCAATCGATTCAAGAGACAGTAGAACAGACAAACCAATTGATTCAGGCGTTATATGAACGATCACACCAAATTTCAGCGATCACGGAGTTAATCGGAAATATAGCCAAACAGACAAACCTGCTCGCGCTGAACGCATCCATTGAAGCTGCTCGTGCAGGTACACATGGCAATGGATTCGCAGTTGTAGCAGCAGAGGTTCGCAAGTTGGCAGAGCAATCCGGGCAGTCCGTCAATGAAATCACCGTGCTGACTACGGCGGTACAGGAAGATATGGCTGCTTCCGTTCGCATGATGGAGAAGGTGACTTCAGAGGTTGGAGAGGGCATGGACATCTCTACAGAAGCGATTCGGAAGTTTGAACGTATTCTGGATAGCATGCGGGAAACGACACCTCAGATTGAAGAGATTGCTGCCACATCGCAAGAGATCACAGCAGGTGTGCAGGAAGTATCTGCTGTATCCAATGAGTTGGCAGGCATTGCGTCAGGCAACGCCGCAACTTCCGAAGAAGTGGCCGCTTCCTCAGAGGAGCAACTGGCAGCGATGGAGCAGATTTCTTCCTCGGCTCGTGGCTTGTCTACCCTGGCTGAAGAGCTGCAGCGTCTGATTAGACAGTTTAAGTATTAAACGGGATCGTAGAAGAGAGTATCATACAGGGACAGCATCACATCATGTTTCATTAGAGGGAGTGGACAACCATGCAACTGGAACTCAAAGCCTTCTTACTGCTAACGGATGCGGTCATGATTACAGATGAGGAGGGTGTGATTCTGGATGTGAATTCCGTTTATGTAACCAAAACAGGATTCTCACGGGAGAGCACCATAGGTCAGCCTGCCCGATTGTTAATGGATACCCACTGGAGAGGAAATCAGACCTGGTCCGGCGTAGCCAAACTGATGAAGGCTGATCAGGAAGTGTGGGAAGCCCAAGTTACGATTACATCGGTTCATTTGGATGATTCTCTTTTTTATATCAGCATATTTAATGATGAATTTTCATGAAAAAAAACGTTGTTTGGTGATAAGGGGATGTTAGCTGAAAGTAGTAATTATTTTCAAAAAAATGGTCAATATCGTCAATTGAATAAGGGAGCACGGCATACTATGATTTGTGTACTGAGGAACTGCGACCATGAATCTGACAACATTCATTGAATGCATGAAATCCTGAAGTCGTAATGTGGACGGTGACCATTTGCTACGCGATCTTGTATTAAATTTCACGCTAATTTTGATCTTTGTTTTCCTAATTCATCACTATCTGAACCATACAAATGCTACCCGTTCAACATCCATCACGACTCGGATCATTATTGGTATTACGCTGAGCATGTTGGGCACGGCGCTCTATTATTTCTCTATTGTGCTTGAGGATGGTACATTGTTGAATTTCCGGGCCATTGTGTATCTGCTTGCTGCTTATTTTGGTGGGAGTGGCTCTGCTTTCGTTACTTTTGCATTCATGTGGATGTTTCGGATTAATATGGGGCGTAATCCCTTGTTGGAGAACTGGCAGTATGCGTTGACAGAGTTATTATTTGTTGTAGCCATATGTCTGATCTTTAAGTATATCAGGGGATTTATACAGAAGTGGTTGTCCGGAGCGTTGCTGTTGATTACTGTGTATGAGTTTTCTGCACTAAAGACCAATTCCCCTTCTCTGCTAATGATGGGGCAGATTCTCTTTTTTCAATGTATCTGCCTGCTCTCCGTTATATTATTCCTGTATTATCTGAACCAAAATCATCGATATAGGAGATTGGTCATTCAGAGGGATCAGGAAATGCTAGAGATGCTTCGTATGCAGCCGGGTTTTACTTTTAAAATCCGAAAACAGAACGGAAAATTCGAGTATCTTGTGCTTGAGGGAGAGATGCTCTCCCGACTGGGCTTGGATATGAGTAGTCTGAAGCAAGATTACAAACTGGGCACATTGGATATTTTACCTCAGGAAAAGGTAGAATTTCTGCGAAAGCAGTTTAACCGGGCATGGGAAGGGGAGTCTTTCTTTTACGAGATTGAGCATGGAGGTTACTATTCGCTGGTGAACGTTCGCCCTCTGCGAGAAGAGGGTGTGGTGAAATATGTCGTGGGATATGGACTTGATATTACGGAGCACAGAGCGGTTAAACGAAGGATTCAAGAAAGTGAAGAGCGATATCGAACACTTGAGCGGGTGTCGGCAGACTGGCTTGTCGGTTTGGATAACAACAGATGTATTGTGTCGGTGAATCAGAAATTTCTGGATGTTCTCGGTCTCGGCAGGCAGGAAGTGATTGGGCGTCAGCTTGAAGAATTGTTGTTCATTGAGCAGCTGGAGAACTGGTTGTTCGTTTTCCAAAAAGCCTTACATCACAATGTACCTCAGGATACGGAATTGAGTCTCATTGTTGGAGAAGGTCATGAGCAGCATGTTCGGGTTCACCTATCCCCTGTTAAAGTATTAAACTCGAGTGAGAAAATTAAGGCAGTCATTCATGACATTTCGGATCACTATAGACGTGTTAAGGCCGACAAAGCAAGCCAGGCAAAGAGTGAGTTTCTCGCATTCATGAGCCACGAGATTCGTACCCCACTGAGCGGTATTATCAACTTTTCGTTGTTGCTTCAACGGACAGATCTATCTCCACAACAAAAGGATTATTTGAGTAAAATCAATGCGTCCTCCCAAACCTTGCTTGCCCTCGTAAATGATATTCTTGATTTTTCGAAAATTGAGGCAGGCAAGCTGATGTTGGAGAAGGTCTCTTTTTCACCAGAGGATGTGATCAAACGTGTGGCAGATCAGATCGGTGTGGCCATCGGGCACAAAGATATCGAAGTGATTTTTACAACCGATCCTGATCTGCCATTAACGGTGATTGGTGATCCGTTCCGACTTGAACAGGTGTTATTGAATCTGCTCAGTAATGCGATTAAATTTACGGAGCATGGATATGTAACGTTGCAGGCAGAGGTTCTTTCATTGGAGGCGGAGCGAGTTCATGTCCGTTTTGAGGTACAGGACACGGGAATCGGAATGTCACCCGAACAATTGGAACGGCTCTTTGTCCCGTTTACTCAAGCGGAACCCTCGACGTATCGAACATATGGTGGCTCTGGTCTTGGGCTGGTCATCTGTTACCTTCTGGTCACCTCTTTGGGAGGAAGCTTGCGGGTGGATAGTGTTTTGGGAGAGTACAGTCTGTTTTCATTCGACTTGATATTTGAACTTGCAGATTCGGAAGAAGAAGAGAGTTTCTCCCTGCAGACACACCCTCTCCTATATGGTGCGAATGATGTGGTTATCATTGAAGATGATGAACGGATGGGGGCAAATTTGAAGCAGCTGCTCTATTCATTCGGGATGAATCCGACGCTGTATACTTCCTTGAACCATATGATGGAAAGTGATTGGTATGTCCATCATGTAGATGGGGCAAGTTCCATGATCATGATGATGGATATGGATGCAGAGGAGACCGTCAACGGATCGTCATGGGACAGTTTCATGAAGCGAATGAATCAAACCAAATTTCAAATGGTGGGTTATACCCATGCTTTTAGTGAAAATGCCCTGTGGAGTGAGGAGAGATCCTTTCGCCCGGATCTCATGATGATCAAACCGATTACACGTCTGGGATTGTTCGAAGTATTACTTGCACTTCAGGGTGAAGGGCCATTGGAGAAAAAGCGGATGATAGAAGGTGATGAATCCTACTTGCTTAAATCCAAAGGGCACATTCTGGTCGCTGAAGATCATGAAATCAATCAACTGGTCATTCGGGCCATGCTGGAACATACCGGATTCAAGGTGACACTGGCAGACAGTGGCACAGAGGTTTTGAAGAAATTGGACGAACAAACATGGGAACTGATTCTGATGGATCTCTATATGCCAGATATGAACGGAATTGATGCAGCGCGACACATTAGGAAGATGAGGAAATATGATCGTACACCCATTATTGCGCTTACAGCGAATGGTTTAAAAAGGGACCATGAATTATATCTTGAAGCAGGTATGAATGCCATCCTGACTAAGCCCATACATGAACAACAGCTCGCAGACATTTTGGAAATATGGATTGATCTAAAAGGCATAAGGGAGATCAATGGAATTGATGCAGATAAGGCGATCAGACAGATGGACGGCAAACCGCATATTCTGCAATATGCGCTCACGAAATTCAGAATGGAGTATGGCTCGTTTCAGAAAAAATTGGCGATTCAGCTTCAGCAACAGCAGATTGCTGATGTAATTCGTAGTGTTCATTCTCTTCGAGGCGTAGCTGCGAATCTGCATGCAGTGGACCTGATGTGTGCGGTTCTCCAATTGGAATCGCTCTTGTCCCGTCCGTTATTCAAAGATGAGGAACAGCGTTCAGTATTGGAGAAGGTACAACAGGAAATTGATAAAATTACCGAGTCTCTTCCATGGTGATCGGAATGAAGCTATGTTGTTTTAAGGTGTGAACTTATATCCGACCCCCCAGATGGTTTGAATGTATTGGGGGTTTTTTGGATTGTCCTCAATTTTTTTGCGAAGCTTGGTAATGTGCACATCGATGGTGCGATCATTAATGTACGCATCAATACCACGAATGGCTTCGATCAGGGCATACCGACTGTAGACTTTGCCAGGATTGAGGATAAACAGCTTCATGATCTCAAATTCGGAGAACGTCATCTCCACGCGCTGGTTATTCAACAAAACAGTTCTTCGGGCCAGATCGAGAGATATTCCGGATTCCTGTTCAGTGACAACAGAGCTGTTCAATATAGAGTAACGACGCAATACGGCCTCAATACGTGCCTTCAGCTCCTGCATGCTGAAAGGCTTACATACATAGTCATCAGCCCCATCTGTTAATGATCGAATACGCTCAGAAACTTCGGTTAAGGATGAGATGACAATGATGGGGATTGCCGTATGTTGGCGCATGAGAGAACTAGGATTCTTATTACCCGAATCAGGGAGCATCAAGTCAAGAAGCAGGATATCAGGCCGCGCTTGAAGCTGTAGAAGACCATCTCTTGCGTTATCGACACGGATAACATCATACCCTTCACCTTGCAAATACAAGGATAATGTATCGCCTAACATGTTGTCGTCCTCTATGATAAGCACTTTCGTCATGATATTCCTTTCTGAACCCCCTTCTTGAAGAAGGACTAAGATCCATGGATTACTTAATATACCTGATATTTAAAACATGCAACATGAGGATGTCAAGGCTCTAACATGACTCCAAGAAGGTGAGAGACTCCGATTTAATGCTTGCCAAGATGTGGATCAGCTTCACGCTCGATCAGGCGCATCAATTTACGCTCGGT
Source organism: Paenibacillus sp. 10L310 (assembly GCF_056395745.1). Classification (NCBI taxonomy): domain Bacteria; kingdom Bacillati; phylum Bacillota; class Bacilli; order Caryophanales; family Paenibacillaceae; genus Paenibacillus; species Paenibacillus sp. 10L310. The sequence goes on along the minus strand of NZ_JBFTKC010000005.1, from coordinate 352,787 downwards.
AGCGCTCTCTGGCGCAGGGGTGTAGACACTGCAACGCAGATCGGAACTACCCTGAACCTGCAACGAAGTCAGATCAAACAACATTTTGCCTGCTTTGGAATGCCTGAATTCGATTAATACGTCCGGGGCACTACTGACGCTGCTTTGTTTCCAAAGGGTATGAAAATCGGGATGTCTGTTCATCATGTCATCCAAAAATAAATTATACCATTCATCATCAACATACTGGCCATAGTAAGCACGAAAAATCGCCAGAAATCCGCTAACAAAATCCTCCCAGTTCACCGCGAGCCTGCGAAACTCCTTTCGATCAAATAACAGACTGATCATATTCCGTTGTTCGGGGGCAATCTGTTCAAAATCCATAAAAACATGCCGGGCTGCATCATTCCAGCCGACAATGTAACAACGCCGATCCGAGATCACGGTAGGACAGTGATGAAGCTCTTGCAAAATTTTCTGCAAAGAAGGGTGAAGTTGAACCGGTTCTTCTTCTAGTGTTGGCAGCTCCGTATGATGCTCCATGGCGAGCGAAAACAGATACTTTCGTTCATCGGCAGTAAGCCTCAGTGCCGAAGCAATGTTGTCCAACACGGAATGGGATACCTGAATATCCCGACCTTGTTCAAGCCAGGTATACCATGTTGTACTCACTCCTGCCAGTTGGGAAACCTCTTCTCTCCTCAGCCCAGGCGTTCTTCTCCGACTTCCAGTGGGTAAACCGACCGATTCGGGAGAAATTTTGGAACGCTGTGTTTTCAGAAAAGTGGACAATGCCTGCAACCTGACATCGTAGTTCAATCCATCACCTTCAATCATCGTTATCATGGTAGTCATTATACTATTATAATTGACAACTTGTAATAGGATATTCAAAAGTGCACTATTAGTGGCAGAGCGTAAGAGTAAGGTAGACAACAGCGCTGAAGGAGGATGGACATGGAACGAGTCGTGATTACAGGAATGGGAGTTATCTCTCCTTTGGGAAATGATGTAGATACATTCTGGAATGGATTAATTGAGGGTAGATCAGGTGTATCACCTATAGAACATTTTGATACAGCTTCGTACAAAACCAGAATGGCAGGAGTGGTCCGTGATTTTGATGGTGAAGAGCGTTTTGGACGCAAGGAAGCAAGACGTATGGATCGATTCGTTCAATTTGCTGTTGCTGCTGCGGATCAGGCTGTATCACAATCGGGTCTTGTGATGGATGAAATGGACCGTGAACGGGTAGGTGTATATATTGGTTCAGGCATAGGCGGCATCCAGACATTGATGGAACAAGGCAAGGTCCTGTCAGAACGGGGACCTGCGCGAGTCAGCCCAACACTGGTACCCATGATGATCTCCAATATGGCTGCGGCTATGGTCAGTATGAGGTTTGGTTGCTGGGGACCGACATTATCGCCAGTAACAGCTTGTTCCATTGGCAATACAGCCATTGGAGAGGCTTTCCGGTTAATTCGTCATGGAGGAGCCGATGTCATTATTGCTGGCGGGACAGAAGCGGCTGTAACGGAAGTGTCACTGTCAAGTTTTGGTAATGCGACAGCGTTGTCTACACGAAATGAAGCGTTCCAAGCAGCCAGCCGTCCATTTGATGCAGGGAGAGACGGTTTTGTCATGGCGGAGGGTGCAGGAATTCTGGTTGTGGAATCACTGTCTCATGCTCTAGCAAGAGGGGCGAATATTCTTGCCGAAGTGATTGGATATGGTGCCAGTTCAGATGCGTATCATATGGTAGCTACCCACCCGGAAGGACGGGGTGCATATCTGGCGATGAAAGCATCACTGAAAGAAGCTCAGATTGGACCTGAGGACATTGATGTAATTAACGCTCATGCCACCAGTACGGAAGCAGGTGATCTGTCTGAGACAAGAGCGATTAAGCAACTTTTCGGGACAGGTGCCTATGATATTCCGGTCACAGCGAATAAGTCCATGACGGGACATATGCTTGGTGCAGCAGGTGGAGCAGAGGCGATCTCACTTATTCAAAGTCTGCGGCATGGCATCATTCCTCCAACCATCAATCAGGAGCAGAGGGACCCTGAATGTGATCTGGATTATGTACCAAATGAGGCAAGAAAAGCAGAGTTGCGGATTGGGATGTCTAATTCCTTTGGTTTTGGCGGTCATAATGCGGTTATTGTTCTTCAAAAGTATTCATCTTAAGCAAAAAAGTAGCTTTAAGCAGAAAGAACAGCGTAGCCCCATCGGGCTGCGCTGTTCTTTGCTTACTTCGACTTCGGGATCATCCACATACACCGTACCATTGGTTAACGGCCGAGTGGTTGCTCAGGAAGAAAGGGATGTCGATTCCGTCATGCCTTTGTTACCTCGGCTCAACCAGCTCACACGCCAGCGGGATTGCATGAAGAGAACCAGGAACAGGGAAGCTGCTGCAATCAGGCTAAGAATGACAAAACCTGGTGTATAGGATTGATAGCTACTATACAGTTGACCGAGAATCAGCGGCAGTGCATACCCGCCCAATCCGCCAGCGGCACCTACAATACCTGTCATCAGGCCAATCTCATTGCCGAAACGTTGGGGAACCAGTTGGAACACAGAGCCATTTCCGGCTCCCAGACACATCATACCGAGGAACAACATGACTACTACAACAGGAAGCGGTGGCATGAAGGATACTCCGATTAACATGATGCAGGCTCCTGTGTACAGGAAAGTCAACATACGGGTTCCGCCAATTTTGTCCGCCAGATAACCCCCTACAGGCCGGAAGAAACTGCCTGCGATTACACAGAAGGTGGTAATGTCAGCGGCGCGAACTGGAGAGAGCCCATACTGGGTGTTGAAGAAGATGGTGAGATAGTTACATAATCCAACGAAGCCACCAAAGGTCACACAATAGAAGGCACAGAATACCCAAGCATCTTTTTGTTTAAGCAGACTTCCATATTGGGACAATTTCTTGGGTTCAGGCCGGTTAGGGCTATTCTTGGCAAAGATAGAAAAGAGGATGAATACAATAACGATCGGTATAATAGCAAGTCCGAACACAACTTCCCAGCTGCCAAAATGCGTAGCCAAGCGATTGGCAAACAACGTCGCGAGTACGGTTCCGCTGTTACCCGCCCCGGCAATACCCATGGCCAGACCCTGATGCTCCTTGCCATACCATTGGCCTGCCAGAGGTAGCGCAGCAGCAAAGGAGGCGCCTGCGACACCAAGCAAGAGTGCCACCACGTACAGTTGGCTTAAAGAGTCGACCCATAACCAGCCGAGTAACAAAGGAACTAAGGTGACGAGCATCCCGATCTGTGCGGTCAGTTTCGGACCAATATAATCAGACATGAAGCCAAGCACAAGGCGCAGGATGGAGCCGCCGAGAATAGGCAATGCGACCAGATTGGCCTTTTCCAGCGGAGTCATCGGATAATCCAACGCTATGACAACTGCGAGTGGACCAAGCATCCCCCATATCATAAAACTGATGTCAAAATACATAAACGCCCCGAAGAGGGTGGGCTTATGCCCGCTTTTCCAAAAACTTTTGCTCTCCATCATCCATCATTGCTCCTCATCCAATTGAGATCTTCGTGATTTGTCTATGTGCTTGTTAAGGCAGAAAAAGGCCGCAATTCGTCCAGATCTGAACGATTTGCGGCCCCGTTGCCGACAGGCGGTACACGTCATTGTGTTCCCGCATCTGAGTTGATCACAGCACTGTGATTTTGATTCAAATTATAATCAAGAGAAAATGTGTATGTCAATAAAAATTACATGAGATTTTAAATAATTCATTTTTTAATCGTCATTCGCATTTTTAATGTTAATTTAGTTGACATTAGATTGAGATTCCCTTAATCTGAATCTAATATGAATCCACACAAAGGCGTGTGGATTCCGGAGGCAACGGTGCCCTTTTCCGAATCATGGAGAAGGGATTTTTCTGTTTATTTTCAGGAGTGAGAGAGATAGGGGGCAGCCCATGAGCAGAAGCAAACTGGTGATTATCGGGAATGGCATGGCTGGAGTGAAGTGTGTCGAAGAGATTATCGCACTGGAGCCTGATACGTATGAGATTGTAATCTACGGCAATGAACCCCGTCCCAACTACAATCGGATCATGTTATCGAAAGTATTGCAGGGTGAGCATTCGTTACAGGATATCATTATCAATGATTGGACTTGGTATGCCGAGCATCATATACGGCTATGTACAGGTGAAACGGTACACCGCATTGATACCCGTGGAAAATATATAGAGACGGAATCCGGACTAAAAGAAACCTATGATGTCCTGATTCTGGCGACAGGGTCTTCACCTTTTATCCCACCGATTCCGGGAATTGATAAAGAGCGGGTCATGTCCTTCCGAACGATTGACGATTGTACGCGCATGTCTGATTATTCCAAAACCTATCGCAAGGCCGCCATCATTGGTGGCGGATTGCTTGGGCTAGAGGCTGCGCGCGGGTTACTGCATCTGGGCATGGAAGCTGTGGTGGTCCATAACGCACCTTACATTATGAATCGGCAGTTGGATCAGAAGGCTGCCGTGATGCTTCAGGAGGAACTTGAAGGGCAGGGTATGTCCTTTCTTTTGGCCAAAAATACGCAAAAAATCACCGGACGATCGCAGGCGCAGGGGCTGCTCTTCACAGATGGTTCCAAGCTTGAAGCTCAGGTTGTCATTGTCGCTGTAGGGATTCGGCCAAATGTGGATCTGGCCAGACGAAGTGGAATCGCAACCAATCGGGCAATTATGGTAGATGACTATATGCGCACCAGTGTACCGGATATCTACGCAGTTGGGGAATGTGCTGAACATCGGGGAATCAGTTATGGTCTGGTGGCCCCCTTATACGAACAGGGGAAGGTGCTCGCACGTACACTCTGTGGACAGGAAACACCTGAATACAAAGGATCTATTCCCTACTCACAGTTAAAGGTATCGGGGGTTGATGTTTTCTCAGCGGGTGAGATCAGTGGGGAAGGCATGCAGACCGCAATTCAACATCTGGATGGCATTCAAGGCACATATAAAAAAGTGCTGATGCAGGCTGGCAAAGTGCGTGGAGCCATTTTATTTGGAGATACAACCGAAGGAACGGCATTGCTTGGACTTGTGCAACGGGGTGCAGATGTGGCGGAATTGGCTCCGCGTGAAGGGGCTCGGGACCCGGCTGAGATGGCTGCTGCGGCATTACCGGCTCAGGAGACCGTATGTGCCTGCAACAATGTGACCAAGGCTGCGATAATGAAGGCCATTCAGGAACAGGGTCTCGAAACGGCAGATCAGGTGAAGGAGCAGACCAAGGCGTCAGGTTCATGCGGTGGCTGTCGCCCGATGGTGGCTGCTCTGTTGAAACATACGCATAACCTGAAAAATAACGGGGGTACTGGCGTGGTAGCCACACCAGACAAACCTGCTCCAATGCCTGTGTGCAGTTGTACGGCGCTTGGGCATGCAGAACTGAAGGAAATACTGGCTGACATCGATGTTCTGGAGACAGGGCTACCAGAGATATCTTTGATCTTGCAGAAGCTGGGTTGGGGTTCGGAGCTTGGTTGCACGGTATGTCGCCCCGTAATTCATTATTACTTACAGGTATCCGGTGGAACGATGGTTGTTCGAGATATCGAAGGTCACTCAGAGGTTCAGGTGCGCTGGGATGATCAGATCCCGATGTCATCCTATGCGAGAGATGCCAGGGGGTTGGCTGCACAACTTCGTGAGAGTTGGATCGGCGCTGCGATGCCGTCGCCGGTGAATATGGGAGTTGCACCAGGGCCCGGTTCGTTGGTGAGCGCACTGGTGCAGGATATTGGCTTGCTGGCTTCACCAGCTGGATGGGAGATCTACGCAGGCGGTAATGCAGAGCATCCGGTCAAACAAGGTGGCTTGATTGGGGTGGCTGAAACAGAGGTGCAAGCGGCCACACTCGCATCAGCCTGTCTTCAATGGTATCGCCAAACCGCTTGGTATGATGAGCCGTTATGGGCATGGACGGAACGATTGGGATTCATGTCGATTCGGGAAACGATGCTGGATGACCAGTTACAGAAGGAACTTGCAGCTACACTTCAAGCTGATATATAGATGAAAGGCGGGGATGGAAAGATGGGATTATCCGTGAGTTCAGAACCAACAGCCTCCAAGCTGTATGTAAAGGAAACCCAGTGTCCGTATTGCAGTGTGCAGTGCAAGATGACTGTTGAAGAACTGGCTGCACCTGTTCCAGGCCAGCGTCGTGGTGAGTATACGGTTCAGGGTGTCCCGAATGAAGCCTCTCAGGGCAGGTTGTGTGTGAAGGGTATGAATGCACATCAACATGCGCTCAGTGGTCAACGATTAATGCATCCGCTCATTCGTCGTAATGGCGAGCTTGAACCCTGTTCCTGGAAGGAGGCCATTCAGACCATCGCAGAGCGGTTTCAGGACTTGAGGGATTTATACGGAGCAGATACGGTCGGAGTATACGGAGGCGGATCTCTGACCAATGAAACAGCCTATCTGCTCGGTAAGTTCGCCAGAGTTGCATTGGGGACAAAATATATCGACTATAATGGACGGTTCTGTATGTCAGCTGCGGCTTCAGCTGGAAGTAAAGTGTTCGGGATGGATCGTGGGTTGACGTTCCGACTGTCTGATATTCCCAAGGCGGGCTGTATTGTACTCGCAGGCACCAATATTGCAGAATGCCAACCTACCCTGTTGCCCTACTTCAATCAGGCCAAGGAGAACGGGGCGTTCATTATCGTTATTGATCCACGCAAGACGGCAACCGCTGCCATTGCCGACCTTCATTTACAGGTGAAGCCTGGCATGGATGCTCTGCTGGCGGACAGCATGTTGAAGGTGATTATGGATGCCGGATTGGTGAAGCCTCATTTTATAGACAAACGAACGCATGGTTACGATCAATTGATACAAGGGTTGGCTGATCTGCAACTCGAACAGGCGGCACAAGCGTGCGGGGTTGATCTGGCGCTGATTCGTCAGGCGGCGATGGCATACGGTGAGGCAGAGACAGGCATGATCATGACAGCACGTGGTGTGGAGCAGCAGACGGATGGACATATGGCAGTGAGACACTTTTTGAACCTGGTGCTGGCAACTGGCAAAATTGGTAGAGAAGGCTGCGGATATGGTGCCATCACAGGTCAAGGCAATGGGCAGGGCGGACGGGAGCATGGTCAGAAGGCTGACCAGTTACCGGGTTATCGATCCATTGAAAATGAAGCCGATCGTGCCTATGTGGCATCCGTCTGGGGTGTGGACCCTGCAAGTTTGCCAGGCAAAGGGGTATCCGCCTACGAGATGATGGAGAAGGCCCATGATCAGGAGATTCGGGCGTTGCTTGTAATGGGCTCCAACCCGGTCGTATCCAACCCCAATGTGCGTTTGGTGGAAGAAGGTCTGCGCAAGCTGGACTTTCTGATCGTGGCAGACATGTTTCTGTCCGAGACAGCGCGAATGGCTGATCTGGTTCTGCCGGTTACATCTTATATGGAGAATGAAGGTACATTGACCAATCTGGAGGGGCGTGTTCTGCTCCGTGAACAGGGGCGGCCTGCGCCGGGAGAAACGCTTGATGATTGGGATATATTATGCCGGATTGCCGCGCAATTGGGTAGAGCTTCTTATTTTGAATATGACACTGCTGAGGATATCTTTAATGAGCTTCGGGTGGCGAGTCGTGGCGGAGTGGCTGATTACTATGGCATTACCTATGAGCGTTTGCGTAACGAGAAAGGGGTATACTGGCCGTGTTCTGCCCTGGAGGATCAGGGAGAAGGGCTGCTGTTCGGTGAACGATTCGCTCACCCGGACGGCAAAGCGGCATTCACATTTGAATCCAGCCCAGGCTGGAATGATATATCTTCCGAGTTCCCCTTAATTCTCACCAATGGGCGTGTGCTACCTCATTATCTTACAGGGGTGCAGACACATCGAAGTCCGGCACTGGCAGCTCGTGAATTGGAGAACTTTGTTGAACTTCACCCGGCTACCGCTGCCCGTTATCGTATTCACGATGGAGAGTGGGTAGAGATTCAATCGACGTACGGAAGCTTCACGGTTCGTTCGCGCATCAAGGATTCCATTCGGGAGGATACCTTGTTCGTGCCGATGCATTGGGGCGGCATTCAGAATGTGAATCGGGCCACCAGACCAGAGCTAGATCCGTTCTGTCGGATGCCTGGGTTTAAGACAGCAGCTGTAACCATTCGACCGTTGCGTCTGGCGAGATGACTCATAAAATTACAGGTTACCGGCGACATAAACTGTTCTGATGTTAGCTTAGCGGCTGCGCAGTCCATATTTATATGAGACTGTGCGGCTTTTTTTGCGTATATGTACGCAAGTAGGCCCTAGTTCCGTGGTTCCACGTAAACATGAGGATTGGCTCATGAATATGGATTGAATTTTAGTTATGATGTTCATTAGGGGTACATATGTACGTGTTTTATATTTTATTTAGAGGCAGATAGTCATTTCGAGTTTAGGTTATTCCGCATCGTGGTATAGATATCGGGGCTTATGGAAGCTTCTTCAAATAGAGCAGGATAAGGGAGGGAATGCAGTGAACGTATGGATAACGGTAAAAAGTCTGGGCAAGCGCAAGCCGGTACTTGCCAAGCAAGCTGCCGAACTTCCGGAAACAACTCATACGTTAAGGCAGCTCATTGAGAACATGGTGGCTGTACAAGTAAAAGCGCTTCAGGACAAGAAACAACAGGCAGAATTGTTCGCCTACCTGATGCCGGATGATATTGACGCGCAAGGAGCGGTGGGGAAAGTCGGGTTTGGCGCAGTATACAATGAGGGTGTTCCTGATCTGGAAGTTGCGATGGAGACAGCTATAACCGCATATGAGGATGGGTTGTACAAAGTGTTTCTCAACGATGAAGAATTGCAGGAACTGGATGAGTCACTTGTTGTAAAAGACGGAGATAACGTGGTGTTTATTCGTTTTACAATGCTAGCCGGACGTCTGTGGTAGAGAACGATGAAGGAGGAGAACAGGATGAATCAGGAAGAGCAAGTACAGGTGTATATGGATGGATTGCAGGAAAGAGCCAAGTCGTTAACAGGGGTACAGCTTGAGCTGGCAGGCTATGTTGTGGAGATCGCCGGGTCTACGTATTTACGTGGAGACGAAAAGATGTTTTTGAATACGGATAAGTTGCTTGGAAGGTTGGCTGCAGAAACACAGAAACCATTATTCGAGCCACTACTGGATGTGCTCCAGCATCTGGCGAGCGAGTCATTGGTTGCACGATTCCGTTATATCGCAGAGCGTGCGACTCGTTTCCCATACAGTAACAACTATGAACGCCGCCCTTTCCGCACATCCGATCCGGAGCAGCATGTAGAACAAGTCATCCGTAAACTGATGGGATTGTTCCGTATGGAAATGAAAAATTTCTCGCTGGAAGAATATGTGTCACTTCGTGAGTACAAGCTGGATTATTTGCATGAGATCCGTTGGGTCCTGGCGGATTGTATCGCTTATGAACTGGATCATCAGGGCGGAGATATGAAGCAGGCGCTACATGATATTATCTATGGTGACAATCAGACGGCGCTGTTAACCCATGAAATGATCAAAGGTATATTCATGAGCGATCAGGCGGATGCCTATCAGATGGTGGGTGAGCTACTCGTTGCAGCAAGGTTGCAGGAAGGGCTTCGCCAAAGCATTGTGGAGCGGATGGATGAAGGGACACTGGAAGCCTATATTTACATATTAAAAATCATTATCGACAACAACCTGATTCGTTTCAGTTCCGTGGTAAGAGCGCTTGCCGTATGGACGGGGATCGGTATAGAAGCAGCCAACCAGCGTGTTGCGGCACAGTTGATTGAACAGGCCTATCAGGCGCTTGTGCAACCAGAAGTACGCGAGGCCTGGCAGCAGGAAGCTAACGCCAACAAACTCTTTATCAGTCTTTGGGCGACAGCGGTCATTGAAGAGAATGAATTGAAGAGCAAGATAATCGAGATTATGGATCAAGGTCAGTTATATCAGAAGATTGTTGCTCAATATGTACTGGCTAACAGCCAGAACAGGGAGCTTCGTTTGGACATTGCACGTCGTTATCTGGAGGCGCAGGATACCGAGTTGATGCACTGGATTGTGACCAACTATGATGCGATGTATATGTACAACTGGAGTTTCGAGAATGGAGAGAATCAGCGTAGCGTCTATGTGTGGCCATTGCCTGCTCTTGGAGATAAGGGCTTGCGGCGTCAGGATTTTGATCGGTTCAAACAGATGCTGGCTGCCATTCCAAAAGGCGGGTCAGGTGGACCATCGGGTGTACTTGAGTATGTTCACTACCGGATTGATACGGATGATGTAGTCAAAAAAATGTTATATTTGGCCGCTTATGATATGGACCCGGAATGGATCGGGGAGGTCATCGCAATCAAGGACCGTTTAAGCCCGGAACTGCGCGGAGAACTGTTGTCCCAGTTTGTTCAGCATCCCGATAATGAGGTGCAAAGACAGTTTGTGTTTGAGAGTTTGTCTGATAAAAGCATCAGTAATCGGGAGAGTGCACTCGCCAAAGCGAAGCTACTCACGTTGACGGTTGATGAGATGAAACAGATGGAGGCGTTGATGAAGCTCAAAACAGGCTCACTTCGTCAGAAGGTCATCCATGTATTGTTACTGCAACCCGTGGACCAATTGGAGGTCTCGCTGAAGCGACTTTTGCAGGCCAAGAGTGAACTGCAGCGCTTGGGTGCGCTAGAATTATTGACCGAGATTGCGGCAGATCCAGAGCGGATAGATCAGCAGGAGCAATTGCAGCCATTGGCGCAGCTGATTGAGACACCCACTGCCAAGGAACAGAAACTACTGGATAAGCTGACTGATCAGGGGAGTCGTTACACAGTTTCTAATGGATTTGGTTTATTTGATCCGAAGCGACGTGAGCCATTGCTGGATGAGAAGCGTGATCTCAAGGGCCATAATCCGAAGGATATCTTTACACTCTCTCTGGATAAGACCAGACCATTTCTGGAGGGACTTAGTGAATTAGTGCATGAACACAGGGATTATGAGTATCAAGTGGAATACTACGCTGGCTATAAAGACACATTGTTAGTCGGAGCGAGTCTTCGCTCCAAGGTTCCGTATGGAGAGCGGATTGAAATGAAGCAGATGGAACAGTTCCCGCTTCATGACGTATGGGAGAACTATATTCAACATGCCGAGTTCAACAGTGTGGAACTGATGCAGCTATACATGGCTATACAGCTCGGGGAGTTCAATGGCAATTTGAGCGACCATTACAGTTATTTCCGTGAGCAGTATGACTATGACGAATTGCAGAAGATTCCATTATTGGAAGGCTGGCGCAAGTCGTTTGCCGAACGGATCTATCCTCTGGATGACATCGAAAAGCTGCAGCAGATGCTGGATTCGTTAACGTATAAGGATCAGGTAGTGGCACTGATATCGGCGGCATTTCAAGATAGCGATCCGATCGACACGTTTGAAATAGCTGAGAAAACCTGGGCCTCCATCATCGCAAGTATGCCTGCTGATCGACTCGAAAAAGAGTCAGGCATGCTTCATATTCTGACTGGACCTTGGAATTATGTAGTTCGTGGCAAAATCCATGACGATAACAGCTTCAAACGTTTCTTCCAGACAGCTTACCAGTTCACCAGTCTTGTAGAGAGTAGTCAACCGCTGTCTTTACTGTCACTTGAAGATTTCCTGCGTGCGTACCAGTTGAACCTGATTGATGATCAAGAGATATATCGACAGGTGCTGGTCGGTGGGAATCGTCTGTTGTTTATTCGGGACTTAACATCCACTCGTACAGAAATGATCGCGAGTGATCCGAAGCTTGTTCAATTGCGAGATGCGGTGGTCGATCGCATTCTGGAGATTGAGCTGACCCGGGGAGAACTCTCTACAGAAGTAAGCACACTTGCCATGAAACTGGATCGAATTGAAGGCATGGAACACTGGGTACATCTAGTCTCGGCGATGGATCAGGATACATTTGTCCGTGGATATATCTATAGCTATGGAGACAACACAACACGTAAAGAGACGTTTAGCTATTTAATTCAGAATTGTCATCCACGGAATGGAGAAGATGATAAGCGTCTTGGGGAGTTGCTCCATAAGTATCCGGTGAATGAGAAAAAATTGCTGGAAGCAGCCATGTACGCCCCGCAGTGGATGGAGATTGTAGCGAAACATCTGGGATGGGAAGGTCTTCGCAGTGCAGCCTGGTATTTCCATGCCCATATTAATGAACGCTTTACTGCCGAGAAAGAAACCATCGTGGCCCACTATTCTCCAATCTCACCACAGGACTTTAATGAAGGTGCGTTTGATATCGCTTGGTTTGAAGAAGCCTATGCTGCTGTCGGGGAGGAACGGTTCAATCTGTTATACGATTGTGCCAAGTACATTTCCGGGGGATCTAATCACCGCAGATCCCAATTGTTCGCAGATGCTGCACTGGGCAAGCTTCGATTGGACGATATGCGTGAGTCCGTGTCAGACAAGCGAAACAAGGATCATTTGTTAACCTACAGTTTGATTCCATTCGCTGTAAATCGCGAACAGGATCTGCGTGAGCGATACGACTTCATTCAGAAGTTCCTGATGCAGAGCAAACAATTCGGTGCGCAACGCCGTGCCAGTGAAGGTGTGGCATCACAGATTGCACTGGGCAATCTTGCTCGTAATGCAGGTTATGCCGATGTTACGCGGCTGATGTGGGACATGGAAGCACGTAAGTTGGATGAGATGAAATCCTTCTTTGAACCTCATGCATTGGATGCTGACACGACGGCACAATTGGTCATTGATGAGGAAGGCCAACCCGAGATGGTTATCGTTAGCAAAGGGAAGACACTCAAATCTGTACCTGCCCGGTTCAAAAAAGATGGATATATCGCTGAACTGAAAGAGCTGAAATCGGATCTGGTGGATCAGTATCGCCGGGCACGGCAGGAGCTGGAACGTTCGATGACTGCTGGAACGTCATTTACACGTGAGGAAATTGCCAGTCTGATGCAAAATCCGGTTATACAACCGCTGGTAAGAACACTTGTCTTCCAGTCAGGTGACAAGACTGGAAGATTCGATGTATCGTCCAGTGGTTTGGTTGCTCCAGGGCCGGAGGGTACGATCCAGGCACTATCGGAACAGGATCAACTGTTGATTGCTCATCCGCTTCATCTGTATCAGAGCGGAAGCTGGAGTGAATTCCAGCGGGATCTGTTCACCCGTCAGGAGCGTCAGCCGTTCAAGCAGGTATTCCGTGAGCTGTATCTTCCTAACGAGGACGAATTGGCTAATGGTACGGTGTCTCGCCGATATGCCGGGTATCAGATTCAACCGAAAAAAGCAGTAGCTCTGCTTAAAGGACGCCAATGGACTGTCAGTTATGAAGAAGGTCTGCAGAAGGTAAGTTATGAGCATAATCTGATTGCGAATCTCTATGCTATGGCAGATTGGTTCTCACCAGCAGATACCGAGGCACCTACCTTGGAGACGGTGCAGTTCTACGATCGTAAGAGCTACAAATCTGTAGCGCTGCAAGATGTGCCGCTGACGTTCTTCTCCGAAGTTATGCGTGATATCGATCTGGTGGTCAGCGTTGCACATGTGGGAGGCGTAGATCCGGAAGCTAGCCTGACAACAATCGAGATGCGCCACGTCATTGTGAACGAATCGTTGCGTCTGCTGAAGATCGACAATGTACGTTTGGACGGGAATTACGCACGAATTGATGGTGAATTAGGTGAGTATGCTGTTCATCTGGGGAGTGGTAATGTGTTCAAACAAGCCACAGGTGCACTTCATATCGTACCGGTGCACAGTCAGCATCGGGGTCGAATCTTCCTGCCATTCCTCGATGAAGATCCGAGAACAGCTGAGATTCTGTCCAAGGTGATGTTGCTCGCCGAAGATAAAAAGATCAAGGACCCGCAGATTCTTGCACAGTTACAGAACTAGAAGTGATTGAACAGAAGTGAGCCGTCCCTCTTGGGGCGGTTTTTTATTTGCTACTCCGATTTCAATGTAACTTCGAATCTCAATATAACGAGTGTAGAACAAGAATCATGGATGGAAAGTGAACAATATGGAACAATTCCAACATAAAGGCAGCTGAAGAACCTGTTAAAAGGGACCTCAGCTGCTTTTATATTTTTGGATATTTCAATGGACCGGATTGGTTCCGTTTACAAATAGACTTAGGACCCAGAGTGTGTCGATATATTCCTTAATCTGATAATTAATTGCATTAATTGGTTGATCGGGAGTGGGTCGAACCGACTGTTTTTAAAAGTAAAGAATTTGTTCGAAAGTAGTTACGGAAATGTAAATAATTCGTTTTCTTGTTTTGTTATCTGAATTGTTAATATGGTGATTCCAAAGAACTAGGCTTGTTCTAATCGGTCATTTACCAAATTTAAGGGGATGTAATTCATGATCATGTCGGCTATCGTTAGAAAGCGAAATCTGCTGACTTGCTTGCAGGCTGCAGTTTCAGAAGCCATGTGCAGGACGACCTGAATGCTTGAAAGACTGGGATCAAGCCAGTTCGCATTCCCTTGTATACATGTATTCAATATGTGCACAAGAAAAATGATCAAGAGAGAAGGAGAACTTACAACATGAACAGAAGACTCAATCTGATTTTCCTCAAACGATGGTTTATGTTATTAATCATCGTGGCGGTTGCGGCTATGCCGCTGCACGCCTTCGCCGCGGAGGCGGAATCTGGGGCCAATCGGCCTTGGATGAACAAATCCTTGTCTGCGGAGGAACGTACCGAGCTGCTACTCAAGGAGATGACGCTGGAGGAGAAAGTTGGATTCGTAACCGGTAAAGTAAATAACTATTATGGTTTCTATAATGATGGATTGGAGCGCCTCGGCATTCCGGCATTACAGATGGCAGATGGACCCGCAGGAGTACGTGTGGCTAACCCGGATGTGCAGGACAAAAAGTCCACGGCATTGCCTGCACCCATCGCGCTTGCCGCTTCCTGGGATACCAATCTGGCCAAGAAATATGGCGATCTAATCGGTAAGGAAGCACATGATACAACACATAATGTAGTGCTCGGCCCTGGGCTGGATATTGCACGTACACCATGGGGTTCCCGGAACTTCGAATCTCTCGGAGAAGATCCGCTACTGGCTTCCGGCATGGGTGCAGCGTATGTGAACGGGATTCAAAGTAATCCGGTAATCGCTACTGCGAAGCACTATATCCTGAACAACCAGGAGACGGAACGTTTCACGACCAATGCAACAGCAAGTGAACGTGCGATTCAGGAAGTCTATGCACGTCCGTTCCAGGCGATGGTCGAAAAAGCGGATCTTGGTTCAGCAATGTGTTCATTTAACCAGGTGAACGGTACATATGCTTGTGAGAACAAGGAGATGCTGACCAATGTCCTTCGGGATCAGTTTGGCTTCGAAGGGTTTGTCATGAGTGACTACGGTGCAAACTTCAGCACAGCCAAGTCCGCCAATGCGGGTCTGGATCTGGAGACACCGGGAGAGCCTTACGGCAAATGGGGAGACAAATTGCTGGAAGCCGTGAACAATGGCGAAGTCAGCGAGCAAACCATTGATGAGAAGGTTAGACGCATTTTGCTTCAAATGTTCGATAAAGGGCTGTTCGATAACCCTGTAACGAATACACAAATCAATGCCAAGAAAGACGGCAAACTGGCACGTGAAATTGCAGAAGAGAGCATGGTTCTTTTGCAAAACAACGATAATGTGCTGCCGCTGTCCAAGAAAAACGTGAAATCCATCGCTGTCATCGGTCCGGATGCAGATAACGCATCGGCTACTGGTGGAGGTAGCAGTCTGGTTAATCCGACGTATACTGTAAGTCCGCTTCAAGGCATTCGTAACCGTGCTGGTAACGGTGTGGATGTAAAATATGCTGCCGGAACGGATCCTATCTCCGCAGGAGATGCATTTAATGGACCATCCGCCGTACCTTCTACTCTTTTATCACCAGCGGATGCTCAGGAAAGTGAAAGAGAGTATGGTACAGATCGTGCGGAATACGGTCTGCGTGCTGAATACTGGACGAATAAAGATATGGAGGGTAATCCTTCTTTGGTCCGTACAGATCATCAGGTCAACATGAATCTTGGATTCTACAACTATGAAGGTTTTAACGCACAGTCTTCCAAGCTTCCAGTGACACCTACGAAATTCAATGCCAAAATGTCTGCTCGTTGGACAGGGGCGATCACAGCACCTCAAACGGGTGAATATAAACTGTCCCTGACCAGTCTAGGTTCTGCGAAACTGTATGTGGATGATAAGTTACTCGTAGACAATCAAGGTGAAACATTGAGTACAACGAAGAAAGAAATCACATTCAAAGAAGGTGAGTCCCACAATATTCGAATTGAGTATCGTACGGATTTCCCGGTACAGACTAATCATGATATGGGTGCACAGGTTCGTTTTGGCTGGGAAGCTCCAGACGACGCTGTGGATATTAAAATGCAAAAAGCAGTTGAGCTGGCGAAAAAATCCGATGTTGCCGTCGTGGTAACTCGTACGTATGACAGTGAAGGTTACGTCGACCGTTCCGACCTGGAGTTGCCGAATAACCAGGAGCAGCTGATCCGCAAGGTAGCAGCAGCCAACCCCAAAACGATCGTGGTGCAAATGAGTGGTCGCGCTGTTGAAATGGATTCCTGGCAAAAAGAAGTGCCATCCATCGTTCAGGCTTGGTATGCAGGTCAGGAACAAGGTAATGCGGTGGCACGTGTGCTGTTTGGTGATGTGAATCCATCCGGTAAGTTGCCGGTGACGTTCCCATCAGATGATTCCCAGACCCCGGTATCCACTGCGGAACAATTCCCGGGTATTAACGGGGTGGGCAACTATTCCGAGGGTATCTTTGTAGGGTATAAAGGATATGACAAAGAAGGCATGACACCGGCATTTGCTTTTGGACACGGACTGTCGTATACCGATTTTAATTATCGTAATCTGCATGTGAAAAACACTGGTAAAGGCGATAAGGAAACCGTAGAAGTATCCCTCAACCTGCGTAATACCGGTAAAGTTGACGGTGCAGAAGTTGTACAGGTCTATGTTGGCAATCTGCCAACCAAAGTCGAGACCCCGGAGAAACAACTTGCTGGCTGGGCGAAGGTTGATCTGAAAGCAGGCAAGCAACAACGGGTCAACATTCAACTGGATCGCAGCGCATTGTCCTACTGGGATGAAACATCCCATGAATGGGTAATGCCTAAGGGTAAAGTCCAAGTGTATGTTGGCAGTGCATCGGATGATATCCGTCTGACAGGCAGTGTGAATATCGGAAGCAAGTCCGGTAAATAAAAGTTCAATAAGGGAGATTGGAAGGTTGTTCTCCCAGTGAAGTTATTTCGTTAAATGCAGTTTGTTCTACTTCATATAGATTAGGAAAATGAGTCGTGGCCTAGTGGCCGCGGCTTTTTCCACAATGGAAGGAGAGTGAAGCATGATAAACATAGGTTGGCGAGAATATCCCAAACGATGGATGATCCTGTTGATCGTTGCTGTTTGTTTTGTCGGTATAGGAATCTGGCTTATCTTCAACCGAAGTGAACAACCCGCTCCGCCACCGGTTGTGGACAAACAGAGAACGGCCGAAGTTTGGTTAACCACGGGAGATCAGCAAAATCTGCTTGCACGACAGAAGCCCATTCCAATTACCGATCACCATGATGCAGACACAAGTTCTTCAGTTTCTTCAACGCAGGAGACAGACATTTCTTCGTCGGCGTTCACCATACAGATTGACCCGGACAAGACGTATCAGACCATGGATGGTTTTGGCGCAGCGATGACGGGTTCATCGGCACATCTGATCAACGAGCTCCCAGAGGAACAACAAGAGCAACTGCTGAAGGAACTGTTTACAACAGAAGGGCTGAACATGGATATGGTGCGTCATACGATTGGTGCCTCCGATTATTCGGTAGATGGAACAGGTGTGGCTTCGAGTTATACCTATGATGATATCGAGTCTGGCAAGGACTATGACATGGAATCCTTTTCGATCGAAAAGGATCAGGAAGTTGTGAACATGCTGGAGCGTGTAGCTGATTTGAAACCGGATCTTAACGTACTGGGCACACCGTGGACGGCCCCGGGCTGGATGAAGTATGGGGAGAAGACCACTAACGGTTGGTATCTGGATTACAACGATCCTCAGGTGTACGAAGCGTACGCAAGATATTTTGTGAAATATATCAAAGCTTATCAGACAAAGGGCATTCCCATCTACGGGATCACGTTGCAAAATGAACCGGAGTTCACCTCGGACAAATATCCCAGTATGAGTATGGGCGCCGAAGAACAAGCGATGTTCATTCGGGATTATCTCGGCCCGGCTCTACAGGATGCGGGACTGGATACGCGAATCATCGCGTATGATCATAA
Source organism: Paenibacillus sp. 10L310 (assembly GCF_056395745.1). Lineage (NCBI taxonomy): Bacteria > Bacillati > Bacillota > Bacilli > Caryophanales > Paenibacillaceae > Paenibacillus > Paenibacillus sp. 10L310. The sequence continues at coordinate 334,354 of NZ_JBFTKC010000005.1, read as the reverse complement.
CTGGGATCAGGCTGTTGAATATACCGGCAAGGTGCTTGGTGATGAACAGGCTGCTGCATATATCGATGGATCTGCTTTCCACTGTTATGCAGGTGATCCATCTGCCATGTCGGAAGTGCATGAGCGCTTCCCGGACAAAAATATCTATTTTACCGAATGTAGTGGTGGGGAGTGGAGTCCAGATTTTGGCGAGAATCTGAGCTGGCAGATGTCCAATCTCATCATTGGTGCACCTCGTAACTGGGCAAAAAATGTGCTGCTCTGGAACATCGCACTCGATCCGCAAGGTGGACCTACGAATGGTGGCTGTGAGAACTGTCGTGGGGTTGTGACGATTGACCCGGACAGTGATGAAATCACTAGAAACGTCGAGTATTATGTGTTAGGCCACATCAGCCGTTATGTACGTCCGGGAGCTGTGAGAGTTGCTTCCACGCAAGAACAGGGCAAGATCGAGAACGTAACCTTCCGCAATCCGGATGGAACGATGGTGCTGGTTGCAGCTAACACGGGTGAGGCAGAAGTTTCCTTTGATGTAGTCATGAGCGGAGATTCGTTTCGATATATACTGCCTTCCCAATCGGCAACAACCTTCCGTTGGAAGCCAAAAACGGGGGTAGAACGTTGACTCAAGATTGGAAATTATGGGTACAGATTGAATGATGGACATGGTAAAATAAACGTAGAGTTATTTCAAATTTGATGTATTAAACAAGTCCGATCCCAGGATCGGGCTTTTACATAACCTTTTACTTTTAATAGAAAAGGAGCATACGTTGGACATGTTAGTCGCTGCATATCGGGAACAGGATCATGACAAGTTGGTCGAGATTTGGGAGAGTTCTGTTCGGGCAACACATTGGTTAACCACGGGATATAAATGACCACGAAGAGGAGTGTGCAGGATGACACAGATCAAGGTGACACCGGAACAACTGGAGACGGTCAGTGGGCAGTTCGCTCAGGCACATCAGCAATTATCGGGCTTCATGTCCACATTGGACGGTAAGATGAGTGTCATGCGCAGCAACTGGGATGGCATGGAGCGTGAGCGTTTTTATAACGATTATTCAACGGCTCAAGGCACGATGAAATCTGTTCTGGAACTGGTTCTGTCCATTCAGTCGGAGCTTAAGAAGATTGCCGAGCGTTTCCGCACGACAGATGAAGAGGCGGTGAGCCAGGCAATCATGACGGCGCTGACCGCAGCGCGGGCGCTATCAACCATGGGCAAAAATAAAGGCGATGATCTGGACAAAACGCCAGGTCCACCAAAGAACATGGATGAATGGGATGAGAAGGATGCCGAGAAATACCAGAACTATGAGGAAATGCTGAAGAAAGCCAAAGAGATGGGTGATGAAGAACTTGCGCAACAGATTCAGGCCAGCATGAACATCATTCGGCTTCAGTATGAAGATGTAATCTATCAGACTGACCCCAATACGGGCAAGACGATGAAAATAACTGAGGATTCCATCGTAGGTACGTATCAGGTGAAAAGCGACAAGGGCGAAACAACCACCATCAGTCTGGATAAACAGGGCAATGTGGTGGACTATAGCAAGGATACGGAAAAGTATAGGTATTCGGAGCAAACGCACACGACCAGTCAAGGCGAGCATCTCTTTGGCAAAGCAGCACAAACGGCTACAGCCTACGGGATTGGTCTGCTGCTCACAAGCAAGACGGGCTCTGCCTTTACAGAACATGCCACTGGACTTGGTTCTTCCTTCGTCGCGGACAAATTCCTGTTCTCCGTGCCGGAAGAAGGCGAGACACGTACGATGATTTACCGTACCAATAAGGAGACGGGCAAAATTGAGAATATGATCGTGGTCACGCGCGGCGACAACGATATTGAATATACTCCGTGGCGGGAGTACTTCTAAGCCACGGATGGGGTTGGCAAGCGGGCAACACAGGGCAACCTGATTGCGGCCTGCTTGCCGACCCACCCCCCTGGAGCCATGTGATTGTGTATCACATGGCTATGCGTGTGGAGGGCAGGCGGCTTATCCGTGAGCCTGCCTATAGAGAAACACCCCGGCAACCTTCTCCCTGAGATGGGAAGGTTGCCGGGGTGTTTTGGATTCTTCTTACCGATTAGCCACGGTCGAAGGACCGGGCCGGAAGGATGGCTTTTTTTGCCAGAGATTAATGTGTCTCTTCATCCAGAAACGGTTTGTTCACCGCATAATACATGAAGCCCATCAGCAACACACCGCCCACGAGATTACCCAAAGTCACGGGAACCAGGTTGTGGATCACACCTTCAATTGAGATCGTCCCCGGATGATTCAGCACGAGTGCAATCGCGAACGTACACATATTGGCGATGCTGTGCTCGTATCCCGAGATGAAGAAGCAGAACACAAAGAGCATCATGGCAAACATTTTGGCTCCATTCTCCTTCATGAACATCGGGACAAAGAACGCCATACATACAAGCCAGTTACACAGAATTCCGCGGAAAAAGAGTTGCATGGTTGGAACTTCCATTTTGTGTTCTACCACGCTTAACAGAAAACCATTCACCTGAGACGAGTCGAACAATCCGGTCAGGTAGATTAACAGGGCAAACACAGCTGCGCCCATCAGGTTACCGCTATAACTCGCAATCCACAGCTTGATCACTTCGAACCAGCGCAGTTTCTTGCGCAGCGCCGCATACGTGTAATAAAACGTATTGCCCGTGAACAGGTCACCCCCGCCATAGGCGATCAGAATGATGGCCGCGCCAAACGTAATTGCCGCCATCGGATAGGTAAATGGGGACTGCTCCATATAAAAGAAGTTACCTGTCTTAAACGCCACGATGACGCCGAATCCGATAAACATACTGGCCAGCATGGAGCGTGCAAGGTACCTGATTAAACTTTGTTTGTAAATCTTGTGTTTCTTCAGAGCTAGTTGTTCCACGTTGCGTAAAGCTTCCGTTTCCATAATTCTCCTCCAATAGCATGGTGTCTTGCTTACCATTATAACGAAATTATGGAAATTGGGGAGGGTAAACTTGGTTTATTGATTATTACTTCCTTGTTTCGAATGCAGTACCCATATTGCAGAAGAGCCAAAATCAGGGTGTTCATTGTTGTTATTATGATTTAAATCAGACATGTCAGACATATCCTATTGTTCACCTCCTGAAGAATATTAAGATTGGGGTGGAAGCAGGATGGGACGGGCAGCCAAGGCTTCTTCCACAATCTGTTCAGGTTTCAGGTCTCGATCATCCCAGAAAATCAGATTACTGATCTCCGCATGTGGAACCTGCTGCTGTAGCTCCGTTAACATGTCATCCAACTCGGCTTCCGTTCCTTCAGAGTCCATCAGTTTGCGAACCAATTCTACCAAATGTAATCTATTGTCCATATCGATACCTCCTGAATGATTCATAGTGTGAACAAACTAGTCATTCCATGGGTTGATTCAATGGATCATACGTAATGAGCGCCGGAAAAAAATTGGGCTCAAGCATCAGACTAATGCGTTGTTCGTCTTGATCAGTATAAGAAATGATATAGTTTCCGAAATGAGACTCGTAGATGAAGTCTTGGAATTGAAAGGAATGTTCGGGATACTTTATCTTCACATATAACGTAGTAACTCCTCGGGCTAAGGTTTCTTTTAACATAGGAATTTGGGCCAAAATGATAATAGTAATAAGAACAATTAGTATACGTTTAGCGAGACGGGTCAGATGGATTCACCCCATTATCGTTAATCAATTTTCAACAATTCATGAAGGCCCATCTCAAAATAGATATCACTCCATAAGGATAGCGAGATTACCAAATTGCTCGCCTTTTTCCATACGTTCGAACGCTTTCGCTGCGTCCTGTAACGGATATACGCCATCAATTACAGGGTGTATGTCATGTTGCTCCACCCATTGCAGCATCTGGATAAACTCCTCACGGCTGCCCATAGAGGTGCCGATCAGACTGATCTGCGGGAAGAAGATAGAGCGAATGGGTAGGGTCAGATCATCCCCCGAACTTGCACCATACATCACGATACGTCCACCTGGTCTGATTATATCAAAATATTTTGGGAACATGGCTTGTCCGATGCTATCCAAGATGATGTCCACAGGTTCCAGATCGTTCTGCGTACTCCAATCGGCATGACTATCCAATGCATGGGTAGCACCCAAGCGCAGTGCCTCATTTCTTTTGGCTTCACTTCTGGAGGTGACGGTCACCTTGGCACCTGCCGCAACCGCCATGAGCAGGGCATAGGTTGCTACACCACCGCCAATACCGGGAATGAGCACATGTTCACCTTTCTTCAATACACCGCGAGTGAATAAGGCGCGATAGGCCGTCAGGGCTGAAAGGGACAGCACACCTGCTTCCTCCCAGGATAGGTGGGCTGGCTTAGGCAGGGCATTTTCAGCAGGCAACGTTATATATTGAGCCAGTGTTCCATCCATAGGGCCACCAACAATATCGGGTACGGTGGGCACTTCAGATGCATGTTCCCAACCGAGCGTAGGATGGATAATGACTTCATCTCCTATCGCGAACCCTCTTACGCTTTCGCCAATCGCTACGATAATACCTGCTCCATCGGAACCGGGAACGAGTGGGATGTCCTGAGGGCCGCGTCCTGCCATGATGAATAGATCCCGATGATTGATACCAGCGGATTTTAATTGAATCTGCACTTCCCCGGCTTCTGGTGCCCGAGAGATTGACTCTGTATATTGAAGACCTGCAAGGCCGCTCTGGGCCGAATGGACAATAGCTTTCATGTTCAATATTCCTCCTGTCTATGTAGCCAGACTTCACTACTGAGCCTCATTGTACAGACGGAGCAGATTCACGTAAAATGAACAAAAATGATTGTCAGTATCATTAAAAATAATAGATAAGCACTTTGCATGAATCGGATGATGCAGAATGCTGATATAACGACGAGCAGGTGATCAGAGTATGGATGCAGGTGATTTGAAAATATTTCAGGCGGTTGCCCGCGAAGGTAGTATCAGTAAAGCTGCGCTCTCACTTAATTATGTGCAGTCCAATGTAACAGCACGGATTAAACAGTTGGAGACCCAACTGCAAGTACCGCTATTTCATCGTTCCAATCGGGGGATGTCGCTTACACCAGCAGGCGAGAATCTGCTTGGGTATGCGGATAGAATATTAGAATTATTATATGAAGCAGAGCAGGCCACGCAAGTGGGTAACCCACCAGCTGGCATGCTTCGTCTGGGTGCCATAGAGACAGCAGCTTCTACTTTTCTGACGCCGCTCTTGGCTGAATATACTTCATGCTACCCGGAAGTACAGCATTCGCTTGTCACGGGTGGGACCCATGAACTGAACCAGAAGGTTATCCAACATGAATTGCATGGAGCCTTAATATATGGGCCGATTGATCATCCTGAGCTGAATTATATGAAGATGTATGACGAGGAATTGGTGTTGATCGCTGAACCTGGAGTACATGAGATGTACACGTTATTGTCCAGGCCGATGTTGTTTTTTGAGATCGGATGCACTCATCGCACTCAGGCGGAATCCTTTTTGAACGATCAGGGTATCCACACGCTTAACATCATGGAATATGGAACACTGGACACGATTCTGAATGGTGTATCTGCCGGGCTCGGCGTATCATTGCTGCCACGTTCTTCGGTTACCAAAGCAGAATTAAGAGGTGAGATCGCGGTGATGTCTTTGCCTGATCCCTATTGTCGGTTGGAAGTAGGATTTGTGTATTCCCGTGGTGAACATATATCTAGTGCACTCAGCGCTTTGGTTGAGATTATTACAGAACCAGACCTATAAGAGGTTGTTCAAAAGTCCGTTTATGAACATGCACTATAAAGGAGTGAGTGATCTTGAAAGAAACTGCGTTAACGTTGGGTGATGCATTTAATCAGGCAGACTTTATTGTAGGTGGTCATGGCAGTCGCCAAGTGAAGGTACTTCAGAACGTACTGGACCAGATCGATGGGGAGTTGTTCAGTGACCACTACGGGAACGGCCCACTCATTGAAGAATTTCAGCAACAGATGGCTGACGTTCTTGGCAAGGAATCGGCGGTATTTTTTCCAAGTGGAACGATGGCACAGCAGATTGCATTACGGATCTGGTGTGATCGTAAAGGGATAAAGCGAGTAGCTTACCACCCTCTGTGTCATCTTGAAATCCATGAGGAAGACGGACTGAAAGAGTTGCATCAGATTGAATCAATTTTACTTGCGGACAAGGATCGTTTGATTTGTTTGGAAGATGTACAAGCGCTTGATCAGGATATTGCCTGTCTGCTGCTGGAACTTCCGCAACGTGAGATTGGTGGGCAATTGCCAGCGTATGAAGAGTTGGAAGCGATCTCGGCCTATCGCCGTGAACGCGGGATTAAGCTACATCTGGACGGGGCACGCCTGTTTGAGATCACTCCTTATTATCAGAAAACGCCTGCGGAGATTTGCAGTTTGTTTGATACGGTGTATGTATCCTTTTATAAAGGCATTGGAGGTATTGCGGGGGCTATATTGGCGGGTGATCCGGATGTGATGCAAGAATCGAAAGTATGGAAACGTCGGCACGGCGGAGATCTGATCGGCCTGTATCCGTATATTCTGAGTTCTCAGTATTATTTCAATGAACGGATTGGCAAAATGGAGTTGTATTACAAGCAGGCTCAAGAACTAGCCTTCTTACTGAATGCGTGTCACGGGATACATACCTTACCCGAGGTACCGGTATCGAATATGTTCCATGTGCACTTTGCGCTCGCTGCTGCCGATGTTGAACCAATTCTTGTGCAAATGACTCAACAGTATGGCATAGGAATGACTTCATATCTGAACAAAACAAGTGGAAACAGCTGTGTCTTTGAACTGTCTACGGGTGATCGTTATGAGAAAGTTCCTCAGGACAAGCTGCGTGCAGCACTGGAATGGCTGGATCAAGAGTTGCGTAAACAGGTGAGATAAGAAGTTGATTTTAATGCTCGACTCTTGTTTGGGTAAGGTGTTGCGCTTCAAGGAGAACTATTGAATTCACAACGGCTGATCAGTGGAGAAAGGTATCTTAAGGGGGAGTTCAAGTGACGTCGATAGAATTGGAACCGATTCGTGATCTTTTGGTGAAGGCCTACGATACAACAATGGGAGATGGGTGTACTCCTGAGAAACAACAGAGCATTGAGGATTTTGAGCAAAAGCATAATGTAAAACTGCCCGCAGCGTATCGCGCACTTTTACTTGAGTTCGGTGCATGTAACTTCGGCGACCCTGCCTTGTATTCGGTGAAAGAACTGAGCTGGGCTTATCCGGATTTTTTGGAAGTATACCGTGAATATGAGAAAGAATACGAGCTGCCAGCTGACCTCCAGCCTTTCCCGATTGGTGGATTTGGTGAAGGAAGTATGGCTATACTGGATCAAAATTCAGGCAAGGTGCTGATGTTGATCCACGATGCAGGGGAAACTCCTCTGCGGGAGATTGCTGTGGACTTTAATGAATTGATGACGATGCTGGCTGAGTCGGCAATCTGGGTTCAGGAACAGATGAATTAACAAGGTAGACGGAAGGATGCGCAATCGGCTTATGGATATTCGGAAGTTAAGATACTTTATCACGGTGGCAGAAGAACTTCATTTTCACCGTGCAGCGGAAAAATTAAATATGACGCAACCACCGCTGAGCCAGCAGATTCAGAATTTAGAGGATGAGCTTGGCGTGAAGTTGTTGGAGCGCACCAGAAAAATGGTTCGTCTCACCCCGGCAGGTGCGGTATTTCTGGAACAGGCCAGGCTAATTATGGCCCAGCTCGAACGATCCATTCAGCTTACGCAAAAAGCAGATCAGGGCATCATCGGGCATATAACCATAGCCTTTGTGGATTCGGCTTCGGGGAGCATTATGGTGGATGTTCTTAGGAAATTTCGCGCTGCGTATCCTCAGATTGAATTGACGCTGCGTGAGATGACTTCATCCCAACAATTGCAGGCACTGGAAGACGGACAGATCCATATTGGATTTTTGCGATATCAGGAAGATACTCGTCATGTCTCGTTCCGCCCCTGCCAGATGGAAACGTTGATTGCTGTATTGCCAGATCATCACCCGAAGGCTTCTCAGACTCAAGTTTCAATTCGAGAACTGGCGGATGAAGATTTTATTTTATTCCCAAGGCATCTGGGTTCTCCGTTCCATCGTCTCGTTTTGGATTATTGCAGGGAGCATGGCGTAGACCCTCGAATTACACAGGAAGCGATCCAGATGTATACGATTGTGAATCTCGTTGCGGCGGGCATGGGCATTTCCATTGTCCCGTCATCGGTGGATGTGTTCCAGCGAAAGGGTGTAGTCTTTCTCCCATTAGAAGAAAATCCGCCCTCCGTACCGTTGTATACGGCATGGCGGACGGATATGAATCAGGAAGTAGTGTCCCGCTTTATGGGCATTGTTGATGAATGTGTTTAACCCGTCTTGGCTGGATCACGCTCAATCCACGGATTCAATATTTCATCAATACGAGTCATGATCGCAGGGTCCAGTTTCACACCAGAAGCTTTTACATTCTCCAATACCTGCTCCGGCCGGGATGCACCGATAATGACGGAACTAACATACGTATGCTGAAGAACCCACGCCACAGCGAGTTGGGGGAGAGTTAGACCAATCTCTTTAGCGAGTGGAACAAGTTGTTGCACAGCGGTAAGAACATCTTCACGTAACCACTGACCAGCCAGTTTATTGAAAAAGGGTGCTCCTGCCTCAGCAGCTGCACGTGATCCGGTGGGCAATGCTGCGTTAGGCGCATATTTGCCTGATAGTATACCCTGAGCAAGAGGAGACCATGTGATCTGTCCCAGTCCTGCTTGATCGCTTGCAGGTACGACTTCTTGCTCAATCACACGCCACAACATCGAATATTGGGGCTGACTTGCAATGAAGGGGACATGAAGTTCCCGCGCCAAAGCGGCTCCTCTTGCAATCTGATCTGCGTTCCATTCACTTACGCCAATGTAATGAACTTTGCCCTGACGCACCAGATCGGAGAATGCCAGAAAAGTCTCTTCCAGCGGAGTATTGTAGTCATAACGGTGAGCGTAATAGACATCGATATAATCCGTCTGTAGCCGCCGCAATGAACCATTGCAGGCTTCCATGATGTGTTTACGTGAAAGTCCGCGGTCATTATGACCTGTGCCGGTTGGGTGACAGACTTTGGTGCATAGTTCAATACTTTCTCTTCGTATATCCTTAAGAGCCTGTCCTAACACGGATTCAGCCTTGGTATTTGAGTATACGTCTGCGGTATCAAATGTGGTAATACCTGCATCCAATGCGGTTCGCACACAAGCTTCTGCTATTCCATCCTCGACTTGCGCTCCATGCGTAATCCAGTTGCCCAGTGAAATCTCACTGACGGTTAATCCACTGTTTCCTAATTTGCGATATTCCATTCATGTCGCCTCCCTAAGTCATCTGGACTCCATTGTAACAATGGCAGATTAATAGGTGAAATATCTTTTAACCTCATCTTTGATACGAAAAAAGTATCAGTGAATCTACATTTTCTCCTGGAGGTATTTGCGATAGAGAGCAGGCGTAATTTCCTCGAACTTTTTGAATATTTTGATAAAATATCCCGATTCATTAAATCCCAGCTCATCACTGATCTGTGAGACAGGCATGTCGGTGACCTCCAGCAATTGTTTGGCCCACTTAATTTTGAGTTTAGCCAGGTAGGTTGTGAAGTTTTCACCCGTTTCCTTGGCAAACAGTCTGCTGAAATAACTCGGACTCAGGTGGCATAGATCGGCCATTTGTTTGAGTGAAACTTGTTCACTCTTGTGACTGTGAATGTATTCAAAAGCAGGCTGAAGCACCGGGCTGGAGCTTTCCGTGTCACTTGGGCTGTTCTTCAGATAAGCATCCGCTATCGCATTGGTCATCTCTTTTTTGATCGACTCGATATTACGAATGGAGTAACCCGGCAGAATGGTGGAGAGGTTTAGAGTCTCCTGATTGCCTGAAGCTTTTTCGAACATTTCAACTAACAGATTTTTGTTTAGCGCTTCTTCCACAATGTAGTTGCAGAGCAGGGATAACATGTTAGAGATTTTCACAATCTCTTCATAGGTCATCACAGGTAGCTGGGCGTAATCATCCTTTAATTCCTCCAGCTTGGCTGCATGCATGGGTACGTTTTTGGACGTGACAATTTGCTCCAAGTCGCTACCCTTTTCCGGATCGGCGAGTTTCACTTGTCCTGCCATGACGGCGCCGATATATTTGCCATCAATCGTGATCGGAATCGCGATATCTATAATATTGAAATGGCATAAATACACATAAGGTTCATTCAATCGAACGGCTTCCAGACCACCGCGTGAATCACATTTTTGACAGTAGGGGAGAAGCTCCGGGTCTTTACGGACATTCTGGCAGAAAGCCTGACAGCTGCTGTGACTGGTTACGGGAATGCCTTTATAATCAACGGTGAGGATCGCCAGTTTGGTTACTGTTGCGAGAGAATCTTGTAGACGCTTCCATTTATTTAGGTCCAGAATTTTATTGATATGCAGATATTCTTTGATCATTGGTGCAACCTCCATAGGCTAACCAGATTCATAATTTAGGCCGTTAAAAGTTAGCAAGTTGTACATATTAAGATGTAATGATGACGGGTAATGTATAATGGGAGGTCAAAATTCAACCATCTCATGACAATAAGATACCATGATTGTGCCAAAAAGCAAAAAATTACGATTGTAAATTATAATAATTTGTTATCAAAGTCCACTGTAAACCTGTTGCTCATGCGTTATATTAAGGTCAATTGTAAGAAATTAAAATTTGATGTAATCACTACACTATTTCATATCCTTAGGAGGCATATAATATTATGAGAAAAGCATTTATCAGCCCAACCAAATATGTACAAGGCGAAGACGAGTTGTTGAACCTGGGGTACTTTGTTAAATCCTTCGGAGAATCTGCTTTGCTGATTGCACATCCAGATGATGTACAGCGTGTCAAAGCAAAGCTGGATGCAACAGCCGAGAAATTTAATATTACGTTTGTTGAAAGCGGTTTTAAAGGGGAATGTTCCCGTGAGGAAGTTGCTCGTCTGCAAGCGATCGCGAAGGAAAAAGGATGTGACTCTACCATCGGTCTTGGTGGTGGTAAAGCCATTGATGCGGCTAAATGTGTAGCTGAAGGCGAAGCACTGATCATCTGCCCAACGATTGCGGCAACAGACGCACCAACAAGTCACTCCGCTGTATTGTACACACCGGACGGTTCTTTCGATGACTATGCTTACTTCAAACAAAGCCCAAGTGTGGTTCTCGTTGATACAACTGTAATTGCCAATGCACCAACACGTTTCCTCGTATCCGGTATGGGAGATGCGCTCTCTACATACTTCGAAGCAAGAGCAACAGCAAAATCCTATTCCCGTGTAAACGCAAGTCTGCCAATGGGTTCCCGCGAAGGATATACCCCATCTGCAGTAGGTACCAATGCGGCGCTTGCACTGGCAAAACTGTGTTATGAAATGTTGCTGACTGACGGTGCAAAAGCAAAAGTAGCCAGTGACAGCAACGTCGTGACTCAGGCGCTGGAAAATATCGTTGAGACCAACATTCTGTTGTCTGGTCTTGGATTCGAAAGTGGCGGTCTGGCCGCAGCACATGCAATCCACAACGGTTTGACTGTTCTGGAAGGCACACATCATTTCTTTCACGGTGAAAAAGTATCCTTCGGTACAATCGCACAACTCGTCCTTGAAAATGCACCAACCGAAGAGCTCCATGAAGTCATGGACTTCTGTCTCGAAGTGGGACTGCCGATCAGCTTGGCGGATATCGGTGTAGATACGATTAGTCAGGAAGAACTGTTGAAAGTGGCAGAGATCGCTTGTATTCCGGAAGAATCCATTCACGCCATGCCGTTCCCAATCACCGTTCCTGAAGTAGCTGCTGCCATTGCAGCGGCTGACCGCATGGGCCGTGAGTACAAAGCAGCTCGCCGGGAGGTAAAATAATGAAGAAAATTATTAACCAGGCCGAACATGTTGTTATGGAAATGTGCAACGGGATTGCGCTTGCACACCCGGAGCTTGAATTTCTGAAAAAATATAAAGTCATTAAACGCAGAGAGATTCAGGCCGATAAAGTCAGCCTGATCAGTGGCGGAGGCAGCGGACATGAACCGGCTCACGCTGGTTATGTGGGTAAAGGCATGCTGGATGCAGCGGTGTGTGGAGATGTATTCGCATCTCCTTCCCAAATCCAGGTGTATCAAGCGATCAAGGCAACAGCCAGCAACAAGGGGACACTCCTGATCATCAAGAACTACAGCGGCGACATGATGAATTTCAAGAATGCAGCACATCTGGCTGAAGAAGATGGCATCAACGTACAGTATGTACGTGTTGAGGATGACATCGCTGTACAAGACAGTTTGTATACCGTTGGACGTCGCGGTGTTGCCGGAACTGTACTGGTTCACAAGATTGCCGGAGCAGCGGCCGAAGAAGGCCGCAGTCTGGCAGATGTGAAATCCGTTGCTGAGAAAGCAGCTCAGAACGTGCGCAGTATTGGTTTTGGATTCACATCCTGTACGGTGCCCGCCAAAGGCACGCCTACATTCGAAATTGCTGAAGATGAGATGGAATTCGGCGTAGGGATTCATGGTGAGCCAGGGATTCGCCGGGAGAAAATCGTATCGGCTGATGAATTGGCAGGACGTATGGTCGAAGCATTGCTCGCAGACATGAAGCTGGATAAGGATGCATCCGCTGAGATTGCGGTGCTCGTGAATGGTTTTGGTGCAACGCCACTGCAAGAACTGTATCTGCTCAACAATTCCGTTCAGCGTGAGCTTGCTGGACATGCAGGTCTGAAGGTCGCTACTACGTTTGTAGGCAACTACATGACAAGTATCGATATGGCGGGTGCGTCGGTTACGATCCTGAAACTGGATGATGAACTAAAAACGCTGTTGTTCAAGGAAAGTGATACACCTGCATTTAAAGTATCCGGCCCTCCAGCAGCACAAGTGGCGTATTCCGAAGCGCTGGAAGCTGTTGTGGGTGAAGACGCTCCTGTATCTTACGAAGTGGAGACGGATGCATCAGCTGCGGTCATCAAAGGCAATCAATTTTCACTGGACAATGTCGTCTATCTGATCGATAAAATGGGTGAGATCATCATCAAGAATGAAGTACCATTCTGTGAATTGGATTCCCATGCCGGTGATGGCGATTTCGGTATGAGTGTGGCAAAAGGCTTCCGCCAGTTGAAACGCGAATGGAATCACATCATTAACGAAGATAAAAAAGACATCGGATCATTCCTCGATGCATGTTCCTTGGTCATCATGGAATATTGTGGCGGCGCATCCGGCCCAATCTGGGGTTCGGCATTCCGTGCGGCTGGCAAAGCAGTAGGGGATAAACAGCAATTAAACGTTGCTGAATTTGCTGAGATGATCCATGCAGCGGTGCAAGGGATTCAGTCTACAGGAGAACGTTCCTTCGGACGTGGTGCCGTTGTAGGTGATAAAACCTTGATCGATGCACTCGTTCCGTGTGCCGATTCCTGGACTCAAAGTGCGGAGTCTGGCGATGACTTCAAAACAGCATTTGCCAAAGGTGCAGCAGCCGCCGTTGAAGGTGCGAAGAAAACCGAAGACATCGTGGCACGTATGGGACGTGCAGGTGCCGTCGGTGATCGTAGTCTGGGCTACCCGGATGCTGGTGCGTATGCGCTGGGTGTTATTTTCACAGAATTATCTGAGTCGATGAAATAAGAATGTTGGTGAAAAATCAGATCATTTCGATGAGAAATATAAAAGTATAAAGTGTTCTTACCGCAAAAGAAGTATCACACAGTGATGCTTCTTTTTTTGTATTGAAATGTCGATTTTTATGCATATAAATACATACAATGGAATATTTGGTTCATAATTTCGCCATGAATTAAAACAATTAGGTTGTTGAAAATGCCTTCTAACTTGTTATAATATAACCTATTGATATTGATAATCACTATCATTTGTTGTTTTGTTACTCAGCACTACAGTGAAAAGGGGTTAAGTTTTTCTCTAAAATTTACGTCTGAGGAGGTATATGATACTGAGTTTATCCAACACAGTACGCTGCGTTGGAATCCAAATTTTCTAAATCTAGGGGGATATAAATTAAATGAGAAAGTCTATTTATTCAAAATTAATGTTTATCATGGTTGCAGCTTTAACTTTGGTGTTGGCAGCTTGTTCAAGTAATGAACCTGCTTCGACGGATACTGCGAATACAGAGGCTGCAACTTCCGATGCTGCTGCTACAGCCACAACAGTTGAAATTACGGATGCTCATGGAACGGTAACTGTGCCTGTAAATCCAACGAAGGTCGTTGCTCTGGATAACAGAACATTTGAGACTCTGTCCACTTGGGGCGTCAAATTGGCAGCAGCGCCGAAGGATGTAATGCCTGCGGATTCACCATATGTGGCGGATGAATCGGTACAAAATATTGGGAATCACCGCGAACCAAACCTTGAACTATTGGCATCAATACAGCCTGATCTTGTCATTGTTGGTCAACGGTTTGCTAGTTACTATGAAGACATCAAAAAATTAGTACCTAATGCAGCAGTGATCGACCTTAATATTGAGCTTGAAGAAACAGCATCACCTGGAGAAAACTTTGTTAATGGACTTAAAGATGCAACAACCAATTTGGGAAAAGTTTTTGAGAAGCAAGAAGAAGCTGCCCAACTGATTGCTGATTTTGATAAAGCTATTGAAGAAGCTAAGGCCGCTTATAACGGTGAAGATAAAATTATGAGTGTTGTCGTTTCTGGTGGAAACATCGGTTTCTCGGCTCCTCTTACTGGACGTGTGTGGGGACCATTGTATGACATTTTCGGCTGGGTTCCGGCACTAGAAGTGGACAAATCTTCTTCTGATCATCAAGGTGATGATATTTCTGTTGAAGCGATTGCCCAAAGTAATCCAGATTGGATTTTCGTACTGGATCGGGATGCAGCTGTATCTGCTGAAGAAGGTGCCGTTCCGGCTCAAGACGTTATTGATAACTCACCTGCTCTGAAAAACACCACTGCTATTACTCAAAAACAAATCGTTTATGCTCCAAACGATACGTACACCAATGAATCCATCGAAACTTTCTTGGAGTTGATTAACAACCTTACGAAAGCTTTAGCTAAACAGTAAAAAGGAGTATGCTGCAGTGCAGAAAAATTTAATACCAAAATTAGCTGGGGTTGAGAATTCTCAACCCCAGCGTCATAATCCGAAAAAGCTATGGACTATACCTTTTATCATTGCGATTATAGCCACTATTATTTTAGGCATTACCTCACTGCTTATTGGAGTCTACGACATACGAGGACAAGCGGATGGAATGGAGATGTTCTTCATTACTCGTGTCCCAAGAACTGTTGCATTAATGCTTACCGGTGCCGCCATGGCAATGGCAGGACTGGTCATGCAGCTTATTACACAGAATCGCTTGGTGGAACCTACGACAACAGGAACAATGGAATGGTCAGGACTGGGGATCATGTTTATTTATCTGGTCTTTCCTGCTCCGAGCTTAACGCTAAGAATGACTGGTGCAATCATTTTTTCTTTTATAGGAACGATGATTTTTTTTATGTTTCTAAAGAAAGTTAAGCTCCGTTCGTCCTTAGTTGTCCCGATTATTGGAATGATGCTTGGAGCTGTCATTTCTGCATTTTCAACTTTCGTGGGGCTTGTGTTCCAAATGACTCAAAATATCGAAAGCTGGTTTGCAGGCTCCTTCTCATCTGTGCAAATTGGCAGGTATGAATATTTATGGCTTATTGTATTGGTGACTATTCTTATATTTGTTTTTGCTGATCGGCTGACACTAGCCGGACTAGGGGAAGATGTCGCTACCAGTCTTGGCGTAAATTATGACAGGATCATTCTTTTGGGTACTGCGCTTATTTCACTAGCCGTTGGAATCGTTGCAGCGGTCATTGGGAACTTGCCTTTTCTAGGGTTAATTGTCCCCAATATTGTCTCCATGTTTAGGGGTGACGATCTCAGGAGCAATTTGCCATGGGTGTGCTTATTAGGGATGGGCAGCATCATTGTGTGTGATATCCTGTCTCGTGTCATTATTATGCCTTTTGAAATACCTGTCTCGATGATCCTTGGAACAGTGGGAGCCGTCGTATTCATTGTCATTTTGTTAAGACAAAGGCGGTCAACAAGGAGGGTAAGATGAGCGACTTAGCAAGTAGAAATCCACTAAATATCGAAATCGATTCTAGCCGTCGTCCTAAAAAAAGATCAGCTAGAGCCTTCCGTACCAAGAAAGAAGAAAAGCGCTATTGGATTTTGCTGATAACATTAATTGTTCTGGGCGTTTTTGCATCAGTTGGACTGCTGATTTATAATAATCCGGTCCCAGTGTCTTCGCCTTCTTTCATACCTGTTGTTACAAGAAGGGTAGTTGCTCTGGTTTCAATGCTGATCGCTGCAATTTGCCAAAGTTTATCCACGGTTGCTTTTCAATCGATTACGAATAACAGAATTATAACTCCGTCTCTTTTAGGTTTTGATGCTATTTATTCAACCATTCATACGAGTACTATATTTTTCCTTGGTGCTACGGTATTTGTGAATTTTAGCGGTGTGGATTCCTTTTTATATCAAGTTGTTGCAATGGTCATCATGTGTTTAATCCTTTATGGATGGCTGCTTTCCGGAAAATACGGAAATTTACAACTTCTGCTTCTAGTCGGTATTATCATTGGGACCGGGCTGAGATCCGTATCTTCATTTATGAGAAGACTTCTTGCACCGTCTGAGTTTGATATTTTGCAGGCAAGAATGTTTGCTTCCGTGAATAATGCGGATTCTGCCTATTTCCCGATTGCGATTCCTATCGTCATCATTGCAGCAATTCTGCTGCTTGCTAATGCCAAGAGGTTAAATGTATTGTCGCTGGGTAAGGATGTCTCGACTTCTTTGGGAACTAAACATCAAAGTAGTGTGATTTATACACTGGTCCTGGTTTCCATTTTGATGGCCATTTCGACGGCTTTGGTTGGACCACTTACATTCTATGGATTTTTAGTTGCGATTTTGAGTTATCAGGCCGCGCAAACCTATGATCACAGATATGTTTTCCCAATGGCACTGGCGATAGGGTTTGTGATCTTAACCGGTGCATACTTTGTTATGAATCATGTTTTCAATGCCCAAGGTGTTGTTTCCATTATTATAGAATTGGTTGGCGGACTAACATTTTTAATTGTGATTTTAAGGAAGGGTTCTTTATGATACAGATCAATAATGTCAAAAAAACCTATGCAGCCGAGGTAGAGATAGGCCCTTTGAATATTCATATACCCAAAGCCGGTCTTACTTCTTTAATTGGACCCAACGGTGCGGGGAAATCGACGACACTTCTGATGATCGGAAGACTTTTGGATTTGGACGAAGGTCAGATCAAGGTTGCCAATATGGATGTTTCCACATCCAAATCAAGGGATCTGGCCAAGATTATAACGGTTTTACGACAAGAAAATCATTTTGTCACAAGGCTTACCGTTAGACAACTTGCCGGATTCGGACGTTTTCCTTATTCTAAGGGAAGATTAACGGATGAGGATGAAGCTATTATTTCTAAATATATTGATTTTCTAGACTTAACTGCTCTGGAAAATAGATATCTAGATGAGCTTTCTGGTGGCCAAAGGCAAAGAGCCTATGTAGCTATGGTGTTGTGTCAGGAGACGGAATATGTACTTTTGGACGAGCCTTTGAACAATCTGGATGTTGCGCGTTCTGTTCGAATGATGGAGCATTTGAGATATGCCGCTAATGAATTTGGAAGAACCATTCTGACGGTTATGCATGATATCAATTTTGCCGCCAAATATTCGGATCGAATATGTGCCATGAAAGATGGTCAAATCGCCGCTTTTGGAACCGTAGATGAAGTGATGGACCCCGAAATTTTAACAGATATTTTTGAAACGAAAATTGAAATTATTGATGGTCCTTACGGGCCGATAGCGATCTATTAGCTACAAGATTTAATGAAAAGTTGTTTGTTAAAATGGTTTTCAGAAAGTAGAGTGATTATTCACTCTTCTTTTTTTTATTAAAGTCGAACAAGACAGTTTGAAAGTTTATCTTAAAAACATCATAGAATGATAAGCCTTTACCAGAAGCATCTTCCTGCAAACGTTCCTTTCTCGATTAATAGCTATTTTCGCTCACAGAGTAATCTTTTGGATAGAAAAAGGGGATACTCTATGCCATAAATTGGCTTGAGGGTTCCAGATAGTGTAATCTGGAGATTATGAAAACCCATTTGAACGAGAAGGGATCGGGATGATTCAATGACGCAAAAAATCTATTATGACTCTGCTTATACAAGAGAGTGGCATACAACGATTACAGGCAGAGTAGACAAGGAAGACGGCGTATATGTCACGCTGGCGGAGACTGCTTTTTACCCGCATGGGGGCGGACAACCTTGTGATCTGGGACAAATTGGTGGCATCGCTGTTCTGGATGTGAACATTGAAGATGGCGAAGTATGGCATAAGCTGGAACGCACCCCTGAAGAGACTGAGGTACATTGTGAGATTGACTGGGAGCGCAGATTCGATCATATGCAGCAGCATACGGGTCAGCATTTGTTATCGGCAATCACTCTAAAGCTGACTGAAGCGATGACCCTCAGTTTCCATCTCGGTACGGAGTATGACACGATTGATGTGGCTACGGCTGAACTGGGAGCGAATCAATTAACCGCCATTGAACAAGAAGTGAATCGTCAGATCTATCGTAACGCTCGCATCAACACGTCTTGGGTTACAGCAGAAGAGGCTGCACAGTTACCATTGGTGAAGCAACCTACGGTAACGGAAGACATTCGCATCGTCGAGATCGAGGGTGTGGAGTATAACGCCTGCGGTGGAACGCATGTGTCGGCGACAGGTGAGATTGGGATCATCAAACTGTTGAAAACTGAAAAAGTGAAGGGCGGTACCCGCATTTATTTCAAATGTGGAACAAGGGCCCTGAATGAATTCACATCCACACAAAACGTGCTCAATAGCATCATGGTTAAATTAAAGACCAGCAAGGACGAATTGTTGGAGCGTATTGAGAAAATGGAACTGGAGCAAAAGCAGTTGCAAACTGAGCTGAATGCAGTGAAAACAACCAATGATGCCTATTATGCGGAGGAACTTCTGGCCGCTCGGCAAGGGCTGGTAATTGCTCAGGTCTTTGAAGACAAATCGCTCAAGGATATGCAGAGTCTTGCTACCAAGCTGACGGCAGACCATGAAGGCCTTGTTCTGTTCGCCAGCATCTCAGAGGCCAAAGTGGTTCTTGCACAGAACGGACAGCCGCCTGAATGGGCTTGTGGACCTTTCTTCAAAGGTAATCTTGGAGCCTATCAAGGCAAAGGTGGAGGTAGTGAAAAGATGGCTCAGGCAGGCTTTGCCAGCAGTGAAGATGCGCTTGCCTTTTACGAATTTACCAAGGACCAGTTGGGACATCACTGATTCGTATTTTCCTTTATGGTACACGCAGGTATTTAAATATGGAGTAAGGGACAAGCACGTCACGTTGTGGCGTGTTTGTCATGGCATGATGAAGCGAGCAGATAGTAGAGGGGGTGGAGGGATGACAGAACGAATTCCGTGTATACGGGAAGGGTGTGCAAATACCATTTTACCAGCAACAGCGTTGAAAACGGGTGGTTATTGTATGCCTTGCAAGCAGGAGATGGAAAGCGAGGAGCGTCAGAGATACATTGAAGCGAATCGACGTGACGTGAACTTGTATGCAGGTATTACAGACCCAGTCGAAATTTTGAAAATCATGCACAAACCTCAGGTTCGCGATCCACTAATTCGTTATACGCTCTATGAACAATCCGAGGAACAGGTATATCTATCTTTGTCTGTAGAGCAACAAGATCAGATGAAGGATTACGCGATGCAACGGATTTGTACAGGTGATGAAGATACGGGCAAAGACATTCTGGTATATCTGGTCTGCTACCATGATATATCGTTGACTGCCGAAATTCCTGAGGTGCTGGAACAAGAGATCTATTATCCTGCCATTTTGTATAAAAGTGCCTCGGGTGAGGTTCGTGATCATCTCTTACAGCAGGTGAATACCGATGATGAGAATCGGAACCACATATTGCTCATGCTGGCCCATATCGGAGATGATGTTGTCGTGCGGCAGTTCCGGCAGTGGAGACAATCTCCTCCATCTTGGGCGAACGAATTATACGTGGCACCTGAGCATTACACCACTGAAGCTGGTTGGGAGCTTACAAAAGACGGGCAGCGCAGGGAATTATTCATCACCCCAAGTTATTCACTCTATAAAGTAAAAGAGAATGAAGGACCTAACGTGGAGTTAACCGGAAGTTCACTATCGATGCTGAACCCTAGCACCAATTGCTGTCCATGGTGTGGCAATGCGTTAACCACCTTAATTAGTCTGGATGTTAAGCATCCAGCATTGAATGACGTTTCTTGGCATGCTCAGCAACTTCAGATACAGACTTGCGTGATATGCAGCAGTTACGGTGTGGTTTACATGGAGCTGGACGTAGCAGGAGAACCGTTATGGAGTTCACATAATGTCATGCCTGCGGGAATGGAAGAGATTGACCTGGACGACTATGGTAAACTTGCACCGGATGTTGGCCAGAAGTTTGGGATTGCGAATGCATCGCGTCATGCATTCCATGCCAGTGAGTGGGCGATGGAGCCATCGTTATCTCAGGTCGGCGGCCATCCGGGATGGGTTCAAGATGCGGAGTACCCAACATGTCCACGCTGTTCCACGAGAATGAAAGCTGTCGCACAACTGGACTGGGGCGAGGTTGAGAAATATGGTGAGGGTATGTATTACATGTTCATATGTGAGCCATGTCAGATGACCGCCGTATCGTACCAGCAATCTTGATGGTGGAAGCTAGTATAAAACATTATAAGCAATTATAAGCAGTCATCTTATTATGATATTACACCGCTTTTAAGGTTGGAATGACAGTAGTAGACAGACTATAACCAAGGGGCATCCCGAAGTTCTTGGAACTTCATGGGATGCCCCTTTGCCCTGCGCAGGATGGATGTGAGATATCTTTGCTATAGCCAGTCGTTTATGCTGTTTATTTAGCCGCCAGAGTGAGAATGGGTTATTTTTTCTACGTGCAGAGGCCGCTTGTCGTACTCACACAGTCTAACGAACCTAGCACATCTTATTGGGTGAATTTACAGCACTGTAGAATTCTAACGAATCATAGCCACTCTATTTCTCCAATTGTCATGGTTTTTCGAAGAAAATCGAAGGGGGTTTCTGTAATAAGACTGCTGAGATTCGTTAGAATTTCATATGTTTTTAAAACTGCGATATAAGGTATGTCCGATTCGTTAGCGCTTGCCACAAATCTAAACCTAACCCTAAACTCACCCCATACATACCACCCGCACATTACGGCCCACACCATACGTTTCGCACATTACTACCTAAGTTACTACTTCGGCGTATGTGCCTCTTCACTACACCCGTCTACAATTCCGCAGATGCCTGCTTTAACAAATCAGCCAACCATTCATAGTCCGGCGTATCTTTTTCCTTGAGTTTGATCGTTTTTCGTTCTTCCGGGCCTTCAAATATCCCATCGGGGAGATCGAGTCCAGTTGCATTGAAGATGGTGAAAGACATGGCTTGTTTGGAAGGCGAGATGACCGCAGCGTACTTTCCGTTTTTCAAAAAATGAGGTTTCTTGTATTGTACGCGTTCTTGTACGTCAGGGATGGTATCATGCACTAACTGGCGCAATTGTTCAGCGACATGTACTTGCCAGGGGATCTGAATCTGTTCAATAAACGCAGTAACTTCTGCATTTTTGGTCATACTTGTTCACCCTCCGTATGGATCTGATTGTGTGTTTCCCATTCTGGTCTTAGGATTCCCATCATCAAGCGGTCATAACGCTTACCATCACGATATACAGCTGAGCGTGCCCGACCTTCCAACTGAAAACCAACCTTTTCATAGGAACGGATTGCTTTGGCATTGTAGGCGATGACATCGAGACCAACTCGGTCCAGATTCATCTCATGGAACGCATATCGTAAAATAAGATTCAACGCTTCCGTGCCATATCCCTTGTTGCGATGTTTGGCAAGTCCGATGCCAATGGCAAGCTGTCCGCAGCGGTTGTTCCATTCAATGCCATGAATGACGACAAAACCAATCAGCGTATCCTCTTCATGCGTGCGAAGTCTGAAGTAAACTTCCTTGTTCTTCGTTTCGCCCTCATCCTCCAACTGTTTCTCCGAATAGGGAATGGCCAGGTCAGTATCCACATTCCGAAGGTACTCCGGGTCTTCGTTCCATTGCAACATGGTCTGCACGTCTTCAGAGCGTGGTGGCGTCATCTTTAATCGTTTGCTATAAAACAGGTTATCCGTAGTGAGTGTCATAGGGTTCTCCTTTAAATTAAGTTAAGCTTGCTTCACCTTAGTTCCACGTTTAACTCTATGTATATTTCGCAATAGACCTCGCCCCTTTGGCATATGATAGCCTCATCATACTGGAAATTATAGGTGAATCACAATAGCGTATTTCAGTGGATATAAGTAACCTCTTGTGATAAAACCTAACACGGTAGTAAGATAAAATGATTGATATACATTCAGTGATAAAACCAATAAAAATGTCGGCGGGAGTGGTACGTTATGGAGATCAAAGTGGATGATTTGAGTGGAGTCCAAGTTAAGGCTTTAATTGCGGAGCACTTGCAAGGGATGGCAGCAGATTCGCCTCCAGAAAGTATTCATGCGTTGAATCTGGACGGACTCAAGGAGCCCGAAATTACTTTTTGGTGTGCTTGGGAAGGGGACGACTTGCTCGGCTGCGGGGCTATCAAAGAACTTGATCCAGAGCATGCAGAGTTGAAGTCGATGCGTACCGCTTCGGCTCATCTGAGAAAAGGCGTAGCGAGAAAAATTTTGGCGCATATTATGGAGGTTGCCACAGACCGTGGTTATAAGCGAATCAGTCTGGAGACGGGTTCAATGGATTCATTTATCCCGGCACGGAAGTTGTATGAAGATTTCGGATTTGAATATTGCGAACCATTCGCGGATTATGTATTGGACCCGAACAGCACGTTTATGACGAGAGCAATTTAAATGGATTTACATGAGAAACCAGTATTCTGTTTTTTTACAGGACGCTGGTTTTTTAATTTTGCAACATATTGTACATTTTAAGAGATGGAAAAAGAGTAGAATAAACTAAATAATACAGCATTAAAGTAACGTGGCCTTATGACGAAGAATGTGGAGGGAGTCGTGCATGATATATTGGTGGTTCGATGATATGAATCCGCTTTTTGCTGTCTTGGTGTTATGTCCCATCATTGCAGCGGTGCTTGGAATATGCAGTTATTTTGCCAAAGGGTTTAGACTTTGGGGAGCGCTGATTATATCTTTTATGCTGCCTTTGTTGTATATCGCGAGTAGTCTTTCAACAATGGGTAGTAACATAGGCGCTTGGTTCATCTATGGGGCAGTGTACAGTTTGATCAGCTGGATTGTACATAGATTGCTTCATGCGATTGTGGGGTATAAAACATAGGTTATGTCCATATATGTTTGGGATGAATTGGCCATAAGGAACTTCTGGGCTGATTGATGGACAATAGGGTATACTGGACATTATGTCTATGAAACAAGACAGCATTACAGACGTTTTTTACATCAGGAGGACTTGAATTGGCTCAGACAGAAGGAACACTACAAAAGAAGCTTAAACCAAGACACATCAGTTTTATGGCTATGGGTGGTGTCATTGGAACGGGAATTTTCAAAGGCAGTGCAGAGACGATTGGACTCGCGGGTCCGGGCGTTATTGTCACATACATTTTTGCCGGATTATTGCTGCTGGTTGTTATGGCCGCGATGGCGGAGATGGCTACGGTGTACAAGAACAAAAATATGAAAGACTTCGTGCAGGAGGCATTTGGTAGCAGAGTTTCCTTTGTTATGGGATGGATGTACTGCTTTCTATGGTTATCGGTGTGTGTCATTGAGGTGATTGCCGCCGGGAGCTTTTTGCAGTATTGGTTCAGTGAAGTACCGCTGTGGATGCTGAGTCTGGCTTGTGCAGCGTTCATTATACTGGTTAATCTGTTAAGTGTAGGTGTGTTTGGGGAATTTGAGTTTTGGCTGGCCGGGATCAAAATTGCCATGATCATTATTTTTATCTTCCTGGGTGCAGGATTGATCTTTGGCATTATCCCAAGTGATAACACGCCATATCTGCAAAATTATACGCAAGCAGGCGGATTCTTCCCGAACGGATGGTCATCGATCTTCTCGGCACTGCTTGTGGTCATGTTCTCCTATGGGGGATCGGAGCTGATTGGTCTGACCCTGACCGAGACGGAAAATGCAGAAAAGGTTATGCCCAAAATCGTGGGCAATTTCATGCTCAGAATTATTCTGTTCTTCACCTTGCCGATTCTCATCATCTGTGGTCTTATCCCATGGAATGAGATCGGGCCGGAGAGCAGTCCATTTGTTCAGGTGCTTGCATCCACGGGACTGCCGGGAGCAGCACACATAATGAACTTTATTTTGGTGACTGCCGTTCTGTCTGCTGCGAATTCAGGGATCTATGGTGCATCCCGGATGATGCACTCCATGGCAGTGGGTGGGGAAGCTCCGAAGGCATTGTCACAGACGAATCGCAATGGTAGCCCTGTTAACACACTTCTGGTGTGCTCAGTGGTTTTGCTCGGAGGTTCCTTGCTTGGCCTGTTCGCGCAGGATCAACTGTTCCGCGTATTGCTCGCAGTTCCGGGGTTTGTCGTAATCCTTGTGTGGATCTGTATTGCCTCATCACAGTTGAAACTGCGGAAGAGATATCCGGTTCAACCGACCTTCAAAGTTTGGGGATTCCCTTATATAACCGGAGTCGTGGTACTATGTCTTAGTGTGATTGCGGTGATGTTTGTGTTTGATGAAGGGAATCGGTTCAGCATTAGTATCTGTCTTGCCGTGCTCGCGTTGCTGATTATCTGGTCCCTGATTCGATTCAGAAGGACGAATAAACAAACAGTTTAGTATGAATGGGTAGTATACAAATGTAGAACAACACGACATCTCGGCGCTTGTGCCGGGGTGTTTTTTTGTAGGCACTAAGGAAACGATTTTATTTTGGAACTAGAACCTCTGTTTTTGTTATAACTGGGACAAATTAGGGGTAATACGAACTAGATAAATAAACCGGCAGTCTCTACGAAATGATCTGTGTTCACTTTATAATAAAAGCCCATCTGTACATATGAATCTTATAGCATTCTAAACAACAAATGTTCGTATAACAACGAAATATATTTAGAACGAGGTCTCACATGACAACGATAAAAGTAACTCCTGAACAGTTGATATCTGTCTCGAAACAATTTACAACAGCTCAGAATCAGGTTTTTCAGATGAATAACATCTTGAAACAACATTTATTCGAAATCGAAAGACAGTGGGATGGTAGTACGAAGGAAAGGTTTTATGTTGATTTTATAGTTGCGCAGCGGGTGATGGATGACTTTGTCTCACTATCTTTATCCATTGCGAAGGAGCTTGAAGGGCATGCGGAGAAATTCAGACTTGCTGATCAGCAAGATGTACAATCCTATGATGCGAGTTGCGCACCACCACCGCCAGATGAATGCAGGGCACCAGCAACCGACACCCGTCATGCTTTTCAGAAGTCTGCTGATAGTTTAGTCGAATTGGGACAAGCCTTTATGCAATCTGCGGATGATCGATATCAAAAGCGTTATGATAGTGTAGGTGGTTTTCTGGATTATTGGACATTTGGTATTCCAAGTGGTCTTGTTCAGGGGTATGTAGACAGGGCGGATAAAGCATTCAACTCCCCGAATGATGCTGCCAACTGGCTCACGTTTGGTATCCATGGGACGATACGGGAAGCTACCTTTCCGACCAATGCCTGGTCCAGTGAACACTGGGCAAATATGATTGGGTTGGGAGGTCTAATGGTTGGAGGGGGTTATGCCTCCACGATGATCAAGCCGCATAATCTTCTGACTTCGTCGGGAGGCGGCGCGAAGATTAATTCATTCAATCGTCCGCCTGGTACAGGGCAGTTAACAGGTAGTTTTAATGGACATAAAGATCAACGCCTTCGAGTTCTGGATAACATTGCTGAGAGTAAAAAGGCGAGAGAATCCTCTAAGTTTTCCGACTATCTGGAGAAGGAAAAAGAGGCGGGGACAGGGGATTATCGACAAATTTCATCAGATGGTTTAAGAAATGAAATAGAACTAACAGATGCTCAGAAAACTGAATTGGTTAGTTACTCTGTAAGATTAGGTTTTCCGGAAGAGAATATAGTATTTCGAGAACATTGGAATACCGGTATGATGTATGACAGACTGTATATCAATACAGATGTTTTACCAGCAGAGTCTCTTGGAATAGGCACATTAAGTGCGAATACACGTGTTTCGGGTAGAGCTACTATAGCTCATGAGATTATTGGACATTATGAAGCGTTTAAAAGCGGAAAAGCTTTTGAACTATATAATCTTGATGATGCAACGTATGCGCGAAATTTTGCGTTGGACGAAGCACAAGCCAGTATAAGAGCAGCGAGATTTGCCCCAGAGTTAACTTCTATAGAGAGAATGACACTACTCAGAGATGCGATTACGAGATTGAAAAATGCAGATCTCCGTGTAAAGGATGTAAAAAACGAACTTTATATTCAACATAGATAGAAGGAGAAGGGATTGTAAATATGTATAAATTAATGAATGTTGGAGATATTTTTGAATCGTCAGAATATGGAACTATTTTAGTGGGAATCAATCCTGATCTTGATAATCTGAGCCATGATCAAATTAAAAAGCGAATCAATAATTATATTTTTATACGAACACCCGACAATAAAGAATTTTCAATAGAAGTGGTTTCAATACAAATCTCAAGTTCGTTAATGAATAAAAAAAGCATTGGTATATGTGTTGGTAAATCAATAAGCCAATCCGAGATCCCTATTAACTCAGTAGTGTATACACAAAACTCCTAATACTGATCCAATGAACAAAGCTACCACGGCCATGATAGCGTTTTTATGTAAACCCAATATTTTCTTGCCTAATTCGACATATTCGTTTACTATTTTCCCATACATAGTGCTTCAAGCATGCGTTTTTTGGGTAGCGCCTAGTCAAAAAGGCTTGGGTTCACGGGAGAGGAAGAGGAGCGGATGATTGGTTTTTTTAGAAAACGTTTGGTTGTGCGCATTGTTGCAGTAGTCACACTGGTCATTACGATTATAGCCGTTGGAAGCATGCTGTTACAGGTGGCCAATATGAAACTAGCTGCGCAGGAGGCCATTTCGAGTTACAACATCCAGATTGCTCAGAGTTATGTGAATCAGCTGGATACAGCATCTTATGCCGAGTTTGCCAAGGACCCCAAGGAGAATGACGAATTCTTGAAGATTCGTGATGAACTGGATGACTTTCGCGTAAGCATTGGTGCAATGTATGTGTATTTCGTCAAAATAGATGACAAAGGTACGCCACTTATTATGGTGGACGGTATGAAGGATACAGATAAAGCCTCACCGATTAATGAAGTTACGGATGTCCCTCAGGAGGCTGTTCAGAAGCTGTTGCAGGGGCAAACAGCCAGTTCTTCGATCATTAACAATGAGGAGTACGGCGACTATATTTCCTCTTACGCTCCCATGCTGGATAGTAATGGCGCTGTAACAGGTGTAATTGGGATCGATACGGCGGTATCGGTGATCGGAAGTATAGAATCGGATATTATGAAATCGAGTATCCCTTTCTATGCCTTGTTGCTACTAATTACACTTATAGGCATTGCTGTTGTCACGTGGTTTATCGTAAGAGGACTGCGGCCACTTCAACCGCTGAAGGCGAGTGTGGAAAAAATGGCACAGGGTGAGCTTGCAGAAGCGAACCAAATTTTGACGTCGTATCGTTTGCGCAGCCAAGATGAGATTGGAACAACATATCAAGCGATGATACATATGTCCGGTAACTTGAATAAGATTGTGAGTAACATGGTTGAAGGCGTAGTAGTAACCACAGATATTTTATCGGAATCAACGAAGGAATTTAATCGCAGTACCGAAGAGATGCTTGAGATGGGCAAGACGGTTGATCAATCTGTCGAACAGATTAGGCAGGGTGCACATACGCAGAAGCAGGGTGCAAGCGATAGCGCGCATGCGATGGAAGAGATCGCAAAAGGCATAACGGATATATCCGAATCCTCGATGGTTGTATCGGATGCGGCATCAAGTGCGCTTTCTACGGCGGAGTCCGGTAAACAGAGCATGACACTGATGAAAACACAGATGGAGAGCATCTCAAATGTCTCAAGTGAAGTTGTAGCGATGGTTCAGGTGCTGAACAACTACTCCCAGGAAATTGGTGGTGCCCTGCACACGGTTCGTGACTTTGCGAGTCAGACGAAGCTACTTGCGCTTAATGCATCCATAGAGGCAGCACATGCAGGAGAACACGGCAAAGGTTTTGCGGTTGTGGCGGATGAAGTTCGGAAGCTTGCTGAGGCCTCAAGCACATCCATGGAACGGATCTCCGACTTGCTGCTTCGTATTCAACAAGAATCACAGCAGATTGGCTCACAGATGGGGGTTACTGCAACCGAGATTGGAGAAGGGGTTACAATTACCGCAGAAGCGGAGCAAGCTTTCGCTCATGTAGTTGACGCGTTCCAACTGGTAACCAGTCGCATTCAGGAAGTCTCCGCTGCGGCAGAGGAAATCTCGGCAGGTTCGGAAGAGGCCGCAGCCTCCGTCAATACGATCTCGCAGATCTCAGCCGGGGTGTCGGATCATTCGGATGAAATCTATCGCTTAATGCGCGAACAGTCGGCCATGTTCAACAGGGTGGCACAGACCTCCACCATGCTGGAGCAGCAGACGAACGAGATGAGTGAAGCTGTACGTAAAGTTAAAGTATAGTTTGAGTAAGGTGTAGTAATAGTAACGCAAGAGATAGTCAGAAAAGTGTTCCACTCTTGGAGAAGTTGGTGTTCATCCCAAACTTCCTTCAAAGGGTGGAGCACTTTTTTAGATTTAAACTTTTAAATGATCCAGTTCTATCGCCTGTCTGAAGCGTTGGGCAAATCGTTCTGCGGCTACGGCGGACTCCTTGGACTCCGTCTGCACGAAGCCAATCTGCATTTTCGGTTGATCGATTCCAGCGATCTCTACCATCTTCACCAGACCTTCTTTCCATAAGGGATTTTGGTGAAAGGAAAAGTCGTGACCAATCGTGGCGGCAATATCGTTTCTTAACACCATGTTGATGGCTTCTGAATTATTTGTTTTAAACAGAATGGACAGAGGTCCATGATCATAGGTGAATTCCTTGATGAAGTCTTCGATGAAACCATCTCGATACAGTGCCAGCTTGTGTTCTTTTAATTGATCCGGTGTAACACGGCTGTGCTTGGCAAGTTCAGACAGGTGATGAGTACCAACTACCAGCTTGCCCGAATACATGGGACTGAAGTGAAGTCCATCGAATTCCCGCAATTGTTTGGCATAGATCGCGATAAAGCCCAGATGGGTTTTGTTGTTGCGAATATCTTCAATAATTTCCATGGACCCTTTCTCTTCAATGGAGATATTAAGTTGCGGGTGCTCACGCTTCATATCCGCAGCAGACTGGACAAGATAGGGCATAACACTTGGAAAAGTAGCCACATGAAGCTCTCCGCTAAGTGATGAGGCTTCTGCGTTCAGGGATTTCAATTCATCAATCCGCTGTAAAATATCCAGTGCCTTGGCAATGAATTGTTTGCCTTCGGGAGTGGGATGAGTTCCCTGCCGCGAGCGTTCGAATAGGATGATACCCAATTCTTTCTCCAGACGATGCACCGATTGGCTGATCGCCGATTGTGTGACATGTAGATGTTCCGAGGCGGCGGAGAATGATTTCGTTTTCGCAATTTCAACGACATATTCGAGCTGTTCCAGATTCATGATTTCATCTCCGTTTAGCATTAATACAACTAATGTTAACATTAGTATCTATAAATATGAATAATACATGAACAGCGATATAATATATAGACAATCATACAAAGGGGATGAACTTCATGAAAGCAGCAGTATGGTACGGCCATAAAGACGTGCGTGTGGAAGAGCGGGAGGTTCCGGTTGCTCAAGCGGGTCAAGTCAAAATCAAAGTGGAATATGCAGGGATCTGCGGCAGTGACTTGCATGCCTATCATCATGGTGTAGGAATTCAAGAAGGCGAGAATCATCCGCTCTCAGGACAGAAAGCACCGTTGACATTGGGTCATGAATTTGCAGGAACCGTAAGTGAATTGGGGAGTAATGTAAGCGGTGTCAGTGTAGGGGATCGAGTTGTGGTTGAGCCGTTGTACCATTGTGGAAAATGTGACTACTGTATCCAGGGGCGTTACAACCAGTGTACTCAATTTGGATTCGTTGGACTGAATGGTGATGGTGGTTTTGCAGAGTATGTTGTTGTTGAAGCATACATGGTTCATCCCATCCCGGATAACGTAACTTTCGAAGAAGGTGCGCTTGTAGAGCCTACAGCCGTAGCCTTTCACGCGGTTCGTCACAGCAAGCTGAAAGTGGGGAACAAAGTAGCCGTATATGGAGCAGGTCCAATTGGATTATTGACCATTCTGTCTGCCAAAGCAGCAGGAGCCTCTGAAATCTATGCAGTCGATGTATTTGAGGAACGTCTGGACCTGGCAGCCAAGCTGGGAGCGATTCCGGTGAACAGTGCCAAAGTCAATGCAACAGAGGTGATCCTGCAACAATCGGGCGGCATTGATGTAGCTTATGAAGCAGCGGGTGTGCAACCAACGATGGATAGCGCCATTGCGGTTGTCAAAAAAGGCGGAGAAGTTGTTGTCATCGCAGCGATTCCAAATCCGCTTCAAGTGAACTTCTTCGATCTTCTGGTCAAAGAAGCGAATCTAACGGCAACGCTGGCATATCGCCACATTTTCCCTGAAGTGATTTCATTAATTGCTGAAGGGTCGCTCGATGTGAAACAGGTCATCACCAAGAAAATCAAACTGGACGATATCGTGCAGGAAGGGCTTGAGCTGTTAATGAGCGACAAGAGCCATGCGAAGATTTTGGTGGAGATTGGCGGTTAAAAAATCAGTAGCGAAGTGTCATTTCAAATGTTGATTGATCATTTATAAATGTAAAACAGACCGTCATGAAGATGATCGGTCTGTTTTACATTTCATTCTCTGCTCCCTGATCCCGTGTTGCTGTTAACCTCCACTAGGAATCATAACGGTAGCAGATCGCCTTGCCCCCGCTACTCTCGGAGCTGAACTCCTTATCCTCTGTAAATCCGAAACGCTCATATAAACGGATGGCATTGACCATCTGACCGCCCGTATATAAATACACCGTATTTTTGCCCATTTCTTTGGCAGAGTCTACGCATTGCTGGAGCAATACTCTGGCAATCCCGTGACCTCTCCATTTTGGATCAACACCCAGCAGCCGAATAAACGGATAATCGATTGGCAATTCAAAGTTTGGATAAGCGTTGCGTGCTGTTTCGAATAATTGGACTGTACCGACAATCTGATCATCAATTTTCGCGATCCATAATTGTGTCAGGTACGGATTAACCACAGACTCTCGAATATCTTTTAGGTAGGCCTCCCATCGTTCATTTTGCTCAAAAGTCTCCCGATACTCGGCATAACTTGCAACAAGGATATCTACAATCTCTGGATGGTCTGCTTCTGTGGCAGGATGAATCGTAACGGCAGCCGTTGTCATCTTATAATTCCTCTTCTCTTATGGGTTAAGTATGGAATATAGTTTTCTTGCATTTTACCATAACGGATTCAATCCGATTCATTCAAATTTTCTATAGGTAACTCAGTCATTTCTATAGATCGTAGCGCATCAGCGATTGAGCTGTGTGGAATACAGATGATTGCGATATTCGGTTGGCGTATTGCCTTCGTATTGCTTGAACATGCGCAGGAATAGCTTGTAGTCGGAGAAGCCGCACTGTCCGGCGATTTCTTTTACACTGGCATTGGTGTTGAGCAGCAATTGTTTTGCCCGGCGAATACGTTCTGTGAGGATATAGGTTTTGAGTCCAGTACCTTTCTCGCGTTTCACCATTTTGGAGATATAGTCTTTGTTAAAATTAAAATTTTCCGCAATCTGACTCACCGTGATGTTTGTATGCAGATGAATATCGACCCACTTGCAGATATGGTCCACAATCGCATTGTGCGGACGATAATCCGCCTCTATATTCCGCTCCAGTTCTCTGAATAACAATAACAAAGCAGCGTTGGATTCCTCCGGTGAGAAGGATGACACATGCAGCAACTGCTTGAATAACTGATTGGCCATGGAAGGTACCTGAATGGTGGCATGTGTCCTAAAGCGACTGATTTCTGCCTGCAAGGCATCATAGTGAACCCAGTAGAAGCTCACGGGGGCGTCGCTGATCTGGTAGCCATAGTGGGTGCGACCAGCGCGCAGAAACAACAGATCGTTGGCACGAACTACATATTGTTCCTCTTCCTCCGCGATGTACATCTCACCTTCCAGCATCAAAATGATCTCATGCACAGGCATGCCGCGTCTCATGTGGCTCCAGTTGCCTTCGGATATGAACTTGCCGCACAGGTAATGTTCCAGTGGCTTTTGCATAGGACGGATTTATCCACCTTTTCTTGGATTATGAGTCTGATGTAATTGTATTTTATTTGATAATATGAGGATATTCAAGCTTTACAGTAGATTGATGAGTATTAGTCATATGGAACAGAACACGGATTTTACCCCTTAAGAATGAATGGATATCTATTACATCCCGAGAAGGAGTGAGTGTAATGATTGATACGAAAAAAGGATTTCTGGGACCGGAACATGTAGATCTGTTAAATGGTGTGTTTCAAACATCACAAGAGGTGGGGGAGCGTTACCTGTTATCGCTGGATATTGATCGATTCCTGGCTCCATGCTTCGAAGCGCATGGTTTACCTGCCCGAAAAGAGCGCTACGCGGGTTGGGAGGCACGTACCATCAGCGGACATTCTCTCGGACATTATCTGTCTGCCCTGGCTGTGACGTATCAGGCAACCGGGAATATCACGTTAAAAGAAAGACTGGATTATGCGGTCACCGAACTGGCGAGAATCCAGCAGACCACGGGGAGCGGGTATATCGGTGGTTTGTCCGAAGAACCTTTCCACATGGCTTTTCGAGCAGAGAATATCGGTGGATTCAATATCGGTGAATACTGGGTTCCCTGGTACAGTGTGCACAAAATCTATCGCGGCCTGATTGACGCCCATAAACTCACTGGCAACGGACAGGCACTTGATGTAGTTACTCGATTTGCAGACTGGGCGGTCGAAGGATTGCTCCCGATGACAGAAGAACAGATGCAGACGATGCTTCAAAGTGAACACGGGGGCATGAATGAAGTATTCGCACACTTGTATGGGATTACCGGTAAAGCCTTATATCTTGAGATCGCTAACAAGTTCACCCATCAATTGATCCTGAGACCCTTGGAGCACAAACAGGACGATCTTCAAGGCAAACACGCCAATACTCAGATTCCTAAAGTGATCGGTGCAGCCGAGATCTACAACCAGGATCACTCCCGCGAGAGTTACCGGACAGCGGCAGAATTTTTCTGGGATACGACCATTCATCATCGTTCCTATGTATTTGGTGCGACGAGTATTTCGGAGCATTACGAAGCAAAGGGCATGGAGAGTCTTGGCATCAAAACAGGAGAGAGCTGTTGTACTCACAACATGTTACATCTAACGAAGCAACTCTTCGCCTGGAATCACGATAGCGCCTACATGGACTATTATGAAAACGCCATCTATAATCACATCCTTGGCACGCAGGACCCGGATACGGGGAACAAAACGTATTTTGCATCAACGCTGCAAGGCCACTACAAAATCTATGGAACTCACGACACCGCCTGGTGGTGCTGCACAGGATCAGGTATGGAGAACCCGGGCAAATATGCCGAGGCGATCTATTTTGAAGATGAACAGGACCTGTACGTCAACCTGTATATCGCTTCCCAGCTGGATTGGACGTCTCAGGGAATATCCCTGAAGCTCGAAACCGACTTTCCTTATTCGGAAAAGGTGACCCTGACGATCACCGGAGGCAACGCCTCGGCTCATCTAAGATTACGCGTGCCCTCATGGCTGCAACAGCCAATGACGGCAACCGTCAATGGGGATACGGAACATCCGTATACACGGATGGAACCCGGCTATCTTTCCATCGAGCGCACATGGACAACGGGCGATGTCATCACCATCACACTGCCGATGTCACTCCGCCAGTACACTGCCCGGGATGATTCCCACAAAGTGGCATTCCTGTACGGCCCGATAGTACTCGCTGGTGCACTAGGAAATGAGGGTCTTCCGGAGGATACGATTGTGGACGAAACAGCTCTAAATCCCAAGACTGCACCTGTACCTGTGATCTGGACGGAGCAGGATGATGTACGAGAGTGGATCAAGGTTGTGGATGCAGACACGTTAACATTTGAACTTAGCAAAGATGTTACTTCCACAGGCGAAGCCGTGAAGCTCATTCCGTTCTATGATGTGCATCATGAGTTCTATACGGTCTATTGGCCGCTTAACGATGCGGGAGATGCACTGGAGAAGCAGTTAAATGATATCACCATCGACAGAGTACAGCCTGACGGCCAGCAGGATGAGATTGGACATCATCTGGATAGCAATTGCCGTGGGGAGCACCACAACGGTTCAACCACAGATGGCCGTAAGAAGTTGCATATGTGGCGAGAAGCTTTTGGCGTCAGTGGGGCTTACTTCAGTTACCAACTGGCAGTGGATCGTGAGGCAACCAATTATCTATGTGTGGCCTATTGGGGCGGAGATCATTCCGCGTTTAAACGGGAAGGTAAGTTATATGACAGACAATTCGCCATTACCGTGGATGGAACACTCATCGGTGAGCAGCGAATTCATATGAACAAGATTGGCGAAGTGTTCTATGTGACCTACGATATTCCTGAGGCCGTAACATCAGGTAAAGACAGCGTTAAGGTAATGTTCCAGGCGAAGGGCGACAATGGATGTGCCGGGAAAGTTGTAGAGGTGCGCACCACGCGAAGCAAACCGGAATCCATCTTTTCGTGATAAGAGGCATGGTGTGAAAAGGCGCAAACACAATGTTATAATGAAAACAAAAATACGGTTAGTTGGAAGAGGAGGATCGAAGTGTGGCAAAACCCGACAATAAAGGTACTTATAGCTTTCAGGATTGGTTAACATGGGAAGGATCATGGGAATTAATTAACGGCAGAGCTTTTAATATCTCGCCAGTACCTACTTCATCGCACCAGTTTATTGTGGGTGAGCTGCACTTCTCTTTGCGGACTTTTTTTCAGAATCGGAAATGTTTCGTGTTTGTTGCCCCTTTTGATGTGTATTTTAGCGAAAATGAACAATATGACCTACCAGATCAAGTTGTACAGCCTGATTTATCGGTAGTGTGCTCCAAAGACCAGATATCCAAAAGTGGCTGTCACGGTGCGCCTTCTTTAATTATCGAGGTGTTATCGCCTTCGACTGCGTTAAAGGATTTTAACGAAAAATTTAACTTGTATCAGAAATATGGTGTGAACGAATACTGGATTGTTGACCCCGGCAATCAGACCGTCCATGTATATACATTGGAAGAAGGCAGTTACCAGAACCGTCATCTGTACACAGAGCAAGAAACGATCCAATCCGTGTTGTATCCTGAACTGGAGGTTCCGCTTCAGCATTTGTTCAGGCTAAGCTCGCACGACATTAATATATAAACAGATCAAAAGCTTGTCCCTCGATTGATGAGGGGCAAGCTTTTGTTGTGATATGCTTTTGGAGGAAACATCACCGTTAACGAAGTTGAACATTAATTAAGATACATCTTCACCAGGTTAAGCAGCTCTTGTTCCGTGACATGGCCCTCCCACACGGAGACGGTATATCCATAGGTCTGACCTGTTTTTGCATCCTGGTTCACCCAGTTTATTCCTGAAGGAGAGCCATCAGAGTCCTTTGTAAAGATCATTTCAGTGCCCTTCACGGTAAACTTTTCTTTGATCAGATCAAGTTGATCGTCCCAGTAGGAGGTAGCTGTTCCATGTCCTACACCGTAATTTACAGTCGTCACCGCTATTTTTTTATCCCCCTGCTTGTAAAAGCTGCGGATATGGCGGAAATCGTCAGCGAATTCAATCGGCATCATTGCATAGTCCGTATTGGACGCCAGGGCTTTCTGGCGTAGTTTCTCTGCAATATCGGCCTCTTCTTCCGAGGTCAGGGGTTTCACATCCGTGATCGGTGACATGAAGGCTTCGGCCCATTCAAACGTGTAATCCCCTTCGATTTTATCCAATAGCTTAATATCTGAGTTGTTAACCTTTTTACGCAGGTCTGCTGCATTTTGGAAAATAAAAGGGGTAAAACGCATATCCAATTGATGGTCAGGGTTGTGTGATGCGACATAAATGAGCATGGCGGTTCCTTTATCCAACTTATCATAAGCCTGATTTGCTATGCTGATCCGCTTGCGTTCTTTATCTGAATAATTGGCTATAGCAGGAGCCTCTGATATTGATTTTTCCTGATAGACGACCTCTCCATGACTGTTCTTTAATGAATGATACTTCACTGCTGCAAAACCAGAAGATACCGTCAGCAGCATGCCAGCCAGCACCAATAAACTCACTTTATATTTCACGTAGAACCTCTCCTTTGGTTTGGATTCAGATTG
Organism: Paenibacillus sp. 10L310; assembly: GCF_056395745.1. NCBI lineage: Bacteria > Bacillati > Bacillota > Bacilli > Caryophanales > Paenibacillaceae > Paenibacillus > Paenibacillus sp. 10L310. The sequence continues at coordinate 297,407 of NZ_JBFTKC010000005.1, read as the reverse complement.
TAGCCTGTGCATCACGCTACTCGTCAGATCCGTCTTGAAATTCGGTGTGTTATGAAAAAGTTCTCTCAGATCCTGATCGTTGTTGTACTCCGTTTTCACGGGGATCATCTCCTTTCGCCAGTGCGTAATAGGTACGGAATTTGGCTGCGGTACGCTCATATTTTTTCCGCAGACTTGGACTGTTCCGCTGAAGAATCTGACTAATCTCCTCATAGCTTTTATCCTCCACACATCTTAGAATCAACAGATTGCGTTCCTCAGCGGATAATCTCGACATCGCCTTCAGCACATATTCATCGAAATAGTTCGCTTCAATTGCCAGATCCACATGTGCATTCTCCTGATCTTTGCGGTAGAAGAGGGGAAGGTATCTTGTTAGCTTTCGTTTGCGTATGACATCAATGCACTGGTTATAGGCGATTTTGTATAGCCAGGCTTCCAGGGACAGGTCGGGTTTAAACTTGTCAAGTGAGCGATAGGCTTTGAGAAATACCTCTTGCCCACTGTCCTCAGCCTCTGTGCGGTGTCCCAGCATGTGATAACAGTAGCGAAAGATCGGTTTTTCATATCGTTGCACAATGATCTCGAATTTCTCTGTCCGCCCTTTTAGCACCTCAACAACGATCTGATGTATGTATGAATAATCCATTGGTTTAGTTTCACCCCCTTACACTCCTTACTACGTATCACCTATCAGCGAATGTGACAGTTGAGTATAAATAGATAGATACAGCTGTATAAAAAATGACACGCCCGCCAAATTTTCACGTATTACCGGATAACTTTTCTTTTTCTCCCACCGATGGTTCCACATAAACGGATCAATTTCCAGAGGTTACAAAATCGGTTCCACGTTGTCCCTGTAAAGATGAAATGGGATAAGCCCAAACCACGTATATTATGAGTATCCAAATATCCAATCATATCCACCTGAGAGCGTTAACATCATGTACAATAAGAATAAGTTGAACAGGAAAATTACGACATGAAGCACCAATATATAACATGAAAGGAGGTCGGATGATTGAACATGATTAAGTACATAAAATTGTTGGGGTTGGTCCTCGGTATTGTGGCTGTGAATGTTCTCGCATTCTCACCTGGCTTTATCGGGCTGAATTTCGAGGAGGGTGCATTCACAACTGCGCTATCCGTTACCCTTCTGTTTGGCAGTGCAATGGCACTCTTATATGGAAGTTACACCTTGCTGTTCAGACAACCGGTAGTGCTGCCCGTGAAGCATATCGAAACGCATGAAGATTATGTGGAAGCACTATCTTTTTATAGACGCATCAAAGTCCTCGAAGAAGATATTACGCTGGGGCTGTCTCAACTTAGCCGGATGAAAAAGAAAAAAGAAACCCTCCTGAACGTGCTTCATCAACGGTTTGATCCCGGAGAACTGAGCTACAAGAAATTTGCTTCGGTCACACTGGAAGTGGAGAAGCTGTTGTATCTGAACATCCGCAGTGTGCTGAACCGGTTGAATGTATTTGATGAAGCTGACTATGCCAACATGATGAAGTCCAAATCCTCCACACTTCCCCAGAAACTTTTTCAAGAAAAAACCAAGGTATACAACGATTATCTGTCTTATGTAAAAAATGCATTACACACCAATGAGGAAATTTTGCTCAAGCTCGATCAGTTGTTACTCGAGATTTCACGCCTCGACAGCTTTGAAGCCGGAGATATTGAACAGATGCCTTGTATGCAGGAGATTGATCAGTTAATCAAGCACACCAAATTATACAGACAGTGAGGGGTTGCTCGTATGGCCAAGAAGGGAAAGTTTTTTTTCATATCGATTGTAATGCTGGTACTTGTATTTGGTCTGGTCTATGCAGGGATTACACTGACGTCGAACTTTGGCAAGTCGACCACACAGGTGAGCACAGAGAATGCAGGTAAGGAACTGGGGAAACTGTATGCGGACATTGCGCCAGCGACGGCGGAACCGGTCAAAGGACAGATTGATCTCGACCCGGTCGATGTGGCAGAATCACTGCCGGATATCTCCAAATTTGCAATTGCCGTAGAGAATACAACAAATGATTACGTCGAAATCTTCTCTTCCCCAGAGAAGTCGGGTAGCGGGGTAGACGGCTGGTTAACCGAAGTGGGCGAGGAGTTCAACAAAGCTAATATTACCGTTGGTGGGAAACAGGTATCAGTCAAAATCCGCAACATTGCCTCCGGTACGGCCACCGATTATATCAAGTCTGGTAAGTATATGCCGGATGCATTCACACCTTCCAATGAACTATGGGGCGAGATGGTTGAGGCTAGTGGGGTGAAGACAGAGATGGTATCCGAGCGATTGGTCGGGAACGTTCCGGGTATTGTTATTTCCAAAGCGAAATATGATGCACTAGTTGATACGTACGGCTCCGTTAATGTAAAAACCGTAACCGAAGCCATTGCCAACAATGAACTCGCGATGGGATATACCGATCCATTTGCCAGCTCCACAGGACTTAATTTCCTGGTGACTGCACTGAATACGTATGACAGCGCCAACCCGCTTGGCGAGAAGGCCATTGAAGGGTTCGAAAAATTCCAGACGAATGTACCGTTTACAGCATCGACAACGATTCAGATGCGGGAAGCTGCCAAGTCAGGCAGACTGGATGCCTTTGTACTCGAATATCAGACGTATGTGAATACCGCTGATCTGAAGAGTGGATACGTCTTTACACCATTTGGTGTGAGACATGATAGCCCGCTGTATGCATTGGGACAATTGCCACAGAACAAACAGGAAATCATCCAAAAGTTTGCAGAATTCGTAACTCAAGCGAAGTACCAACAATCGGCAGAAGAGTTTGGCTTCAACGGTTTGCAGGATTACAAATCCGAGCTGGCTACCGTGGATGGCGGCACGTTGTTGTCTGCACAGAAAGTATGGAAAGAGAAGAAAAACGGTAGTAAACCAATTGCCGCCGTGTTCGTGACAGACGTGTCCGGAAGCATGGACGGCGAACCGCTTAATCGACTGAAGGAGTCCCTACGCAAAGGTCAGAAGTACCTGGGCACTGAGAATAGTATTGGCCTGGTTTCTTATTCTAGCGGGGTAACCGTGAATCTGCCGATTGCCAAGTATGATACGAACCAGCAGTCCATGTTTGTCGGTACAGTTGATAGTCTGCAAGCTGGCGGCGGTACGGCGACCTTTGACGGGATCGTGGTGGCGATGAAGATGCTGGAAGATTATATGGCCGCTAATCCAAACGTGAAGCCGTTGATCTTTGTCCTGAGTGATGGCGAGACCAACGAAGGTCATACCCTGAAGGATATCCGGGATTTGGTCGAGACGTACAAAGTACCAATCTATACGATTGGGTACAACGCGGACATCAAGGCTTTGGAGAGCATCTCCAGCATTAACGAGGCTGCAAGCATCAATGCCGATACCGACGATGTCGTATACAAGATCGGTAACCTGTTTAACGTACAGATGTAATCTAAAGGGGGAACTGTAGATGTCATTTTCAATGGAAATACCGAGCCAGAAGGAAATTCAGAAGGTGATCGAAGAAGAAGTGAAGCCCGTGCCCGCCGAGGTCGCGGAGCTTCAACAAGTGGCAAATGCCAACGTAGAGATGATCATGACACTGGATCTCGAATCCCTGGAGAAGCGCAAAGAAATTCTGCAATCCATTGACGGCTTTGGCATGAATACGATGAGATCCTCTTCTGAGAAAAACGCCTTGCTTCAAGTCTCTGTTGGACATCTGTCCAAGACGGGAGACGAGGGCGGTCAGGTCGCCAAAGGCTTGACCGAGCTGCATATGCAACTGAAGGATCTCGACCCAAGCGTGGTCGACTTTGCCAAGACCGGTTTCCTTGGGAAATTGTTCAATCCGCTTCGCGCCTATTTCCTGAAATACCAGAAGGCTGACGCAGTCATCGCTGACATCGTAACCTCTTTGGATAAAGGCAGATCTACCCTGCGTAACGATAATACAACGCTGGAGATTGAACAGCAGAACCTGCGGGAACTCACCAAACGACTGCAAAAGGAGATTCAGCTTGGCGTGCTTATGGATGAGTCCATCGATGGCCAGATCGAAGCGGCCAAGGTCCGCAATGAAGACCCTGAAAAAGTCCGGTTTATTACGGAAGAAGTGCTGTTTCCGCTCCGTCAGCGGGTCATGGATCTTCAACAAATGCTGGTCGTGAATCAGCAGGGCATCATGGCGATTGAAGTGGTCATCCGCAATAATAAGGAACTGATCCGAGGCGTAGACCGTGCGAAGAATGTAACCATCTCTGCATTGAGAATTGCCGTTACTGTAGCGAGTGCTTTATATAATCAGAAGATTGTATTGCAGAAAATTGAGTTGCTGAACCAGACAACCAATGATCTGATCGCCGGAACATCCAAGATGCTCAAGGATCAGGGAATTGCCATCCAAAAGCAGGCGTATGAAGCCAGCATCTCCGTGGATACGATGAAACAGGCGTTTACCGATGTGCTGTCGGCGCTCGATTCGATTAGTCTTTATAAGCAGGAAGCTCTGCCAAGAATGCGTGAGACGATTAACCAGTTCCGTGAACTTGCGGATACCGGCGAGCAACAGATTCAGCGGTTGGAGAAAGGGCAAAAGCTGGGGCTGTAGTGAGCAGATTAAGGCCAAGGACATAATCTGCCGGAAAAGACTCCCTCGGGAGTCTTTTTTTGATGTCAGCTTTGTATAATTCATGGCATTGCTCGCGGGTACCGAATTTCGACGAAAAGAATCATTCTGATCTACTTATTGCTGATGGGGAGTTGCTTAGTCTTTTAATCCAACAATTGATGGAATCTCCATATACAATTATAGCCAATTGAATTAAAATTAAGTAGGTTTGTAGTCGGGGAGTTGGACTAAATATATACAGAAATAGAGGGATACGATGAAGGGTCAGAAGGTGTTTGCCATACTGCTGGGAGCGTCTATTGTATTGAGCGGTTGTGGCGGGATTGAGATTACCATTAAGGAAGAAGGGAAGAGCCAAGAATTACAGGAGACAACCAAACCAGTTATACAGTCAGATGTAGTTCAAGGCGGAGAGCAGGTAGAGCTAGCGGTTGACTCGAAGAGTGAAGCTCAAACGGAAGTTAACAAGGTTCAAGAAGATACGGCTCAGGAAATAGCAGTAGAGAAGCTTAAGGAAGAAGCAAGCTACGCTGTGTCTGAGACGTCAGCAGAACAAAGTATTGATTATCTGAAGCCAACGTCTTCAGAAATAAATCTGCGCGTTGCACCTAGTATCAATGCAAGATCAGTAGGTATCCTATACCAAGACGATGAAGCTGTATATTTGCACCGCAAAAATTTTGACCCCTCGGACGGTCGTACCTGGTATCAGGTAAGTATTTCGGATGGAAGCATCGGATGGGTGAGCAGTAAAGTGGTGAAGCAATCGGATGGTCGTTATTACGAAGGAAATGCGTATTCCACATCTAAAGCGCAGTTCGTGACCGTATCGGTGGCCCATGCAAATATGCGAGATATACCTTCGATCAACGGATCTGCTGTTGCCGTTGTGGACAAAGGAGATCAATTGGAACACTGGGGCGGTTCCGTTTATGATCCATCGGATGGTCGTACGTGGTACGAAGTATGGACAAGTAGTGGGAAGTACGGATGGATTAGCGGCAAAGTAATCACTTGGTAGACGGGAGACTAGAATCTTTATATACCAACTTTACAAGAGATTCATATTAGCATTTTGCTACATTCACACAGTCTAGACGGACCAGAGCCTGAGGAGCACCAGCTTCTTTGCTGAATTTACTCACTAGGATATGAGAAATACATATATGGAAGATACATCCGCAAATTACGGTTGAACGCAGGGTAACCTGCCGATTCAACCGTTCTTTTTATTTTGACAATATGGATCAACGGCTAAGAAGGAGACTTCTATACAGGGGGACGCCTTAAAGTGTTATCCGGCTTGTAATGGATGATTTTGAACAACTCCTCGGCCATGTAGGTGGGGCTGTGCTTGAAATCCTGTCTGATCCACTCCATGATCATGCCAAATATCGCATGAGATTGGTAGCTTGCCAATATTTCATGGTTGATGTGCGGAGGGAAGATATGATTCAGATCCTGTAAAGCGAGATCCCGAAGAACATCACAGATCATGCGCTGGAAGTTGGAGGAGGCCTCAGATTTCACAACCAGTGTGTAGAATTGTGCGTGTTGGTGTACATGCTCAAATATAGTGATCGCCGAAGAGGGCATCAGATTGACTTCGAACTCTTCCTCATCCTGATAAGGTTTGCGGAAAGAAGTTACCAGATCCTGAATCACATCATCGATAATTTCGTTGAACAGGTCTTCTTTGTACTGATAATGCCTGTAGAAAGTTCCCCGATTCAGGTCGGCTCGCTGCACAATATCCGTAATCGATATTTCTTTAAAGGGATGTTTTTGCATCAAATGGATGAGTGCATCCTTCAGTGCAACCTTTGATTTCTTGATTCTTCGGTCCATCGAATTCATAGTTTCAGACATCTATTTCCTCCTCGCTATATAAGTTGAACTAAAAAATATTTACACTGGCCACTTCGATGACAGAACAACCTTCCGATCGCTGTTATCCCCAGATTTTTTGATTCCTATTATAAATGGTAAATCCGGGGATAGCATATGCTTCCGATGCAGCTTTCTTCCAGAAAGCTTTTAGGCGAACGCTTACGCTTCTTCAGGTTATTTCTGTCCTCTCCGTTTCGTGTAAATGTTTAGTTCAATTTATATCGTTCACTTTAAAGTACATTCGGGCTTATAAGTGTTGTTTAACGTACAACTGGACAAGCTTTTACTGATTGAAGTGAAACGCTATGACTTATTATACTAAGAGTAAGAGTTAATGAACATTTGTTTGTTAACTTATTGTAAACGAATACACAAAGGAGGATACATGGAATGAAACTTCAAGATAAAGTTGCAGTTGTTACAGGTGCTGGTTCAGGTATGGGGAAAGCAATTGCCACGTTGTATGCTCAAGAAGGCGCGAAAGTCGTTGTATCGGATATTAACGAAGAATCCGCACAAGCGGTAGTGAATGATATTAAGGCACAGGGCGGAGAAGCGATTGTCGTTCTGGCCAATGTAGCTAAAGAAGAAGATGTGCAAAATCTGATCGATACGACGGTGAGCACATACGGTACAGTAGATATTCTGGTTAACAATGCGGGAATTATGGATGGCATGGAGCCTGCAGCTGATATAACGGATGAGAAGTGGGAGAGATTGTTTGCTGTGAACACAACCAGTGTGATGCGGACAACACGTAAAGTATTGCCGATTTTCCTGGAAAAACAAAAAGGTGTCATCGTGAACATTGCTTCGGCAGGTGGATTGCACGGTGGACGTGCGGGAGCAGCTTATACGGCGTCCAAACATGCGGTCGTGGGCTTCACCAAAAATACAGGGTATATGTATGCTGAGCAAGGCATTCGCTGTAATGCGATCGCTCCAGGCGCTGTGGCAACCAATATCAGCACATCCATGACAGGTATTAGTCATTTCGGTGCAGGGCGGCAACAGCTTGGGATGGCAATCAACCCACGCATCGGGACAAGCGAAGAGATTGCCAAAGTGGCTTTGTTCCTTGGATCTGACGAGTCCAGCTTCGTGAACGGAACTGTCGTTACAGCAGATGCTGGCTGGAGTTCGTATTAATCCATTCAAGCACAGTCGAGCATGGAGTACGGAACTAGTGTGTGAATTAAGGAAGCCGCATGAGTATATGCGGCTTCCTTTTTTTGCACCTATGCACCTACGTACGGTGGATAACAGCATCATATTCCGTGTAGGACAAACGTTTGCATTACTACACGGAAACCCGAAATGAATCAATCTGAGGGTGGCCTTGGCTTGGAAAAGAGTGAGGATTCACGCACGATCAGACGATGGGGGATAATGACCGGATTATGAAGCTGTGGTTCCCCACTAAGAAGTTTTAACAATACCTGAACGGCTGTATAACCAAGCTGATAAGTCCCGATGTCGATAGAGCTTAGGGGTGGAGAAGCCAGTTCCGATAATGCAATATTGTTAAAACTGACCACACTGATATCTTCAGGCACCAGATAATGAAGCTCGGCAAGAGCTCTCAATACCCCAAAGGCCACGTTGTCATCGATGACAACAATTGCGGTGGGTCTGTCCGGCAAGGACATGAACAGCGACATCGCTCTGAATCCACTTTCCTGCAGAAATTCGCCTTCCACAATCCAATCACTATCCGCATCCAGCCCGGCTTGGGCAAGCGCTTTTTGGTATCCTAACATACGATCATGCGATAACGTAATGTCCGGAGGACCGCTGACAAATCCGATTCGAGTATGTCCCTGAGCGATTAGATGATGAGTCGCATCATAAGCGGTCTGCACATTATCGTTATCCACCATGGGGGCATTTGGATGAGCTTCACTGCGACCGATTAACACAAAAGGAAACTTTTCCGCTTCCAAAAATGAAATGATGGGATCGTCTCGCTTGGACCCAAGCAGCAAAATACCATCGACCCTTCGGCCGTGCACAAGGCGTGATATCGCATGCAGTTCATTGTCAGATGATGTTTCGGTTGTTAGCAGCAATTCATAATTCATTCGGGTGGCATGTGTGATAATACCTCGCAGCAGTTCCCCGAAAAAGTAATTTTGAAACAACTCTTCTGCAGGACGCGGAAGCATAATCCCAAGGGTATGTGTTGTTTTGGAAACCAGGCTCTTCGCGATGATGTTGGGATGGTAGTTCAATTCTTTCATAATTTGCTTCACTTTGAGAGACGTTTTGGTGCTGATTCTAGGATGGTTGGAAATCACACGTGACACTGTAGAAGGGGAAACACCCGCCAATTTGGCAATATCCTTGATCGTAATCATGTAAAAAAATCCCTTCTGAACAATCGTATAAATATTCTCCTATGGTAATCCAAAGGATACGAGAAATCAATTGCTAACTGCCGAGTAAGGGATGCACGTGAAGTGAAATTAAGGAAGAAAGAGTCAGAACAAGGAAACAGGAAATTACTGTAGGTAGAAGAAGTAAATTGGTTAAAATTGAGCAAATATGGCTTGTGCAAACGTTTGTGCAAATAAAGAACGTTATTGTATGATGTGATTGTTATTGTAGCGCTTACATCAGTGGATTTACATACTTCTTGACTTGTTTACCCCTACATATTTAACCGAGAGGTCATCTTGTCTCCCATTTGAGCAAACGTTTGTACAAAAGAGGGTATGGGATGCAAAACCTGACAACATACGCAGACAAAAGGGTGAAAAGCGCGAACTTTGTTGGACCAAGCAGAGGGAAGGGGACATTTTACATGAGAAAATGGCAAGGGGCAACATTGTCCGTCATGATGGCTTTTACACTGGCTGCGTGCTCTACGGGAGGCGGAAGCACATCTCCAACTACGACAGGTGAGAATCCGGAGGAAGTTGTTCAACTGACAGCCGAGAACCTTCAGCCTGAAGAAGGTGCAACCCTGGTCATCTGGGAGGACAAAAATCAAAGCAGCTTTATTGAACAAAGAGCCAAAAAATTCGAAGAAAAATATGGGGTAACGGTCAAAATGGAGGAATTACCTCCAACTGATCAGGTAACCAAGCTGACGACGGATGGCCCGGCGGGTCTGGCGGCAGATGTCGTTGTTTTCCCACATGATAAGATTGGTAGCGCTTCAGAGGCGGGACTTATTCTGCCCAATGACATATTCGAAGCAGAGACCGCAGAGAACACCAGCGACAACGCGCTGAAGGCAGTGACGTTCAAGGATATCCTGTACGGCTATCCGTACAGCGTGGAGACCTACGCCCTTTTCTATAACAAGGCACTCTATCCAGAAGCTCCGAAAAACTTTGATGAGATTATCAGTTTCGCCAAGACGTTCAATAATGTGAAGTCCAATCAGTATGCGCTGATGTGGGAATTGCAGCAATTCTACTATAACTATGCATTCCTGGCTTCACAGGGCGGTTATATTTTTGGAGACAACGGGATGGATAGCACGGATCTCGGTCTGAATAACGAAGGAGCCCAGAAGGGTGGACAGTTTTTGCAGACGCTGAAGTCGGAAGTGCTGCCGCTCAAGATGGGTGACGTGAACTATGATATCAAAAAAGGATTATTCTCCAGCGGCAAGCTGGCTATGGACATTAACGGTCCGTGGACCATTGCCGATTATCGCAATGCAGGTATTGATTTTGGCGTTGCTCCGCTTCCGGCAATCGATGGCAAACCGATGACCTCCTTCTCAGGTGTTAAAGCCTATTATGTAAATGCATTTACACAATACCCGAATGCGTCGAAGCTCTTGGCAGCGTTCCTTTCCAATGAAGAAGCTCAGATGGAGAACTTTGACCTGAACGGTACACTTCCTGCGAACAAAAACGTAGCTGCTGATCCGAAGTTGCAGGAGGACCCGATCAATAAGGCGTTTTTGGAACAGTTCAACAACTCAACACCGATGCCTTCGCTTCCTGCCATGGACAGCGTATGGGGACCAATCACTTCGGCCATTACGGATATATGGGATACCGATAAGGACGTGAAGGCATCGCTGGACAATGCTGTGAAACAGATCCAGGAAAGCCTTGCCACCGTCCAATAAGGACGAACGACGAGTGCGAAGATATGCATAAGAGCTGCATAATTGAACTTCATATTTACACCAAAACGTAGAGGACAGAAGAAAGCTGAAGAAGTGAAACTAAAAACTTTCTGAAAGAAAGCTACTTCGGAAGCATAGGCTCGCCTTTATCACCCATCGGAAGCTTGTTCTGTCATCGGAGTGGTCAGTGTAAGTACACTTTTGTTCAATGTATACAGGTTAGCAATAGGCAGGGAGGAGAGAGCGAATGCAACAGCAGCATGTCCCGGTGCCTGTTGGACCGAACAGGGAAAGACAGCACCGGATGACAGCGGCCATATGTTCCATCATACTGCAAGGTCTTGGACAGCTGTACAATCGACAATGGATTAAGGGAATTTGTCTACTGTTACTGGAGGGAGCGGGGCTTGCGTACCTGCTTCCTCGCCTGTCACAGGCTGTATGGGGCATATGGACACTGGGGGAAAATACACAGCGTTTTGTCAAAGTGAATGGGTCTACTGTACTTCAAAGGGGAGACCATTCCATCTTTTTGCTGCTTGATGGCATTATCGTACTACTGGTGTTTTTTGTGTTTATTCTGATCTACATCCTGAATATCCGGGATGCGTACGTCACGGGACTTGCCAGGGAGGAAGGCAAGCAGACCCTGGGCGCAGCGGCTTCGCTTCGGAACATGATGGACAAAAACTTTCCGTATCTGTTTCTGTCCATCCCGGCGCTGGGCATTCTTTTCTTCACCGTTATGCCCATCCTGTTTACGATCACGATTGCTTTTACCAACTATTCGGCCCCGGATCATATTCCGCCAGCCAAACTCGTGGACTGGGTGGGCTTCAAGACGTTCAGTGATCTGATTCAATTGAAATCCTGGAGCCAGACATTCTACGGTGTACTCACTTGGACGGTCATCTGGGCCATTTTGGCTACAGTCACCACCTATTTTGGCGGCGTACTTGTGGCACTGTTGATTGAACAGAGGGGCATACGCTTCAAAAAGCTGTGGCGGACGATCTTTATTTTGCCTTATGCGATCCCACAGATCATCTCCTTGCTGCTTATGCGTAATTTGTTCAATGGTCAGTTTGGTCCGATCAATACGTACATGAGAGCATTTGGGCTGGAGGGATTACCCTGGCTGACAGATCCGTTCTGGGCCAAGGTCACCGTTATTGTCGTCAACATGTGGATTGGTATTCCGGTCAGTATGGTGTTGATTCTGGGTGTATTGACGGCCATCCCTCGTGATCTCTACGAGGCTGCCGAAGTGGACGGAGCATCCGCGTTTCAGAAGTTTCGGATCATTACGATGCCGTTCATTCTTTTTGCCACAACTCCGGTACTTATCATGCAGTTCGCCGGGAACTTCAACAACTTCAATGTCATCTTCCTACTGACCAACGGGAATCCATTACGGGGAGACTACCAGTACGCAGGGGCAACGGACCTGCTGGTAACCTGGCTCTACAAGCTCACACTCGACAATAACAAATTCAACATGGCTTCAGCGGTAGGTATCATCATCTTCCTCATTATCGCTTCATTCTCTATCTGGAACTTCCGCCGCTCCAAATCATTCAAGGAGGAGGACATGATTCAATGAAGACACGTAATAATCCGCTGCGTTTGGCCCTGAGTTATGTGCTGTTGCTGATCATCGCCGTTGTCTCCATCTACCCGGTGCTCTGGATATTTCTCTCTTCTCTGAGACCTGGTGCGGCATTGTTCAGTGAACGGTTGTGGCCGGAAGCATTCACGCTTACTCATTACGGTGAGCTGTTCAATAACCCGTCCTTTATGTACGGCAGATGGTATATGAATACGCTGAAAATTGCCTTTTTCACGATGATCTTCTCCACGTTGATGGTGACACTTGGGATGTATGCCTTGTCCCGCTTCCGCTTCCGTGGACGTAAAACGATTCTCTCCACCATGCTGATCCTCGGGATGTTCCCGAGTTTCATGAGCATGATTGCAATCTATATCATTTTGCTGCAAATTAAATTGCTCGACACCCATGCTGCGCTCATCCTGGTCTATTCATCAGGAGCGGTACTGGGCGGATTTATCGTCAAAGGATTCTTTGACACCATCCCGCGTAGCCTGGATGAAGCGGCGCGTATGGATGGTGCAAGTCATCTTCGGGTATTCACCAGCATCATCCTGCCTTTATCCAAGCCGATGCTGACTTATGTGGCACTAACCAGTTTCACCGGTGCGTGGATGGACTTTATCTTCGCCCGGCTGGTGCTGCGGACGAAAGAGAACTGGACGCTTGCGGTGGGTATGTGGGATCTGGTCAACCGTTATCAGGACAGTAACTTTACGATGTTTGCTGCGGGGGCGGTACTGATTGCTATTCCAATTACCCTGCTGTTTGTTTTCCTGCAACGATTCCTGGTTCAGGGTCTGACGGCAGGAGCTTCGAAAGGGTAATCCTGTGCCATAACAGCATAGTCAGCCGCGATACCTGCGGCACGCCAACCAGGCACTTCCGTGATGTCATGTCTTTATCGACTGGCAATGCTGCGGAAGTGCCTGGTTCTGTATGGGCTCGAATGATGATAAGGGAGGAACGTGATGTATGGGCATGAACTCGTCCAGTGAGCCCGAGATTATCGGATACCAAGATGGACAAGCTGCATTGCATAATACCAAAGCTCCGCGAACACTATGGCGTAATGTTACCTTTCGGAGGATATTGTACGGCTATGGCATCTCGGTCTTTGGGGATTGCTTCAATGGGATTGCGATCAGTCTGTGGGTGTTACAGACCACAGGCAGTGCAAAGAGCATGGCGGCCATACAGATCTGCAATATGGCTGTCAGTTTTCTGTTTGGATCGGTGGCGGGTACGGTTGCAGACCGATTGGATCGCAGGAAGCTGATGCTGACCTCGGATGTATTCCGCGGTGTGATGGCTGTGCTGATTGCGATTAGCCTGTTCGGTTGGCATGCTCCGTTTCCGGTGGTGCTTCTGTTGCTTTCACTCTCCATGTTTTCAAGCCTGTTTCAGGCACCTGCATTCCATGCCTCTGTAGCAAGTATGGTTGGCAGAAAACATATTCAACAAGCAACTGGAACCATTCATATGGTGGATAATCTTGCCCGAATCAGCGGACTAGCGGCGGCGGGAGTGGCTGTTGCTGCTTTTGGCGGATTCGTTGCCATATTAATTACAGGAGCAACCTTCCTGTTGTCCGCAGTCTGTGTACTGATGGCAGGTCGCTTTCCAGAGGTACAGCGATCCGTTAGTCAGCAGACCACGTTTGCTCAGGAATGGCGTAGTTCGTTTGCCTACATCTATCGGAATCCTTTGATCCGATCCATCGTATTGCTCAATCCGTTGCTGATTTTATTTTTCATGTCGGCGATGATGCTGGTTCAAGTGATGGCGGTCAAGGTATGGGAGGCTAATCCGGTGCAGTTTGGATTAATTGAGACCTGTATTCCACTCGGATACATGATTGGCTCTGCGCTGCTGATTGCTTCGGGGAAACGATTGAAGCGAAGAGGGAGATGGGTGTTTATCGGTCTGATTGTGTTGGGGCCGATTTATATTTTTTTGGCGAATGTATCCTCTCCAATCATGGCGTTGCCGTTCATCGTGGGCGGAGGTGCGATGTTCGCGTGCTGTACGATGCTCACCCAGATTATGCTGAGGACAGCCGTTCCGGACGAGCTGCAAGGAAGGGTCTATGGTGTAGTTGGAACAATCACCAGTACGGCGCCCATTCTGGGATTGACGGTTGTCTCCGTATTGGCAGATCAATGGGGGGCAGCTTCTGTGCTGCAAAGCGTGGGCATATTACTGCTGGCGACAGGTATTCTGGCCGCTACAACATTGAAGTCGATCCGAACCTATCAATGACATGTATGATACATCAAATTGATATGAATTGAACCCACATGTACACATTCAACAGAGAGAGGATAGAAGCAATCTAAGCAACCTCGCTAGGTACAGCAAAACCCGGAGCATACGCTCGTTAGCGTAACTCCGGGTTAGCTTATAGACGGATTATCTTATTGCCAGTTTACATTGACTGTGGCTGTACCGCTGGTTGGTGTGGTGAACGTGTGGTTGGAACCACCTTCCCACGTGATGGTCGCTCCATTTTTCTTGAAGAATTTGAACTCCAGTTGTTTCCCGGCGGGTACGCTCACATCATAGTACCAAGTTGGGTAGGCGTGGATGACCTGATTGAAAGCAGGGCCGATAGCTGTTGTGCCCGTACTCCAGTTGCCCAGTTCTGCCACGTTACCTGTCAGATAGATGTTCTGACCCAGTGTGGTGGACGCATTATTAATGACAAATCGTACAGTGACCTGATCACCCGTAAGAATGGTAAAGTTGTTATACGCATTGCTGTTAACACCGTTCGCAGCTACTTTCACAGCATAATTGCCTGCGGCTACCGCTGGGATCGTCACTTTGATCTGCGTATCTTCCCAGGATGTGATCGCAGCACCGGTAACGGCTGTTGTACCGAAGTATACGGTACCTTTGGTGGAGCCAAATCCACGTCCGCTAATGGTAACGACATTACCCGGTTTGCCCATCACCGGACCCACATGCCCGATGGTTGGTGTTGTTTCGCTCGTTGTATACTGCCAGACCGCGGTTGCTCCGGCTGCCAATGTGAAGGAAGAGACGTTGCCATTGGTGGAAGTGATGTTATTACCGTTCAGTGCACCGCCCAGTACATCGGTGTAGTTGCCTGTTGGCAGTGAAGTGCTTAGATTCGCAATGCTTGCTGGTGTGGAGAGATTACGGTTCACCGCAACAACAGCTACACTTTTTCCAAATTTGCGTTCATAAACGTACACATCATTATTGATCCAGCGTTGCTGAGTAGAGCCATAGGCGATTGCTGGATTGGATTTGCGCAGAGGGGCCAGTTTGCTGATCACGTTGAAGGCAGTGGTTGTTTTGGAGAAGGAAGGCATTTTGGCACGATTATCAGGGTCCCCGTTACCAGTCAGATACTGCTCGGTACCATAATAGATGGCAGGTACGCCGCGTGAAGTCAGCGTGAAGGCCAGCGCTTGTTCCAGACGACGGTTGTTGACGGCACTTGTTTTGAACCGATCCATATCATGGTTGTCGATGAACGTGACCTGGTCATTCACCTGATTGTAATCTGCCGCTGTGCCTGTAATCATCGAATCCAGAGCATACATGTTGGATGTGTTATCCCGGAAGACGTCACGTACGGCAGAGTTAAAGCGGAAATCAAGCAGGCTCATCCCGGATTCGTTGGCAAATTCCGTGTTATCCGCATCAGATGCAGCAGATCCCAGGAACCATTCACCAAAGGTGAATACAGGTTTATGTGCATAGATGGAGGACATCCAGCTCTTTTGCCAGCCGAGGGGCATATGTTTGACCGCATCAACACGAATGCCGTCCACGCCCATATCAAGCCATAGCTTGATTGCATCTTTGAAATATTGATCAATGGTACTGTTATTGTGATTCAGGTCAGCGAGGTCATAGAGGTTTTTGTAGATACCATTCTCCAGGGAGGAAAAATCTGAGCCGCCGTTGTGATGGAAGTAACCATTCGTATCATTCGTGTATCCGCCAACAAGATTACCGTTATCGTATAACTTGCCATTCTCTGCAAAGGATGTATCGGTCTCCATGGCAGGAGATGTGTGGTTCGGTGCAAAGTCAATGACGATCTTGATACCTTTGGCATGAGCGGTTGTAATCAGATTTTGAAAGTCAGCCATCGTTCCGAAATACGGATTGGTCTTCTTGAAATCACGTGCCCAGTAGCCATGATACGCTGTGTTGATTACGCCGCCGTAGTTGATCGTGGCGAAGATATTTTCGACCGGTTGGGAGATCCACAATGCCGTAACGCCCAGATCGCTAAAATAGTTATCGTTGATTTTGTTGATCAAACCCTGCCAGTCGCCTCCGCAATACAACTTCAGGTTACTACAAGTAGCATCGTAGGCAGCTCCGGTAGGATTGTTGGAAGGATTTCCGTCCAGGAAGCGGTCCGTAAAGATCTGATAGATGACGTCTGTACTAAAGTTCTGCTTGTTGGTAACCGCGGTATCCGCATCGGCATAGATCGCTGAAGCAGGCAGATAGGGAAGTGCGCCCCCTGCAAGTAAACTGAGTGCCAGTGTTGTGCTGAGGAGTACACGTTTGGCCATTTGAAACATAGTAATCCACCCTTCTCGTGAATGTAGTAGTTTAGATAAACAACCAACCCGGCTCTTGAATAATAGCGCTTTCAATACAGCGAAGTGTTACGCAGTGGATTGAAGACTTCCCTCCTTTTGACACGCCAACAACCCCGGCATCTCCTTCGGGAGTTACCGGGGTTGTCCTAAACCGCTCAGGTTTAAAAGCATGGCCCTCGAGTTATGATCACAACGTTATCGTAAGAAATATTGGATCTTATGTCAATAACTTTTTTTGGAGCATTTATTTTCTATTTTTATGTTTACAAAAGCACGTCCGGGGATTTAAACTATTCGCAGATTCACAATATAAGGGCTATGTATCCCGGGACACTTACGTGTTTTCTAGGACAACCCCGTCTCTTCTGAGGCGGGGTTATTTGTATTATGCAGTCGAATTGGGAGAAGAGAGGCGGTTGATGATCGTTGAGTACCTATTCTGTCATCGAATGTTTGGAAGGCATTCAGGCGTCGCGGCTGGGCAATATCCGCAACATTTATGTGTACCTCCCGCCCGGTTACCATGAGCAGGCAGCTCGGCATTATCCGGTTCTGTACGTTCATGCGGGGCAGCGGGCTTTTGGTCCATCCGGGCCAGGCAATGAAACATGGAATATGGACCAGACAGCAGACGGTCTTATTTCCTCCGGGCAGATTGAATCACTGATTATTGTGGGCATTACGCATGTCCGTCCAGTCACGCACAACGAATTCTATCACTTCGTCGCTCCGGAGAGAGAGGCCGTGAGTGTGGGGTGTTCAGGCATCGCCTATGAGCATTTCATCATTCATGAGCTCAAGCCGATCATTGATCATCGTTACCGGACGTTCCCGGACAATCAGAATACCGGGCTGTTAGGTTCATCTGCCGCGGCGCTTTGTACATTGCACATGGGGATGCGAAATCCGGATGTTTTTGGAAAACTGATCATGATGTCGCCATTCTATGTAGATGTGCAGCTGGACGAAACATCGGAGAGCGGACTGTTGGAAGAAAACATGTATCGCTTGCCAGAAGAGGTACCCGACGTTCGAATGTGGATGGATATTGGAGATATGGAAGGATTGTTTCTGCCTTCTCAGGTCAGAAGGGTAGCTCATCAATTACTTGAACGCGGAGTAGGATCGTGTGAGGAATTGGCATTTCTGGAACAGCAGGGTGCCTGCCATCAGGAAGGTGACTGGGGAGCACGCGTTCACCTCCCGTTACTGTACATGTTCGGCCACGTGGGTAAGCCCTCCTCGCTCGAACTGCTTGGAAGGGATGTCATCGGACTACAGGGTGGAATAACCGTGTGTATCAATGCACAAATGCACTACGAGAGTGGGTTGGTTCAGAGTCTGCTGCATGGGAATTATACTTCGAGTGACCCGAATGTGCTTCAGGTTCATGCGAGTGGAGAGTTGGTTCCTGTCGGTATTGGAAGTGCATCCATCACGCTGACTGTGGGGGAACTGTCTGCTACACGCATCTATACCGTCGTTCCTGAATTGTCAACTCACGTAGAGGTCTGCATTCGTGCAGAGGTAGCTCCCGACGAAGACTCGGAGGAAACGATATATGGTGGGATGGGTATGAAGCTTGTCCGTTCTGGTAAAGGTCGATATGAAGGTAGTTACCGAGTCCCGCGTGATAGTGGGTTCTCCTTCCGGTTTACACGTGGTTTCCGCCGTTTCGAGACCGATGTGGATGGCAAACCTATTGCCAATCGGGTATTTCGAGCGACAGATGATATGTCTGTGCATTACCTAATCCAATCCTGGGGCAGTACGTCAGCCAAAACGGGAACAGGAGGCCCAAAATGATCATTCCTTCATTCGCTCCAGTGCTGGACATTCCTTATTATTATCCCTGCAATTTTCCTCTGATTCATGAAGTGCTCCATCGACAAGGATCCATCACAAGTCTTGCACTGCTGGCGGCAAGTCGGTTGTACAGCCTTCCTTCGTGCGGGGATAACGGACTGGTGAAGCCTTATTTTCACAAACTGGATTATGTAGAGCCAATCTGGGAGATGTATGGTCAGCGACAGCTGGAAAGCTTCGAGGAAGGCAAGACGCAGATCCGGCAGTATATTGGCGAAGGTGGGCTTTTTTTGGCTACAGGAACCAGTTATCACCTGCCTTACTGTGAGGATTATCAGAATCCCGAGTACATTCGCAAACATGTGAAGCAGGGCTCCCGACTACATCTGGTAGACCATTGGATTGCTGTATATGGTTTGGAAGATGAGCATGTTCACGTCTACGATCCCGTGCCCTCCAAGTATAAGGGAAAGGTTACTCAAAAGGCCTTTCATGACTTCTGGAAAGGTAACCAAAGCATACCTGAGCTTGCGCAGGCCAAACGCAAAGAAGAACTCCGAACGTATGGAACCATGGACATTCGGGCGACTGTGAAGCTGGACTCTGACGGTTACCGAGACATGTTGATCCAGGCGTTAACAACGCAGATTGAAGAATTTCTGACAGGCCGGACGATTACGCAAGGAAAGCGGAATTTTCATTTTGGACATGCGGTGTCTCTGCGACTCTTAGATGCACTGCATGGGGCGAATGAAGGGGATCAGGCCAAAGAAATGTTAATATCGGGTCTGCTGTTTGATATGCGATGGAGTCGATATTTTCTTCGAGATCTTCTTCAGGAGTCTGTCTTATGGCTCGGTTCTCCATTTGATCAATATGCGAGAGAATTCAGCGAGATCATTGTACGTTGGGAGAAGGCCTACAATATGCTTCAGGTCAGTCGGATAAAGCAGCGTGAGCAGTGGAAAGTACAGCTAACAAGTGTAATTAAAATGTTGGTCACCGATGAATGGCAATGGTATGAGTCACTTCGACAGTCCATACCTCAGGCAGATTGCTTCCCACGTCAGGCCGTGTTCATGATTGGACAAGAACACAGGGAGGATTTGCTCCGTATCGTATTGGATAGTTGCCGGGAGTTAAACGCGTACCATAATACAACGATTCCACTTGGTGAGGGTGGTAACGCTCCACTGTACGGACGAAGTGGGCAACTGGATTCGCTGGAACTCGTGTCATTGCTTGCAGTGGTAGAGCAGGGAATCGAAGATCGATGGGGAACGGGGATGGGAGCCGCACTGGCGGAGATGGCTGCTGCTTCCATGCCTGAAAGCCCATATCAGACCGTGGATTTACTTGTTGATTATCTCGCACAGCAATGGGCGCCTGACGGTAAGGAGGATGCAAGATGTTGAACCAATTCTTGCTTGAACGATTCGCGGAACAGGGACAGCAACCTGCGCTGATCTGGAAAGATCAGGAGTACAGCTATCGGTGGCTGCTGGAACAGGTTGGCATCATGAGTAAGTGGATTACAGCAGAAAAGCTGACTGGGCAACTTGTAACGCTGGAGGAAGACTATTCTCCCTATGCAGCGGCAGCATTGGTTGCTTTGCTCGGACAAGGGTGTATCGTGCTCCCCATGGATCGGAACCTGGTTGAAGCCAAACGAGAGGAATATATCCAGCTGGCACAGGTGAAGTGGCGTTTGGGCGTTGAAGAAGGCAAGTTGTGCATTCGGCAAACATGTGAATTATCTGGAGAGGTTCCTGTGTTGTTATCCTCGCTGGCACAAGTAGGCGTAGGCGGACTTGTACTCTTTTCATCCGGATCAACCGGAGTGAGTAAAGCGACTGTGCATCGTGCAGATCGGCTGTTACATGGTTTTCGGCGGCAGGTTCGGCCTTTGCTAACGATTCCTTTTATGATGTTTGATCATATCGGCGGTGTGAATACAATGCTACAATCCCTGTCCAGTGGGGGCTGTCTCTGTATCATTGCAGATCGATCTCCCGAAGAAGTGTGCCGAACGATTGAGAAGTTTCGTGTGCAGGCTCTTCCGGTCTCTCCAACATTTATGAATCTGTTGCTACTGGGTAGAAATGATGAGGGGTATGATCTGTCGAGTCTCGAGGTTGTGTCATACGGATCGGAAGTGATGCCTGAATCCGTACTGGCAGCCTGGAACCGGAGATTTCCACAACTAAGGACGATACAAGCCTATGGCATGTCTGAACTTGGCATTCTGCCAACCCGCTCCAAAGAGCCAGGCTCGCTACTGTTTTCCATTCAAGATGAAGGGGTCAAGTACCGGGTGGTGGAAGGAGAATTGCAGATCCATACCGAAACTGCGATGATCGGATATTTGAATGCGCCTTCACCTTTTACAGAGGACGGGTGGCTACGTACTGGGGATGAAGCTGTGCTGGAGCAGGGTTACATTCGTATTCTGGGACGTCGTTCCGAGATCATTAACGTAGGGGGACGGAAAGTGTATCCTGCCGAGGTCGAGGGTGTTCTGGAAGAGATGGAATGTATTGAAGCGGCTGTAGTTTCGGGAGAACAGAGTGGTATCACGGGTCAGAGGGTGAAGGTGACGATCCGGCTGGCTACAGAATGTACTCTCACCGATCTGCGGCGATCCATCTGGGAATATTGTCAGGACAAGCTGCCTTCATACAAGATTCCGCAGAAAATTGTAATTACACAGGGAGCGCTCGTAAGTTCAAGAATGAAGAAAATACGAAAACCAATGACTTCGACACCCTTCGCCTCGGCTGGGAAATAGGTCGCTGCCTCGAAGAGTATCATCTTGCTTGAATCGGTATCGCTAACGAACCTCAAACATCGTATTGAGGGGATAATCAAGAAAAGTAAAACCTAACGAATCTCAGTAACGTTATTGCTTCAAAAATACGGCTTCTGGTCTCGAAAATCGACGTATTGGACGAAATAAGGTCTCTCTGATTCGTTAGGCATTTAACCCGCGTATAATGAAGCGAATAAGGTGTGCTGGGTTTGTTAGAATATGACTTATAAGATACAGAAGAGGCTGTCCTTGGTCGTAAATATGACCTGGAGGACAGCCCTTTGAAGTTATTTTCCCTTGTTAGCTGTATTTATCTCAGGCCTCAGCTGGTTGTTTCACCTCAAGTTGCATCAGGGAGAATCCGTATGCTTCCAGATCGAGGGTCAGTTTATTTTGCCGAGCTTCCACGGTGTTTGATGTGAACAGATTTCGCCAGACGTTACGATCTCCCAAGGGGAGTTCAAGGGTGCATGGTTCATCACCCGCATTAAGAACAAGAAGCATACGCTCTCCCGTATGCGAATCCAATCGGTCGATGGCAAGACAAGGGTCTCCGGCTTTTGCATATACAATCTTCAGTTCTGTGCTGCGCAGGGCAGGGTGCTCTTTACGAAGGGCAATGGTACGGGTGAAAAATTCCAGAAGCTCGCGATTCTGCTTGGTCTCATCCCATTCCATACACTTGCGGCAACCCGGATCATATCCCCCATCAAGTCCCACTTCGTCTCCATAATAGATACATGGCACACCTGGATACGTAAGCAACAACGTAACGGCAAGTTTCATCTTGCGCTCGTCTCCATCACATAAGGTCAGCAGTCTGGGGGTATCATGGCTTCCGAGCAGATTGAAGGCCGCTTCCGTTACAGGCTGTGAATAGGCTGCGAGCAGTTTGCCGATCTCATTGGTAAATGCGAGTCCGTCGAGCTTGCCATGCACCGTATAGTCCAATACCGAATTGGTAAACGGATAATTCATCACGGCATCGAACTGGTCTCCCTGAAGCCACATGAGCGAATCATGCCAGATCTCACCGAGCAGATAGGCGTCAGGCTTAATGGCTTTTACCGTCTGACGGAATTCGCGCCAGAACTGATGATCCACCTCATTCGCCACATCGAGCCTCCAGCCGTCAATGTCCATCTCCTCTATCCAGAAACGACCTACCTCTAGCAGGTATGCCTTCACTTCAGGGTGTTCCGTGTTCAGTTTCGGCATGAGCGGTTCAAAGGCAAAGGTGTCATAAGTCGGTATGCCATCCTCCACACGTGGCGGCCAGTCCTTGATATAGAACCAATCTGCGTAGGGGGAAGAGGGACCATTCTTCATGACATCGACAAAAGGAGGGAACTCTCTGCCGGAATGATTGAATACCGCATCCAGAACGACACGTATGCCGCGCTGATGACAGGCATCCACGAACGCCTTGAACTGTTCATTGGTTCCAAAGTGAGGATCAACCTTCATGTAATCGCCTGTATTGTATTTGTGATTCGTCGTGGCTTCGAACAACGGACAGAAATAAATGGCATTGATGCCGAGCTGACTTATATGATCCAGATGATCCAGCACACCTTGGAGGTCGCCGCCGAAGAAGTTCACCGGTGTAGGTTCTCCTCCCCAGGGTTCAGCATTTTTGGGACTGAGGGATGGATCGCCATTGGCATAACGTTCAGGGAAAATCTGATAAAACACAGCGTCCTTAACCCAGGCAGGCGGTTCAAAAATGTCGACCGGATTCATAAATGGAAAATCAAAGAATTCGAGTGGATGATCAGGCAGCGCCTGCTCGAATCCACGCTCCGTCATCCAGACTGATTCCTCTCCCTGAATCAGTTGGAAACCATACCGTAATCGGCGATAGGGAGGTGAAGTCTCAGCTTCCCAATAATCAAACATTTCATCCCGGGCAAAGATGTGCATAGGGGTGTGTGTGATCGTCCGATCCCAAGCATATTTGTCTCCGGTAATCGCAATCACCGCATCCAGATCCCCACGTTTGGACCGAAGTCGCAGGTGCATGGTCGAGCGGTCATAAGCATAAGACCAATTGAGTTTGGGGCGGTGGTAAATGGCTTCAAGAATCACGTGAATCACTCCTCGTCAGATGATGAATTTCAGATAAAAGTGGCCATTAAACGCAAAAAAAGGCACAACCTCAATTGTTCACGAGGTTGTACCTTTCGGCAGCATAGCCTTTTGATTATAGTGCTATTATACGAACTAACGCAGCAAAAGAAAACACTTTTTTTCCTTAAATTTCAAATTGTTTTATTCGAAATGTAGGACGCACATCTGCAATTACTGTTTTTTATAAATCAAATCCAAGTTTATTGGCGTATGCAGAGAATTCTTTGTGAAATTTCTCGATATTTTTCTTGCCGGTAGCAATTTTGGCATTGGCTTGTTTCAGGACAGCGCTGTTTACCGTTGTTTTGGAGACAGATTTTTTTGCGAGTTGGAATCCTTCCAGCTGTGTATAGCTACCTTTGATCAAGTTGGCATGGATTTTTTGCAATTCCGCATTTTGCGGTTTGATCATCTTCAGCTTGGATACATATTTGGTGTAGTTAGGAATCGCTGTATTGGTCAGTTTCAGGAAAACGGACTTGCGATTGGATGATGTAATGTAAAATCCACCTCCCAAAGCATTGAAGGCTCTCTCCTCATATACCGATGCCATATCCAACTGATCAAGGTAGCCCAGGAAATCTTCTTCTTCGACTGTAGGGATCGGTTCTTGTTCTGACGTGTCAATTTCTTCATAGTATTCGTCTTCCGAATATGTAGTGGTTGAGTCATCCGCAGCAGCGGCATAGGACCCTACAGGTGCGAACACCCCGCCGAGCAAGACAAAACTCATAATGATTGATAGTACCCATGATTTCTTCACGTGTTAATATCCCCTATCTATAGATGTGATTTTATTCCAATGGATAATCTAACATAGTACAACAAGAAATTACAGGAATTGTTTTACAGTAAATTCATCAGTCAAACGCATATGAATGAATAATGAGTCACTAGCAAAAAGGACATGTATTAGATGAAACTAAAAGTAAAAAGAGAGATTTGTATATTTCGTAGGTAAGAAAAAAATTACATATATGGTTTGTGTGTAGGCGTATTGTATCGATATATATTGTATTGGTTTAGTTAATTTTTCTTTATTTAATGTTGTTTTATGAAGTTACAGAGTTCGACAGGAAGTGAGAAGTTTTTCCAAATAAAATGCTTGTATAATGATTTCATCTCCATTACAATACAATTGATAATGAGATTCAATATCATTTAGAAAAAAAAGGGGAGACGGATTTCATGTATAAAGTAAAGAAAAAGCTATACATTTATGCAGCACTTATTCTGATGATTTCATTACTTGCTGGTTGTGCTTCGGGTGGAAGTGCCGAGACTACGAATACGTCCAGCCAAGCTGCAAGCAGCAATGAGAGCAATAATGAAAGTGATACAACTGCCAGTGCGACTGAAGATCAGACCCGAGTGATCAAACATGCCATGGGCGAAACCACAATCAAGGGAACCCCGCAAAAGATCGTGACACTGTTCCAGGGTGCGAATGATGTCGTTGTTGCACTTGGCGTGAAACCGACAGGCGTGGTGGAATCCTGGGTTCAGCAGCCAGTCTATGAATATCTGAGAGCAGATCTGGACGGAGTTCCACAAGTAGGACAGGAATCGCAACCCAATCTGGAAGAGATCAACAAGTTGAAACCCGACTTGATTATTGCTACGAAGATCAGACATGAAGAGATCTATGAGCAACTGTCGCAGATCGCACCAACGGTAGTGACGGAGACGCTTTTTGACTGGAAAGAAACGGTGAAAACTGTTGGGGAAGCGATGAATAGGGTTGAGCAATCGGATAAATTGTTGTCTGATTGGGATGGCCGTGTAGCTGATTTCAAAGAGAAAATGGGGGATCGTCTGCCAATTGAAGCAACCATCACGAACTTTAGAGCCGATCAAGTTCGTATTTTCTACATGGGATATGCAGGTAAGATTCTGAATGAACTTGGGTTCACCAGACCTGCCGGACATGACGCAGACACATGGGGAGTTGAATTGACTTCCAAAGAAAACATTCCAGATATGAATGCAGACATGATCTTCAACTTCAATTCAGGCACAGAAACAGATGCCATTCAGAAAAATTATGATGATTGGACCAGCAGTCCACTGTGGAAAAACCTTGATGCAGTCAAGAACAACCAACTGGTTCAGGTCGATGAAGTGGCCTGGAACATGGCAGGTGGATACACATCGGCCAACATGATGCTGGACGATCTATATAAGCAGTTCAACCTGAACTAACTAACAGGAGCAGGACCTGCCATGCACCAGAACATTCGTTAACGAAGTGTATGGGCTGGCAGGTCTTTTATCATTTTACAGATGAAAGAGTGAGAGTATGTTTCCCCTTTTTACAAAGGCAAGCGCCAAGATCTATGGACTGGTTGGTTTATTCATATTACTTCTACTTGCTTGCCTAGCCAGTATGATTCTGGGACGTACGCATATCACGTTTCAGATGGCATGGGAAGCACTGCAATTCTATGACGAGAGTTCTGTGGAACATGTGGTTCTGCTGACGGAGCGGTTGCCACGTACAGTTATTGCTGCTGTTGTAGGAGCAAGTTTGGCCGTGGCGGGTGGGCTGATGCAGGCATTGACACGTAACCCACTGGCATCACCGAGTGTGTTCGGAATTAATTCTGGTGCGATCTTTTTTATTGTTATTGCCATTGTTGTATTGTCCGTATCTTCGCTCACCACCATGATGTGGTTTGGTTTTGCAGGGGCTGCTGTAGCCGCGGCAATTGTATATGGGCTAGGTTCCCTCGGTCGTGATGGCCTGACACCGATCAAGATTGTACTGGCGGGGACGGCAATCTCCGCGTTATTTGCCTCGTTCACACAGGCCATTCTAGTGCTGGATGGAACCGGATTGCAGGATGTACTGTTCTGGCTTGCCGGTTCAGTAAGTGGTCGGACATTGGATATGTTATATCCTGTTCTGCCGTACATGACAGCCGCAGCTATTGTCTCTTTGTTCATGGGCAGAGCCATCAATCTGCTGTTGACGGGTGACGATATCGCCAAAGGCATGGGACAGAATGTACTTTTAGTCAAGGTGCTCATGGGAATTGTTACGGTATTGCTGGCGGGTGGTTCGGTTGCCGTAGCCGGTTCGATCGGTCTTGTCGGACTGGTTGTCCCGCATATCATGCGTGCACTGGTGGGAAATGATTACCGCTGGCTCGTTCCTTACTCTATTGTAGGGGGAGCGATTCTGCTGCTGTCCGCGGATGTGGTTGCAAGGTTGGTGATCATGCCGCAGGAAGTTCCACTCGGTGTCATGACTGCACTGATTGGCGGACCCTTCTTCGTGTATATTGCCCGCAAGGGGGTGACGAAGATATGAGGAAGCTGTTGACTTTTCGCAACAAAAAAGACACTGTCTCAGTGCAAATGGAACGAAAATCACTGGTTGTCATCGGTGTATGTATCCTCTTGTTCCTGATGGCAGGAGTGGTCGGTACCAGTGTAGGCAGTGACTTTATTTCTCCGCTGGATGTGCTCAGAACGATATTTGGTCTGAATGCTGGAGAGCATGACTTCGTCGTGCTGACCTTAAGACTGCCACGGGTGTTATTATCTCTGCTCGTAGGAGCAGCCCTCGGTATGTCAGGCGCACTTCTGCAAGGCATTATCCGTAATCCGCTGGCCTCACCGGATGTCATCGGCATCACCGGCGGCGCGGCCGTTGCAGCTGTAGGTTTTGTTACGCTGTTAGGTGGAGCGGTAAGTATCAAGTTGTTGCCATTGTTCGCCATCGCTGGCGCAATTGTGACGGCTTTGATCATCTATGTGCTTGCCTGGAAAAAGGGAGTCAGTCCGATCCGTCTGGTGCTGATCGGGATTGGAGTGTCAGCCATTACCGGAGCTGGAACGACCTTTATGCTGATCCTGAGTCCATTCTACACGGCAGGTCAAGCCTATATCTGGCTGACAGGAAGTGTATACGGAGCATCGTGGACCGATGTCCGAACGATTTTACCGGTTATCGTAATTGTTATACCGCTGGCGATCTGGTTCGCTCGCAGCCTGAATGCACAGGAGTTCGGGGATGATCTGGCCACAGGGCTGGGTGTAACTGTACAGCGGCATCGTTCAGCGTTGTTGTTATGCAGTGTACTGCTGGCGGGAATCGCCGTTGCGGTTGCCGGAACCATTGGTTTTGTAGGCTTGATCGCTCCACATATTGCCCGAAAGCTGGTTGGACGGATGTTTGGCAGTATGCTGATTGTGTCTGGACTGGTTGGTGCTCTGCTTGTATTTGCGGCAGATCTGATTGCCCGCACTGCCTTTCTACCGCTGGATGTTCCCGCAGGGGTATTCACCGCAGGCGTAGGCGCACCATTTTTCCTGTATTTGTTGTTCAAGAATCGAAATCAGTTTTGAGGAGGAGAGAGCTGTGAGTATTCTGGAAGCCAAGGAGCTTACGATCTCCTATGGAGCAGATCCCATTATTGAAAATTTGAACCTGACCATTCCCAAGGGACAGATTACCGTCCTCATTGGCAGCAACGGCTGTGGCAAATCTACGCTGTTGCGTACGATGGCCCGGTTGCTGAAATCCAGCTCCGGTTCGGTGCTGCTGGATGGCGAAGAGATTGCAAAGCTGCCGACCAAGGAGATTTCAAGGCGCATGTCCATCTTGCCGCAGGGTCCGACCGCTCCAGAAGGATTGACAGTGAACCAACTGGTCAAGCAAGGACGTTATCCACATCAAACATGGCTGAAGCAATGGTCTCGTGAGGATGAGCGTATGGTCAAGCTGGCACTTGAATCCACACATCTGACAGAACTCGCGGATCGACCTGTGGATGCATTGTCCGGTGGACAGCGTCAGCGTGCCTGGATTGCGATGACACTTGCGCAGGGTACCGAAACGCTGCTATTGGATGAACCTACAACCTATCTGGATATGACACATCAGATTGATATCCTCGATCTGTTGTTTGAGTTGAACGAACGGGAAGGACGCACGATTGTTATGGTACTTCATGATCTGAATCTGGCATGTCGTTATGCGCATCACATTGTGGCTGTTCACAACAAGTCGATCTACGCAGAAGGCAAACCGGAAGATATTGTTACACAGGACATGGTCCGTAAAGTCTTCCAGATGGAGTGTGAGATTGCGGTTGATCCACTGTTTGGCACACCAACCTGTATCCCGCATGGAAGGGGAAGGAAGCCGAATGGAGAACAGCGTTATACACAACTGGCTTGAGGATCAAAAAGTTGGTTTTTGATTCGTTTAATAGTTATTCAAAACTCCACATCAACTCCATTGTATGATCATACAGATGACAAATAGGCAAGCCGTTGGTAAAACCATGTCCCAGGCTTGCCCGGTTTGTTGTGCCTATTATTCGATAAAAGCATACCTGCATCGACTCAAACCTACACTAAATTCAATCTTATTTTTCCTTAAAAGTTTATTATTGACAATATAACTCGAATTGCCATAAAATAGATTTTATATGATATTGATAATCATTATCAATATTGAATTACAATAAAAATTGATGAACGTATGAGCAATATAAGTTTAATTCAAATTTCACACGTTAACGGAGGGGGCAGAACAGATCTGAAGAAGCGTAGCGTGCGCCTTTATCACCGGATTTCCCCTTTGTAAAGGGGTTCAAAAAAATCTGGGGATAACAGCGATCGGAAGATGGTTCTGACCGCGCAGTGATTTCGTGTGAAAACTCTATTCAACTTATATAGGAGCGAGTACCTTCATTCGATCGAGGAGGATTTTCAGTGTTTCCGAAAGGGATTCATAATCTGCAAAACCGACTCATTATAAGCAAAGCGAGAGAAATGGGCATCACCTGTGAGCCACTTCTTGAGGGATGCGAAGATTTCCTGAAGCTGTCTGTAGGGGACCAAGAGATCATCATTAACAAAACCAGATCTCATCGTCTGCCGTTAATCGCTGGACTGCTCGCGAAGAACAAGCAGGCATGTAATATGTTATTGCATGAACAGGGCATGCCTGTACCGTCATTTATCGTGATCCCGGAGATGGGAAGCGAAGCAGCAGATTTTCTGGAAAGGCATGGCTCCATTGTAGTGAAACCGCTGGATGCGAGCAGCAGTATGGGCGTGACGCTGGATGTGCGTACTGAAGAAGAACTGGAGACAGCCATTCAGCTTGCGAGTGTCCACGGCAGCAGCATTATGTTACAGCAATATGTGACCGGGATTGATTACAGAGTGCTGATCATCAACGGAGAAGTGGCGGCTGTGAACCAGTATCGGCCTGTCTATGTCGAGGGAGACGGAACTTCAACCGTTCGGGCGTTAATTGAGCAGTTGAATCAGGAACGAATCGAGATGACGCACATTGGCGAGTATGAAGCGTTTCCCGAGGTTAATGCAGAAACGGAACGACTGCTGGAGGTATTACATGCACAAGGGACAACACTGGATGAAGTTCCTGCCGCGGGAAAAGAAATCGAGTTATACAATCTCCGCAATTCTGCCGCCGGAAAAATCAGTGAATTCTACAAGGATTGTACCGAAATCATTCATCCCGAAAATGCCCGGATGATTATTCAGGCGGCAAAGACTCTTCAGATCGATGTAGCAGGAGTTGATGTTCGTTGTCGTGATATCCGCACCCCGATCTCCAGAGATCTGGGAGGCATCCTGGAAGTGAACGCCTTGCCAGATCTGACACACCATGTCTTTCCCCATGGTGGAACAACTCGTGATGTGGTTCGGTTATACCTGGAATACCTGTGTCAGGAGCAACTTGAATATAAGATATATAGCTTATAACAACGTATAGATGACAATATATGACGGATAACGGAAAACAGATAACGGATACCATCATTTAATTCGGACCTCACCATGATTTTGAACCAATACCAGGTCATATGCAAAATGTAGAACAAGAATCACAGGCAGCAGGTTCAGCCTGAATCGATTATAAGGAGCGTTAGAGGGCTATGTCAGTAGAGATGCAGACGGAATATCTGAAGATGCAAAATGAGAAGGAATCCAATGCAAGATCGTACCCGAGACATTTCCCACTTGTCATTAACAAGGCCCATGGGGTGAAGATTACCGATACGGAAGGCCGCATATTCTACGACTGCCTGGCTGGGGCAGGAACATTGGCGCTGGGGCATAACCATGACACGGTGGTCAACGCCATTCGCGATGTCCTGGATCAGCAGATTCCGCTTCATACACTGGATCTGGCAACACCGCTGAAGCTTTCATATATGCAAGAACTATTCTCCATTCTTCCGGCAGAGATGCGAGACAAAGCCAAAATCCAGTTCTGTGGTCCAACGGGGGCCGATGCAGTTGAAGCAGCCATTAAGCTGGTCAAACATGCAACAGGTGGCAAGTCTATTCTTGCCTTTCAGGGAGGTTATCACGGTTCGACCCAAGCGACGATGTCGATGAGTGGCAACCTGAGCAAGAAACAACATCTGCAAAGCCTGCTGCCCGATGTACATTTCCTGCCGTTTCCTTATGAATACCGCTGCCCATTTGGTGTTGGTGAAGGCATGACGGCCCGGTTAAGTGCACAGTATATCGAGAACTTGCTCGATGATTGCGAGAGTGGGATTGCCGCACCGTGCGGAGTCATTGTGGAGACTGTTCAGGGCGAAGGCGGGGCGATTCCGGCAGACATTGAATGGCTGAGGGAGCTGCGTCGAATCACAGCAGAGCGAAATATTCCGCTCATCATCGACGAAGTGCAGACAGGCATTGGACGGACAGGCCGGATGTTTTCATTTGAACATGCCGGAATCATACCCGATGTAATTGTCTGCTCCAAAGCAGTTGGCGGAAGTTTGCCGATGTCTGTTGTCATTTACCAAGAAGAACTGGATCAATGGCAACCTGGTGCACACACAGGTACGTTCCGTGGCAATCAGCTGGCCATGGCTGCGGGACTTGCTACACTTCGCTATATCCGGGAACAGGATGTTCTACACAACGTGCATCTGCGAAGTGAGCAGTTCATGAATCAACTGAATGCATTGAAAGAGCGGTATGCAGAGATTGGTGATGTGCGAGGCAGAGGACTGATGATTGGCGTTGAGGTGGTTGATCCAATGGGACGCAAGGATCGTCTGGGACATTATCTGCCTAATGGTGCGCTGGCTGAGTCTATTCAGCGTGAATGTTTCAAGAATGGATTAATTGTGGAACTGGGCGGGCGTCATTCAGCTGTTGTTCGTTTTCTGCCGCCGCTGAATATTACGGAACAAGAATCGAACGCGATCCTTGCGATCTTTGAGAAATCGGTAGCTGAAGCGATTGCCTTAGCAACAGCCGCATGCTGAAGCTTTCCCTGATGAAGAGGCATGCAGTATTACTCGCGATTCTGATCGGTGCCTTTTCGCTGGTACTGACCAACAGTGCATTTAACCTGCTGCTGCCTTATTTTGTGCAATATTATCAGATCTCTACGACAGCAGGCGGGTGGATTATCGCGCTGTACATGCTGGCTATGACGTTAACGATGCCGCTGGCTTCCCTGATCGTAGACCGACTGGGGCGTAAGCAGACGTATATGTTGGGCATCAGCATCTATGGACTGTTCTCGGTGGCAGGTGCGTTGTTTTATCACTCTATTGAGGTACTGTTGCTGGTTCGTTTCATGCATGGCGTTGCCGCGGGGCTGATGATTCCGTTATCACTTGTGTTGCTGTTTGATGTATACGGACCGGAGGTACGAGGGCGAATTACCGGAGCGTGGGGCTTGCTGCTTATGTTGGCTCCGGCTGCCGGGCCTACGCTGGGTGGATTCATCATTCAGTATGGACGGCTTGAAATGCTGTTCTGGCTCAATGTGCCACTGGCTATATTCTCGTTGATTGGCTGCGGTCGAGTCATTCAGACCTATATCCCTGCCCGCAGGAAAAAATGGCATCCAACCAGTGTCATGCTGCTGATCTGTGCGGTAGGTGCTCTTAGTCTGGGAGTACAGTTGTACGCAAGTCCTGTCGTGGCAGTATGGGTACCGTGGATGCTGATTGCGCTCGGTGTGGTGTTGCTCATTCGTTTTGTCCAGACCGAGAACGGTCGGAAGGAACCACTTATCCGGTACCAGTTACTGCGACGTAACGCCGTCTTTCCGCTGACCGTATTGATCTCGACGATTCAAGATTGTGTCATGTTTGGCGTAATCTTTGCATTGCCACTATTGTTCCAGGATGTCTTCCACCTGTCGCCTGCCTTATCTGGTGCGTTATTCATTCCCTTGTCGATCTGTACAAGTCTGTTCATGTGGATTGGCGGCAGCTTGCTGGATCGTGGTCGGTCCATGCATTTTATCGCATGGGGGACGTTGCTGGTTTCGATATCGATCTTATCGTTTGCGGTTCTGCCCATGGGAGCGTCAATATGGATCATCGGGATGCTCATGGCGTGTCGGGGAATTGGCGTTGGTCTGTCAGGCATGAGTATCTCTGCAATTGGTCTGCAAGCATTACCGGACGAAGATATGCACGAAGGGTCGGTGTTATCAACCACGATTGAACGGCTGGCTTCTTCGTTTGCGGTGATGGGCTTGACCTTGTATTACGATATGCGTTGGCAATGGCTTGCCGGGGCAGGAACGTCCATGGAGATGGCAAAATGGGGAGCACTTAAAGAGATCTGTATCGGACTTGGCTGCGCCATACTGCTTACACTTCCCCTGGTCTTACTTATAACCCGAAAGAAGGTTGGCATCATTGTTCGAGATGGAAAACAAGCTCCGGTCTGAGGCTGAGCAGCAGGCCCATGAACATTCGTGCAAACTGCTGTTGAACTGTTACATCCGTGAGCTTGCGCTAGAAAAAGAAAGCGATATTCGGATTAATCCAAATACGCTGACGTACACTGTTGCTTTTCAAGCCAGTAGGGTGAAGGTGACAGGACGCTTGTCTTATTACTCTGCCATAGGGGAGCATGAATACCTCAGCATGGAATCTGGCGGGGAAGCGGTGCATTATGGCGACCTGGTTCGTTGGATCACATCTGAGCTAAGCGGAAATGGGGAACAGGGAGCGAGTTCGGATCAACATGGAATGAAGAAAAGTGTGATGGAAATGAAGCGTTCACTTGAGGTGGATATTGCACATCCAAAGGGCGAGAATACGAATCGTGTAGATGCGACGTATGCCAAAGATTTTGCACAAAAGGTAGATAACAGTGTCGGTAACCTTACGTTGTATATCGAACAAGCAGCCGGTCTCGACATCCATGACTATCGCACATCTGAACAGTCACTGTTGTATGGTCATCCGTTCCATCCGTTTCCGAAGAACTCCAAAGGCTTCAGCGAGGATGATGTGCAGAAGTACAGTCCGGAGTTACGGACATCATTTCAACTCTGTTATATCGCCGTGAGACAGGATGTCTACGTGCAGGAATGGGTCGATGACGAGGCGGCAATGGATTTGCATGACCTCCTGCGGAGCCTTGTGGAGCCTATTTTAAAAGAAAAGAGTGAAATGTATGGGCTGCTGCCTGTCCATCCATGGCAATACGCATACATATCACGGTTGACCGAGATACAGTCCTATTTTCGAGATGAAAAATTAATCCTACTCGGTAGTGCGGGGCCAACCGTCTACCCAACTTCTTCAGTCCGTACGGTTTATGTTCCCGAATGGAACTGCAATATCAAGCTGTCACTGAACATGCAGATCACGAACATGATTCGCACCAACAGTGCTGAGCAGATGCACAGAACACTGGATGCCTCCAAGTACGTCAGGCAGCATGACTGCTTCGGTGCTGAACCGAACACACATATTGCGTATGAGACGGGTGTAGCGACTTGTGCTTTTGAAGATGAAGAGTTAACCAGTCTGTTTACGATAGCTTATCGGCCCATTGAGTTTGATGTTGAGAATACGTATGTCTTATCCAGTCTGGTTGAAGCACCACTTCCCGGGATGCGTTCTAGGTTGATGACGATGCTGGGTGGTGGACGTGACATTGCCGAGCGTTGGCTGGAACGATATCTGGCATGTTCGCTGCTGCCGATTGTAAGGGCGGCGGGAGAGAAAGGTATTCATTTTGAAGCCCATTTGCAGAATACCCTTGTGACCTTAAAGGATGGGTTGCCTGTAGATTTTATCGTCCGCGATCTGGAAGGGGTCAGTGTGGATGAGGAACTTATAAGTGAGCAGGATCGTGCTACGTCCGATTTATTATTTTATTCGCGAGAGAAAGCCTGGGCGCGGACATCGTACTATTTTATCGTCAATCATCTGGGGTCTCTGATTCATGCGATGGCGCGAGATGTGAACGTCCCGGAGGAGCATTTCTGGAAACAGGTACGTGAGGTACTTGTGGAGGAGCTGGAACGAACGGGCAATGCATATGTACGACATCTGCTGACAACGGATGCATTTCTGGCCAAACAAAACTTGGTGAGTTGTGTAAGAGGGATCAGCCAGACCCCGGCCTACGTGCCGGTGAGCAATGTAATGAAACGAATGGGGAGTGAAGTGCGTGGGAGTCGTGAGATACAGGGCTGAAGCAGGCGGCAAGACAGAAGCAGTCTACTTGGGGGTACAGGAACGGATCATGCGGCAGACGCTGGAAGCGATGTGGTTCGAAGGCATCTTGGACAGTCATGTAAGTGGGAGCGAGTGGAGAACCAGCGGCCTTACATCTTCCGGCGATTCTGTAGCGTACACGTGTGAAGCGGAGCGGAAGTTTTCGTTCGGCCGGGTGAAGGTGAAGAAGGATTCGATTCAAAGGGATGGCGTATCCTGCACCGATCTGGATCTGTTTTTGGAGGAAATCGTACTGAACGCGTTGAAGGGTGCAAACGTCACGGCTTTTATCCAGGAACTACTCGAAACGATGGCAAAGGACAGCCAGTGCCAAGCTATATTGCCCTTGAACATTCCGAATGAAGATCGGCATTATGATGCGCTTGAAAGTCACATGACCGACGGTCATCTGTACCACCCGAGTTATAAGTCGAGGCTGGGATTTTCTTTGAAAGACAATCTGGCCTATGGCCCTGAATTTAACTCGAAGGTTTCATTAGTCTGGGTTGCTGTGAAAAAAGAATTTGCTCAGACCGCTGTATCCGCGGGTTATAGCTCGGAAGAACTGGTGGGACAACATCTGACCGCAGAGGATATGCAGCGATTTCAACAGATCCTGCAACAACAAGTTCGAACGGACATGGGCGAGAACGCCAACGCATATGTGGCGAGTGTAGATCAGCTTGGGAGCAGTGCCGAAGTTGGTGAGAGCGTTGGAGAGACAATCCAAGCGAAGCTTCATGGGGGAGTTCGTGAAAAGAGCGAAACAGTCCGTAGCTCGGGTAGGGAAGACGGCAAGGTTGGCATAGGAATAGGTTCTGACATTGGTGATCGATATGTATTCATTCCGGTTCATCCGTGGCAGTGGGAGCATCAGTTGGAGTCGGTATATACCCGTCAACGGATGGATGGGGACATCGTATATCTCGGTCCATCGTCTTCGCCCTATCGTGCACAGCAGTCGATCCGTTCACTGTCAAACCGGGTGAACCCGGAAGCCCCATACATCAAGCTGGCTCTCAGCATCACCAACACGTCGAGCACACGTATTCTGGCAC
Organism: Paenibacillus sp. 10L310; assembly: GCF_056395745.1. Taxonomy (NCBI): domain Bacteria; kingdom Bacillati; phylum Bacillota; class Bacilli; order Caryophanales; family Paenibacillaceae; genus Paenibacillus; species Paenibacillus sp. 10L310. The sequence goes on along the minus strand of NZ_JBFTKC010000005.1, from coordinate 261,285 downwards.
AGCATACGACCCAGAACGCACCGCTGATCAGCGATTGGCTGGATGAACTTGTTCGTGAAGATGAGCTGTTGCAGCAGGCGCAGTTTGGCATTTTGAAAGAAATCATGGGACTGTCGTTCCGTTATGAGCAGTTACCTGTAACTCAGTATGGACGAGCTTATGGCACACTCGGTGCGATCTGGCGGGAGAATGTATCGGTTCATCTGAAGGAAGGCGAGACCGCATGGCCGCTGAATGCATTGATGTTGGTGCAGCCGGATGGTGTTCCATTTATTCAGGATGCTGTAGAACGACATGGTGTGGAAAAGTGGAGCGAGGCCCTTGTTCGCACAGTTACACTGCCGATTATTCATTTGCTCTATGCACACGGGATTGCGCTGGAATCTCATGCTCAGAATATCATTTTGGTACTGGAAGATGATCTGCCGAAACGAATCCTTATCAAGGATCTGCATGATGGCGTTCGCTATGTACCAGATCAACTGTTACACCCGGAACGGGCACCGAAGCTGAACCCGGAGCCAGAAACCCACCGCAAGTTCAATCGATATTCCTTCATTTATGCTGGAGATGTGTCGGAAGTCCGTGACTATACCTATGACGCATTCTTTTTTATCTGCATGACGGATATTGCGTTGGCTTTGGAGAAGTTTGGGTTGTCCGAGGAAGCGTTCTGGCAGCTGTGCGCAGGTGTAATTGTGGATTATCAGAAGAAGCACCCGGAGTACACGGAACGGTTCGTTGCATTTGACCTTTTTGCCGAAGATGCACTGATCGAAGAGATGACCAAGCGCCGTCTGTATGGGGATGCAGAGTTATATTTCCGCAAGGCGAGTAATCCGCTCAAGATATCAAAGGATACACTTGAATCAAAGAGGACACCCGAATTAAAGGGAATCGTCGAATGAGGATTAACACGCTGAAGGAAAAAATTGCACGCAAAAAGCCCGTATACGGCCTTTTTGTATCCATACCACACCCGGTCATCATTGAGATGATCGGACATGCGGAATATGATTTTGTCATTATTGATCTGGAACATGCCGCAACATCGATGGAATCGGTGGAAGAGTTGATCAGGGCGGCGGAACTGGTCGGCCTAACCCCGTTGGTACGTATCTCGAAGGTGGAGCGAGCGGAGATTCTTAAAGTGCTGGACTGTGGCGCACAAGGCATCGTCATTCCGCATGTCGAGCAACTGGAGCAGGTGGAAGAAGCGGTTCGTCACGCCTACTATCATCCGGTTGGCATGCGGAGCTTGAATAGTGGTCGTCCCGGTGTATTTGGGAAATATCCGCTCACAGAATACATTGAAGAAGCGAACGAACAGGTGATGGTTGTCCCTATGATTGAAAGTGCGGAGGGCGTGCGGCAAAGTACACAGATTCTGTCTCACCCTCAGGTGAGCTTTGTATTGGAAGGTGCGGCTGATCTGTCGCAATCTCTCGGTGTGCCATGGCAGACCGAGCACCCGGATGTGAGACGTGCACTGGATGAATTGCATGCTACCGCTCGGCAGTGCGAAGTACCTTATGCAACGGTCACTAGAGGCGTGGAAGACATGTCGCTCTGGGGTGAGCGGGGAGTACATATATACGTGCTTGGTGATGATCGGAATACGGCGTTTCGGGCGTATGCCCAAAAACGGAATGACTACAGGAATGCGGGTGGGCAGATATGAAACCTGGTGTATGGCATGCGATAGATGAACTGCAACGCGGAATGGAAGACCCGGTATGTGCGTATGTCTATGATCTGGCTGGCATTCAGGAACAGGTACATCAGATGTTGGATAACATGCCTGGGAACACACAGTTGTTCTACGCCATTAAGGCGAATCCTGATCCGCGGATCATTGAGGCGCTGCTTCCATTGGTGAAGGGCTTTGAAGTGGCTTCGATTGGAGAGCTACTCAAGGTTAGAGCGGTAAGTCGCGAGGTTCCAATTCTGTTTGGAGGTCCGGGGAAAAAGGAGAGCGAACTACGTCTGGCGATCGAGCAGGGCGTGAGCTACATCCATGTGGAGAGTCTGTTGGAACTTCGGCGCATCATTGCGATTGCGAAAGAGCGAGCGAAGGATCAAGAACATGAGCAAGAGCACGTGCAGGGGAGCAGGCAGAAGCAAGAATGGGAGCAGAAACCGGAGCAGAGATATACGCAAGCATACGGCGAGGAACTGATGCAAGAGCAAAAGCAAAAACAGGATCAAGAACACGAGCCGAAACACAAGCAACAACAGAAGCAAGCGCAGGAAGTGCGAATACTGCTCCGAATCAACCTGCGGAGCAGTACGTTACCTCGGACGAAGATTGTCATGGGCGGTGGGCCGAGTCCTTTTGGAATCGATGAAGAGGCGTTGGAAGAAGCCATTGAACTCATTCGTGTGGAAGGCGCGGGTGTGGTTCGGTTAAGCGGGTTCCATTTTCACTCCTTGTCCAACAATATGGATGCAAGGCTACACGCCGAGATGATCGAGTTGTATTTGCAAAAGGTGGAACAGTGGCAGCAGCAGTATGATCTTCCTGTGGAAGTAGTGAATGCAGGAGGTGGATTCGGTGTCACGTATGATGGCAGTCCCGGATTCGACTGGCCCTTGTTCACTTCCCTGCTGGAGCAAAGTGAAGCCAGAGAGCGCCTTGCTTCAAGCGGAGGTCAGCTGTATTTTGAATCGGGTCGACTGCTGGTGGCAGACCACGGGTATTACGCAGCAGAAGTTACGGATATCAAAACTTCTCATGATCAGTATTTTGCCGTGTTAAGGGGAGGTACGCATCACAATCGTCTGCCTGCTTCATGGGGGCATAACCATCCGTTTCAGATTATGGAGACGGACCGTTGGAAGCATTCATTTGCCCGTCCAGAGGTAAGAGATCGTCGAGTCCATATCGTAGGTGAGCTATGCACACCCAAGGATCGCATGCATTCTGATGCGGAGGTAGCACTGCTGCGCGTGGGAGATATTGTTTTGTTTGAAAAGTCTGGGGCTTATTGCTGGACCATCTCGCATCATGATTTTCTGGGGCATCCGCACCCGGCATTCCATTATCTAACGGAGGACAATAATCATGTCAACACTGATGAAACGTTCCAGTCTGCAATCCGCTGAACGCCGGATTATGGCGGATCTGATGAATTCATTTTTGTGGGAGCAATTAATCCCACTGGAGGATCACCCATTCATTGATTTTGCCGAAGCACCTGCACCGTTCCGTCGATTGTACAAGGGATATGACAGCGAAGAGCATAATCAGAATGGGGCTTCTCATGTCAGATTGCATACGCAAGGTGTACTGTGTCTGGTTGAAGCAGGAGTAAGACAGGGGACTCAGTGGATTCAGGGTTCACCGATCTACGAGGAGAAAACTGATGGAAGCTGGGTTCTCCTTGATACTCCGGCAGAAGTTGGACGTGCGGTGTTACAGAGGGCTTTGTCGGATAAGGCCTATGCGCAGCCTGGGGTGGCGGAATTCCTGGTTAGTCTGGACATTGCTGTGGAGCAGTATGCTTTGGGCTGGGAACAAGTCCAGTATCTGTACGCTAACGTCCCGGCTTCTGCGTATGAATGGTTTATCAAAGGTGAACGCGTTGCGGCATTGCGGGATCGTCCATTTCACCCATCGTCCAAAGCCAAGGTGGGATTCAACGCAGAAGATGTAACTCGGTATGCAGCGGAATTCGGGAAGGCGATTTCGCTGCGCTGGGTGGCTATACGGCTGGATGCCGTGCAGCAAGGGTGTGAAGATGGATTGTCCATTTTGGATATGTTAGACGATGTTCAGCGCGGAGTGGTGGAAGCCGAGTTTGCCCGTAAAGGAATCACGTTGGACGAATATCTACCGATGCCTGTTCACCCGTGGCAATTGGAACATGTGATTCTGGCCCGCTTTACTGGAGAGATCGAAGAGGGTAGCATTGTCGTATTGGACATAGAAGCGGGCGACGTACAGGCCACATCCTCTCTGCGCTCGATGGCTCCGTCAATTGAATCCACCCTAATGCTCAAGCTACCGGTTAGTGTGCTGTCTCTGGGGGCTGCTCGTTATCTTCCGGTAGTCAAACTTCTGAATGGTCTTGCTGGAGAACGCATGTTAAGGCAGGCCGTTGCTTGTGACGAGACGTTGAAGGACAAGGTGTATATGTGTGAAGAGCAGAACTGGTGGGGCTTCATGCCAGAATCCATGGGACTGTTCGATGATCATCCACGCCATCTGGCTGCACAGATTCGTGTGTATCCGGCTGAATTGCTTAATGAAGCCTACAAAGTCATTCCAATGGCCGCACTGGGTGTGAATCTGGAAGGGCATCATCTGTTGACGGAGATCCTGTGTGATAACTTGAACGGCGCGGATGTCCTCGACTTTTATACCAGCATAGCTACAACGTTTTATGACGTCGTGATGCGTCTGTTCAAGGTGGGCGTTGTACCTGAGATCCATGGTCAGAACTGTTGTCTGGTGTTGAAGGATAACGAGGTAAAAGGTCTCTTGTTCCGCGATCATGATTCCGTGCGTTTGCATCAGCCTTATCTGGACAAACATGGCATTGAAGACCCTGCCTATCATATTCGTCCAGGCTACTCGAACAGCCTGTATAACGAGACGATCCAGAAGCTGATCTTCTATGTGCAGTCTTTGGGGACGCAGGTGAATCTGGCTGCGATCATGGAGGCACTTAGCGAGGTGTATCACATCCCGCAAACGAAGTTATGGGAGATCACGGAGCAGGCTTGGAAGGAAGCGCTGCAACATGTGCAGCTTCCCGAATCCGACCGGGCCGCGCTCGCTCATGCGATATTCGAGAGCAAGGAGTGGCCCGTGAAGTTAGTTGTCCGTCCGCTGCTTGAAGCGGATGGGGTGCCTGGTGCGATGCCATCGGGCAAAGGCATAGGGTGGAACCCTTTTTACAAGGGATAGAATGCAGAAGGTGGCCCGCTTGATGGGTTGCCTTTTTTGTTTGTTGTCATCGAAAGTTACAATGCTTGGAGGGAATAAAACGTTCATCATTATGGCTAAAAATCTTATGAAAAGGAGTTACAGGAAAGAGACTGATGGTATAATCGGGATATGTGTTATAGTCTTACTTGTGTATTACCGAAAAGGTTTTCGGAGAAAGCGACATTTACTGTTGTAACCGCAATCATAATTTACTTCAAGAAAGTGAGAAACTAACATGAATCAGAAGAGGCTTTTTAATGATGGATGGCAATTTGCGAAAAGCAAGCTGGACGTTACGGAACCTGCGGTTCTGGTGTATGAACCTGTGGAGCTTCCCCATGATTGGCTGATATATAATACGCTTGAACTGTATGAGGACAGCATTGGATGGTACCGTAAGACGTTCCATTACACGAAGGATGAGCAGCAGCTTCTGCTCTGTTTTGATGGCGTATACATGGATTCTTCGGTGTATGTGAACGGGCAGCTGGTTGGGGAGTGGAAGTATGGCTATTCCGCTTTTGAACATGAGATCACGAATGCACTGGTGGAAGGCGACAATGAGATTGTGGTCAAAGTAGTACATCAGAGCCCGAACAGCAGATGGTATTCCGGGGCTGGAATCTATCGCCATGTGTGGCTGAAAACTAGAGACCGCAACCATATTGTTACGGATGGAATCTATGTATCCATCAAGCAACAGACGGATGGCTGGCAGGTGGAAGTAGATACGGAACTGAACCTGGAACAGAATCAGAACGCAGAGTTGGTGCATACGATCCGGAATGAAGGTCAGGTGGTGGCATCGACGAAGACGAATGTTACGGCTTCGCTGGGTGAGAATGCGGTCGCATTGGCAGATAGCCAACAGATCATTGTGGAGAGTCCAAACCTGTGGAGCCCGGATGCACCGCATCTGTATGAACTGGTGACTGAGTTGCGATTGATCTCGGAAGATCGGACAGTTGAATCGGTATCACAGCGCATTGGATTCCGGGATATCAAACTTGATGCCAATGAAGGGTTCCACCTGAATGGGGTCAAGATGAAGCTGAACGGCGTGTGTGAACATCACGATCTTGGGGCGCTGGGAGCTGCGTTTAACCTGACGGCATTGCGTAGAAGATTTGTTTTGCTCAAAGAAATGGGCGTTAACGCCATCCGTACCGCGCATAATATGCCTGCCAAAGAGTTCATGGAACTTGCGGATGAGATGGGTATGCTGGTTGTGTCTGAAGCCTTTGATATGTGGGAACGTGCCAAAACGCCATACGATTATGCGAGGTTTTTCCCGGAATGGGTTCATACGGATGTGAAGAGTTGGGTGAAGCGTGACCGTAACCATGCCAGTCTGATCATGTGGAGTATCGGGAACGAAATTTACGATACCCATGCGGATGAGCGTGGACAGGAAGTCACTCGCATGCTGATGGATTATGTGCTGGAATTTGATCCAAAAGGTAATGCTGGCGTGACGATTGGTTCGAACTACATGCCTTGGGAAAATGCACAAAAATGTGCGGACATCGTGAAGCTGGCAGGTTACAACTACGCGGAAAAATATTACGACAAACATCATGAAGAGCATCCGGACTGGATCATCTATGGTAGTGAGACGTCTTCGGTGGTGCAGAGTCGTGGCATCTATCACTTCCCGTTCGAACAGCCGATTCTGGCAGATGATGACGAGCAGTGCTCGGCTTTGGGTAACAGTACGACCAGCTGGGGCGCGAAGTCGGCAGAATACTGCATCTTGGCAGAACGGGATACACCATATTCGCTGGGTCAGTTCCTGTGGACCGGATTCGATTATATCGGAGAACCGACACCGTATCATACGAAGAATTCGTATTTTGGACAGTTGGATACGGCAACGTTCCCGAAAGACTCTTATTATATCTACCAAGCGGCTTGGACGGATTATAAGAAAAGTCCGATGGTTCACCTGTTCCCTTATTGGGATTTCAGCCCGGGTCAGATTATTGATGTACGCGTGTGCAGCAACGCGCCGAAGATTGAGCTGCAACTCAACGGTAAAACCATTGGTACGTACGATATCGATCATGCCAACGGAACACAGCTGTCTGGCTGGTGGAAAGTGCCGTACGAAGAGGGCGAGCTGAAAGCGATCGCTTACGATGAGAACGGCCAGATCATTGCAACCGATGTGCAAAGATCCTATACGGATGCGAAGAAGATTCGTCTGCAAGCGGATCGGGAGCAGCTACAAGCGAATGGCACAGACCTTATTTTTGTAGAAATTGATGTGGAAGATGAAGCGGGTAATCCGGTTCACAATGCGAACAACCGCGTGCAAGTTCAGGTGACTGGTGCAGGACGACTGCTGGGTCTGGATAATGGGGACAGCACCGACTATGATCCCTACAAAGGGTTGAGCAGAAGACTATTCAGCGGCAAGCTGATGGCGATCATCGGAGCGACAAATGAAGCTGGAACGGTACGGATTGAAGTTTCTTCCGAAGGGTTGGAAGGAGCTACGGCTGAATTTGAATCTCTACTTGTGGCGGCTGAACTTAATGATGAGAAACAAGTACAATCTGTCTTCATGAACAATGAAGAACGTCCAGTGCTTACGGGGAATGCTCAGGAAATTCCTTTGCGGAAAATCGAGATCATCAGTACTGCAGGACAGTTGCTCGATCCGTCCAACCCAGAGCTTACTGTAACCGCCAAGCTGTATCCAGAGAACACCTCCTACCGCGACATAGAGTGGGCTGTTGTGAACGATGCAGGAATTGAATCCAACATTGCCAAAGTGGAAGCTGTTCAAGCAGAAACCGGCGATAACGGTGGGCATCAACATGCGGTGAAGGTATCGGCTATAGGTGACGGGGAGTTCCGGCTTCGCGCAACCAGTACCAACGGTACGGATAAAACGAAACTCATCTCCCAGCTGGAGTTCAAGGCGGACGGTCTCGGTACAGCCTACAAAGATCCATACGGCTTCATCACGGGTGGACTGTACGATTACACCAAAGGTGAGGTTGGTAACGGCAATGAGCGCGGGGTAGCGACAAGTCGGGATGGAGAGACGCATGTAGGCTTCCGTAATATTGACTTTGGACCGTACGGCTCCGATACCATAACGATTCCTATCTTTACGTTGTCCACGGAGGACTACTTCATTCAGATCTGGGAAGGTATGCCGGATGAAGAGGGTAGCACGATGATCGCGGATGTGGTGTATGACAAAGAGTCCATCTGGAATGTATACCAGGAAGAGACATACCACTTATCCAAACGCCTTAGCGGGATCACGTCGATCTGTTTTGTACTGAAGCAGAAGATTCATATTAAAGGCTTCTCCTTCGAACGTCAGAGTCGGGCCTTTGAACAGAATGCGGCTGCATCCTGTGATCATCTCTACGGAGATACGTTCAAAATTGAAGCTGATCGAGTAGAAGGTATCGGGAACAACGTGTCGCTGGAGTTTGAAAACTTGGACTTTACGGCAGAAGGCACATCCAAGCTCGTGATCTACGGTCATTCACCAATTGATAAAAATACGATTCATATTCGCTTTGCAGGTGCGGACGGACAGAGCAACCAGCTGGTTGAGTTCACACAGTCGGGTGGATATGAGGAGCGGGTGTTTGAGCTTGAGCAAGTGACAGGTGTGCAAAAGGTAATCTTTATCTTCTTGCCGGGAAGTCAGTTTGACTTCGACTGGTTCCGATTCGAGAAATAAATGTGATCGAAATATAAAACCCCTTCAAGCAGGCATCGGTTCATGGGAACGTGGATCTGAATCGCTTGCGTGAAGGGTTTTTCTTGTATGTAGGTGTGAGAGAAAACATCAATGAAACTGCTCTGCTTCAACTGAGAGATCTAAGTGATGACCTATTCTGCTATAAATGTACAACTTAATATCCGTGTCTTGTAATGCAAGCAGGTTGATCGTTTTAACACTATTTCTGCTGATAGATGTTTCCATAGGTTCACTTCCTTCATCTACATACATCTTCACATATACCGTTTGGTTGCTGTTGTTTCCAACTGATATGTTGGCATGTGTCCCATTCGAAGCAACCATTGTGAAGCTGCCGTTGTATGCGGAACGACCTTCATGTTGAGTTGGGGCAATGAGCAGAACAGAAGTAGATGTTGGGACGGAGCGCTCCATTTCATGGGCTAGTCCGGTTGATTGCCACTCATTTGTTGAAGTTAGAGCCGCTGTACTTGCTGAATGAGTGGATAGTAGTACAGATAGAGCCAGTGCTACACCGAGCATTGTTTTTAAGGTCATTAAATTAACCCCCTACTGAATGATAAATCACTAAAATTTTAGTTCCTGTTTATACATTTCTATGATTCTAAACGTTCGGGACAACGAGGGAGTTACAGATAAATGACAAATTAAGCATAATCATGCAACAAAGGATAGTATTGAACCGTTTCATAGATGAGGTGTTGGAATGAGAAAAAGTATGCTTATCCTATCGTTAGCTTTAATGCTGTTAACTGCCTGTCAGGCAAATGATCCAACGACGGATTCTCCAGTAATCACGAAATCATTCCCAGAAATTATTGAGCCTCATAATCCAGAGCAAGCGGAGCAAAGCGGCGATGTGGTTGTGCTTCATGGAGGCATACGGAACGAAGATAAGTGGGACACATTTATGAAAAATGTGAAGAAAAAACAGCAGGATCAGGTTCGTGTAACGATGTATACCATTGAAGGTGGGCCCATTATCCAGGAATTGATCTATGATGGTACAGCTATTCAATCGACTTACGATAACTCAAGGGATGCCTACGGCTCCAAACAGGGAATGAAGACTGACACCTGCAAAGGGATCGGGACAATGAAGAGTGAGCAGGGACATATTTTTTACGTGTTAACCGGGTGTGAGAAGGAAGAGAACCCTTTTTGGATGCCTAAGTTGTAAATGAACCTTCTGGGCCATGGTATATACGATTGGCAATTTCGGCGTAGGCTAACTGTTCTCCATCGGTAAAATGATGGGTTCGATCTACCTGAGCCGAAGATGTTCATGGCTCAGGCATATGGGGTGGAGCTTTCCATTACCCAGGTGCTGGTAATGCTCGGCGTGCTGATGCTGATCTCCAAAGGCCGCTGCCGGAGTTACCGATTCCGGGTTCGTAACGTTGCGCGCAACGTTGAATAAGATTTATTTTGAGACAATCGGCTCCATGAGATTGCTTTTTACAATATTTGTTTGTTATGCTTAACTACATAGAATTGCATAGTAGGTGGTGTATGAAGCTGAGAAACGAAATGATTAAAGGATACATCGACGGAATTGTACTGTCAGTACTGAATAAGCAGGATGCATATGGATACGAAATATCCAGAACGGTGAATGACGAGACAAATGGTCAGTTTGATCTAAAAGAAGGCACGTTGTATCCGGCACTGAAACGTATGGAGGCTAATGGATACATAGAGGGTTATTGGGGAGAGCAAATTAGTGGACCACGGCGGCGATATTACCGAATCACCCCGGATGGCCAAACTCAGCTCAACACATTGAGGACATCATGGACGGAGAACATCAAGATTATTGATATATTCTTGGGAGGGGATCTGCATGGAAGTCATTGAACAGTATTTGGATCAAGTACTTCAATTTACGTTTTTAACGAAGAGGGAAAAGTCTGAATGGAGAGAAGAAATGGCCGCTCACCTCTATTCCTCGGTGGATCATCTAAAGCGTCAGGGGTTGGGAGAGAAGAAGGCCATCGAACGTTCCATTCAACAATTTGGCTCTATCTCAGAACTGCGCAAAACGGTAACCAAAGAAACGTATGGATTCAACATGAAAATGATTTTTGGCTGTGCCTTAGCAGGTTTGCTCCTATTCATTGTAACACTGGCGGGTGGACTAATCGCGAATCGATATGGTGTGCATAATCGGTATATCGAATTGATGCCTATTTTTTGGATTACGGTGTGTGCGTTAGGTGCCTGTCTTGTGTTTACGCGCAAACGTGTGGATCGCCTTTGCCTGTTATCTGTGCCCCTGTTATTCACTTTAGGGTATCTGCAAGCTTATTTTCAGGTGATGTATCATTATTGGGGTGAAGGACTTACGTTTAATATGTTTGAAAAGTTATTTTTTAGTGGCGTGCTCCATACGTCTGGTGGATTGGAGTCCACCTTATTCGCCTCTATGTTCTTGGGTGCACAGGCACTCATTATGTTTGCGATAAGTAAAAATAAGTATATATCCATTCTTCCTTTTGCCTTTTCCATCATGTATACCTTTGTTCATATGCTGATGTTTAGTCTCTATTATGTATTTTTCGCCTCAGAACAGTTCAGTTCCGCGGTGACTCAGGGGTACAGCGTTTTCCTGAGTGGGAATATGCAGCGAGTGGTGGAGATGGGGATGAGTTTGACCATGGCAGTAGCGTTGTTTGTAGTATTCCAAGGCTGGAGCTATTGGACGGCAAAAAGGAAATTGAGCTCCGCTTCATAAGGGGCTTCATCTTGCCTCATAATTAGACAATGAAGCCATGCTGGCAAGACAAAGGACAACTATAGCAGAACTCTTGTCTTTTTTATTGGGCTTCCCTCATAGTTATTCGCACACTCTCCGAATGTGCTAAGGACATAGTATAGGGCATATATACTGTGTGCCTTGGCCTAAGGAGATGACCACTTTGAAGTATCTGAACAAGAGGACAGCCACCCTCAACAAATTAAGGCCCAGTCGTTCTACGTCGAAATGCAGAAAAAAACACTTGGGAAAACGAAAGAAATGCCATATTATCCGCAGGTCTTATCGGAGAAAACGCTGCGCACTGAAGCGTCCATTAAGATCACAGAAAATGGCCCGTGACAAAAAAGTCATGGCATTACCGAGAGGAGGAGGCAGCAACCCGGTCTGTTGTGAGCCGGGCCCCCTGCTCGCTCCGTTGAAACAACATGAATTGGAGACTGTGAGTCTCCCTGGAACGCAAGGTGTGGCAGGTGCCCAAGGCCCCGCAGGCCCTCACGGCGGGCCGGGTCAACAAGGGCTTCCCGGAGCGCAGGGTCCTGTTGGTCCTCACGGCGGGCTGGGTCAACCGGGAGTTCCGGGAGCGCAAGGCCCGGCAGGTCCTCAGGGTGAATCGGGTCAACGGGGAGTTCCCGGAGCGCAAGGCCCCGCAGGCCCTCAAGGTGAATCGGGTCAACCCGGAGTTCCCGGGGCGCAAGGTCCGGCTGGTCCTCAAGGTGAACCAGGTCAACCCGGAGTTCCCGGAGCGCAGGGTCCCGCAGGTCCTCAGGGTGAGCCAGGTCAACCGGGAACTCCCGGAGTCCAAGGACCAACGGGTCCCCCAGGTGAGCAAGGTCCGCCGGGCACCGTACCCGGAATTGAAATCATTCCTACGGCAAACCGTTACTTCTATTTTCCGGATACCGATCTGGATTTGTCGGCCTCGGTTATAATTCCTGCCACAGAATTCACAAATGACGATGGCGACAGCATAACCGTATTTGCCGGGGTTGGACTTACTAGTTTCAACAATCTTTATATAAACGGGATTGTACAACCAGGAAACTCATACAGTGTAAGTGCGGAGAGGTTGTTTTTTTCGTCACAAAACGGTGTGATCTTTGCAGGGACACCTATCACTATAGAGATAATTATAATAACAGCCAATATCATAAATGGTTAAAATTGGTTGTAGTTGCTGGTTCCTTTGCCTTCACTACTCCCAAACCTACCACATATACTATGTTAGGTAGGAGGTGAGAAACATGCCACTTGTGACACCATTTCAGAACAGTTTAAGATTTGTTGCAACCATTGGTGATGGGACCGGCACTGGGGCAACGTTTGCCATTGCTGCGACTGCTTTTACAAACGACGCTGGTGTAGCTGCAACCGCATTTCCAGGCACCTACAACTACTACAATCTTTATATTAATGGCCTTATGCAAACAGCAGATACCTCCTCGGCTACGACGACTACAATTACAATTCCCGGTGGAGATGCATTAAATGATGGGACTCCAATTGTCGTACAATTTGTAGTGTCTTAAAGAAGATCTAATCATGCTGTATCGTTATCTTGTGCGACTTCTATCTGTGATAGAAGTCGTTCTTTTTGTACAAGTTACCCAGTCGGTTCAACGGCATTCATCCATGCATTAATGTGCAAAAATAGTTACCCAAGGACGTTGCCCAACTACCGGATAACCTCTGAGGAAATGATCCTTCCGTTTGATTCCAATCTTCCTTCCCACTTGTTAAAATTTAGGTGCATAAACTAAGGCCAGGTTGGCGGGTGATAAGGAAATGCAGCGAATCGAGGTACATCCCGATCTATTAGAGGAAAAAGCCCGGTTGGTCCAACAGAAGAAACAGGAACGAATGGTCTGGGAACTGGAGAAATCGATCTATATGTTGCAGTCCGATTGGTCTGGTGTGACAGGAGAGCGATTCTTTTGGGATTTTATGCAGGTGAAAGAAGTGTTCCCAACTACACTCGGACTGTTGGACGAAATCCAGAAAGAGTTTACGTTTATAGCAATGAACTTCAGAACAACGGACGGCTCAGGTGAGGTTGCGCTGTACATTCCAGAAGAACTAAAGCGAAATTTCGCTGTAGGGCTGCTTGATAAATCAGTAGGAGAAACAATAACGGGAATGGGCCAGACGGCAGAAGCTCTCTTCGAGAACCCGTTCAGTATATTAAGCAGTGTGGCATATGCCATGACAGTGGGCAAAGTTGTTGACGTTGGGCGTGGTATTCAATTTGCATGGGATACCGCCTGGGGCACGGGAACGGCAAGGTCTGACATCGAGCGGTTTATGGATGAGCAGAAGAAACAGATTGATGAGAATGGAGCAGGGTATTACGGTGGGGCGATGACAGGACAGGCTTTGGCGTATGTTTTGTTTGGCAAAGCTTTTCGTTCGAAGGACGACATTGGGTCGGGTGGAAATAAGAAGGAGCCTCAAAAGGGAATTGACAGTCCCAGAGATCTAATAAAGCCAAGTGGATCACCTAATCCAGAAGCCTTACCAAGTGGAGCGAGAACAAAAATTCCAAATAATGCGGATAAGGCGACTAAACAGTCTTTAGAACTAGAAAATGATGCTGCTGATCAATTGGCGAGAAGTGGATATCGGATTGAACAGAACCCTAAAGTTTTAGATAGTGATGGAATTGATTCCAAAAGAGATCCCGATTTTAGAATTGAAGGGCGTATATTTGACTGTTATGCACCAACTGAGAATAAAGGTATTAGAGGTATTTGGAGTGAGGTTCAAGAAAAGGTTGTTATTAAACAACAAACCAAGAATGTGGTGATTAATTTAACAAAGTGGTCTGGAGATGATTCTGCGTTGCTTAAGCAATTTAAAGAATGGGAAATCCAAGGTTTAGAAGAAGTTATCGCAATCAAAAAGGACGGTAAGATCATATCGGTATTCCCTTAAAGTAGAGGAGACAAGTTTATGGAATATTCACTGAAGTTGAATGGAAAACAAGATCCTTTATGGTTGAAAAGATTAATTGAAAGTAAGAATTTTGAAGTGAATTATATGAACCGACAACACAATGCATTGTTCATTCATGAGTTTGATCTAAGCGGTGGTTTAAAAATTACTGTTTATGATAATAATTTTCCAGCTGATCATCCAGCAGCTTCTTATGAAACTATGTTTCAAGAAGAGGATTTTATTTATCAACAAACAATATCTTTTGAATTGGAGAATAATCAACAATATGAATTATGGTATAAAACGATGTACGAGATTTCTTTTTCTGTTATCGGATCACTCAAAGTAGATGGGGTATTCTATCACACATCTGGAGAAGAGATATTTTTCTTTAAAAAAGGAAAGTATACGTTCAACGGAACATATCTTGAATTACTCCAAACGCATTACGGAGAACTTCTCGAAAATATTGAGTATTCAGTTTTTATGAAATCTCTCAACTGAATTACAGATAAATAATGCATAAAAGCAATTCTACCAGACAAACGTAGAGGTTCATTTTTATGGAATGAGGATACTAGCAAGTACTACGAATATGAGATTAATTGCTGAATGTTGGGGTGAAACAGAATGTTATTGGAAAATGCAGTATCCAAATTAAATAGTATAAATTGGGGTTCAGTAGGTACTGGTGTCTCTGAGAAGGATACTAACCTCGGCTATGAATTTCTCAGAAGAATGGCTCAGTTTTATAAAGCGGAGCAGCTGAAGCCTATGCCACCTGCATTTACAAATGTGGCGAAACTGCTAGGAGATCAAGAAGAGGAATTAGATATTTCAGCTTATTGTAGTTCAGAGGCTGTTGCTTATTTGAATCAAAACTCATATGTGAAAAGAATATTTGAATACTATTTACAGTTGGCGAAGTACGCAGAGAATAACACGGGCATTAGTCAATATCTAGACATTTATGAACCGTTAATTAAACTTTTTGAAAGGGGCGGCTCTTTTACCATCAAACCACTCTCTCTAGAAATTATACAAGTCTCACATTTCCCACTAAACAATTGGTATGAAAAATTTGTGGAGAAAGATCCGATTGATATTAATAATTAATTGTATTCATACAAACAGCACTCCTACCAAATTATAGTAGAGGTTTGTATGTAATAGTAGGAGGAGATTAAATGGCAACTGACTGCTCCTTGAAATGTGAAGAAGTTGTGTTGACAAAAGAAACTCTGATTGAGAAATTAACTAAGATCAATATTATTTGTGATGAAGTAATACAATTAGACAAAGGATTAAAAATTGAGGAAACAGTAAATAAAGTTGGATTTTCAATTGCTTTAATTGATACTTCAGCTAGTCCATTTGGTTACGATTCAGAGTTTCTTGCCAATGATTTTAAATATAATCAGAGTTTAAATTTCCGAATAGATAATGACTGGGATAGTATAGAGGCAATTATCCGCATTCTTGTACTTGTCTTTGAAATAATCGATTCGACGGAAAGTAACCTTTTGTTTCTTCTTAATGATAATGAATGTGTTTATAGAATTGATGGGATTCTAAGAATTAATAACGAAGACGGTTTTTGGGATCGAGTAGAGTACAGAAGGTTTATTGAAACCAGAGAATATAAAGATATGTAGAAGATTTTTAGTGAGATCAATTCAACAGGATTCTACTCATCGAATAGAGGAGGATCAGTACATGGATTACGAATTATTTCTACGATCTAATTTAGATCTTAATTCTTTAGGGAAGCTGTTAGAAAGATATACCATTGAATTTGTTAACGGATCAGTTTCATTTAATAGTAACGATGAAGAAATAGTAATTGGATCTAATTTTTTCTCTTTGACTCTTGAAATTGAAGATATTTCTGACATAGCTTTTGTTAGAAATCATTACAACTTAGATGTTAATGTGTGTATTAGGGTTCAGTTATTTGATAATACATTTTATGAAGGACTTGAGCATTTATTTAAAATCATAGGAAACCTTATAGGAAATACTAGTGGAAATCTTTTATTCCTAGAAGATGGTTCTACTCAACTACTTAGAATGGAGAATGGTCTGTTGGCGGTTAATAATCAGTTGGATGAATATCAAACTAAATACCTAACTCCAAGCCTTCTTCTTTTACTTGACCGTCCTTATATTGAAAAGGAATTATCAAGTTAAAAAAAGCAGCAGGTAATGAAATAATGATACTACTCAAAGGCACTTCTACCAGGCAAACGTAGAGGTGCTTCTTACTATTAAAAACTTAGGAGAACAAATTGCTATGATATCAATGAAACGATTTGTAATGATTGGATGCTGCATTGGCCTAGCATTATTGCTTGTTCTAACCTATAGCTTTTATAAAGAAAAAAGAATGTATGAACAGTATCTAACGATGAATGTACGACAAGATATGGTTGATACGAAAAGTGCGATTATAGATAATGATATTTTATTCGACCAAATACTTAAGAATGAGAAAATAACAAACGAGATGGTGGAGGATGGAGAACAAGGCAGCCAGCTCTATTACAACTTTACAGATATGACGCAGATTATGGATAAGTATAACTTAATGAATCTAAGTTTCAGCGAAGAAGCCAACTGGCTGGTAAAACCCCCAGCTTTGCTCACAAACGATCTAGGTCTAGATGACATATTACCCCCTACACTTCAACGTATGCGAATGACGTTCGAGAGGCTGGATGTAACCAGTTATCCTGTAACACCTGAACTTAAAGCCAGGATCGAGGAGTATCAGCAGTTAAACCAGCGATGGCTGAACATTGTTGGGGATTTTGAATCCAAGGAGACTAACGAAAATGATTGGCCCCAAATCTTGAATGATCTGGAGCAAGAGACCCGAAATTATTTTCAAGAGAATAATGTAGATTTCGTTGGTGATGACGTTTGGAGAGACGCATTAAATCCAAGGTACGAATGAAGAAATATCTGCAGAGCTGACCGGATCGAACGGGTGGAAGTCAGTTAATCGTTTCATCAGCTTTATACGCCGGCAAAACAGTCATTTTGCCTAAATACAAAGTGCACTAACACGCAAAATATCTGGCTAGTGAATGTTTCCTGCCTACTGCATCTTTAACGAGGAAATGATCCTTCCGTTTGATTCCAATCCTCACTCTCACTTGTTAAAATTTAGGTACATAAACTATGGTCAGGTTGGCGGTGAAGATAGGATGCAACGTATTCAGGTACATCCCGATGTGTTGGACGAGAAAGCTCGATTGGTCCAGCAGAAGAAACAGGAACTGGAGCGAATGGTCTGGGAACTAGAGAAATCCATCTATATGTTGCAATCCGATTGGTCGGGTGTGACCGGAGAGCGTTTCTTCTGGGATTTTATGCAGGCAAAAGAAGTGTTCCCGACTACACTCGGGCTGTTGGACGAAATCCAGAAAGAGTTTACGTTTATCGCAAAGAACTTCAGAACAACGGATGGCTCAGGCGAGGTGGCATTGTACATCCCAGAGGAGCTGAAGCGCAATTTCGCTGTAGGGCTGCTTGATAAATCAGTAGGGGAAACAATAACGGGAATGGGCCAGACGGCAGAAGCTTTCTTCGATAAGCCGTTCAGTACATTAAGCAGTGTGGCATATGCCATGACAGTGGGCAAAGTTGTAGACGTTGGGCGAGGTATTCAGTTTGCATGGGATACCGCTTGGGGTACGGGAACGGCGAGGTCTGATATAGAGCAATTTGTGGATGAGCAGAAGAAACAGATTGATGAGAGTGGAGCAGGATATTACGGTGGAGCGATGACAGGTCAGGCTCTAGCATATGTATTGTTTGGCAAAGCATTTCGTTCGATGGATGATAAGCATACCGATCTGGGTGGGTCGGGTGGAGGAAAGCCGGGGCATGGGGAAGGAAATAAAAGGACGGGTAGAACTCATTATTTAGAATCTGTTAATAAGTTTGAGGATCAAATTCGAAATAAACCCTTGGAACACGGGCAATTTTTTGATAAGAATGGTAATTTAATAGGAGAAACGGTTGTTGGTACTGAAAAGTCTATAAATATAAGTAACCATAAAGATGTAGCTAAAGATACGGTATTTACTCATAACCATCCAACTAACGGGCCTTTCAGTCTTGAGGATATAGCCACTGCAATAGATTTTAATATGGCTGAGATAAGAGCTGTTTCTCCAAATGGTACTAATTTGAGTATGAAACGAGGGGCAGAAGGTTGGAAAGAAAATGCAGAAGACATAGGAATTATATTCGCTAATATTCAAAAAGAGCTAAGAAGTGATCTAAAAGCACAAGAATATTTCAAAACTGGTAATAAAGATGCAGTGTGGGATATGCTATTTGACAGAGTTGCCAAAAAAATAGGTGGGGAATATACAAAACATTAAAAGGTAGGTTAAACAATGAATAAAGAATTTCTTTACACTAAGCCCTATGTTCCCGGGATAATAGACGATACACCAGTGGATCTCGAATCGTGGTTTCTAGATGATTCAAGAGAGAGGATGGAAGAGAAATTAAGAAATATTTCTCTGAATGACCTAATCATTGAGTTAATTAATATATTTAAAGACGGAGATCCGAATTATCAAGTTCTCTTAGGGTTATTAGGAGAAAAAGTGGTTAAGGAGGATAGAGAAGACAAGATTGTTTATTGTCTAGGTGATATTTTGCGTGCTGACGACGATATAAAGAGAATCGAGATTGAAATTGATGATAAGGGTCTGAATATAAAGAAAATGAACATTTTTGTTATTCCAGCCGCGCTTTTGGTACTTCAAAAGGAGATAACTAGCCTTTGTGCTGATATTCAAACTCAAAAAACAAGCGATTATTTATCAATCTTTATTAAAGATAAGATGGTAACCGTATTTTCAAACTAAGAGAGAAGACTGTCATACTAACTTATAATCCTAAGTGATACAGTGAAAAGATGATATGAGTTGCGCACATCTATACACGATTTAAAGTCACATCATTAAGCACTTCTACCAGACCACAAGTAGAGGTGCTTTTTCTATGAAATCAAACAATTAATGAAATCTTCCACAGATTGGTCGATAATATAGAAGAAGCAACTTTCAGCTACATATACATAGAGAACTATCCACAACCTTCCTAACTCTCGCGAGGTACATTCATGAAACAAGGCATATATGAACAGCTTATCAACACAATCACCAAGCATGAGATTTCGGCGCTGGACCCGGATGTGTATAACATTGGCACCGAGAAGCTGGATGCAGAGGAAGCACGTAAACTGCTGTTCACGTATTTGGCGGCGGTGACCCGGTGAGCGCTCAAGATTGTATGGGAACAGACGGAAGATAAGCCAGCAGTGTTGGCGCAGATCCGAACGTGTAATGAGATTATTGCTACCCTGAAAGGCACACTGGGGGAAGAAGAGTACAACGAATTGCAACTGGATGAGCAGGGGGAAGTGTTGACCCATGTGTATTCCAAGCTGAACAGCATTCGTGCGGGAGTATAAGGAAGTGCAAGACTATACGTCTCCATTTGTTTTCTTGGGCGAAGCGGATTATGTAATTCATGAGGGGAACAAACCGATGTGCATTGTGTGGCGGTTGCGGGAAGAGATACCTACGAAGATGGTGGCGGTGGCGAATAAGTGTATTGTTTGACAGAGTACTATAAAGAAATCGGACATGTTAAGCAGGCTTTTGTTCTAATCATATTCAAACATGCGTAGGCCGCTTGGAAATAATACCTATAAATCTTAATTTTGTACCTTAAGAACCATAAGTGTGGTATATTTATCCTATAAATAGTCATTTATTGTAGATTAGTGCTTCCTTTTTTAACTTTATGTATGCGGGACCAAAGCATGGTCTATTACACAGTAAACAGCGTATGATGACAGACATGGTTCCTACAGGAGAACTATGTCTTTTTTTGTGGAGATTTATAAAAATGTGTTTGGAGGATGGGGCATGTCTACAAATACTCATTTCATTGATGTTCTTAAGCGCTGTAAGCAGTCTTCGAAGGAAGCTGTAGAGAATCTTGAGGGATTTAGTGAATTTAAAAAATATATGCATGTTCAAAGACCGGTGGAAAAGGAACTTGAAAACTATATTTTAGAAGCCAATCAAACAAATGAACCACAGTTAATATTGGTGTGTGGCGGAGTGGGCGATGGTAAATCACATATCTTATCTTACTTAAAAGATAAGTATGATTTTTTAGCCGATCCAGAACGATTTTATTTACATAATGATGCAACGGAGAGTTTCTCTCCTCGGAAAACTTCAATTGAAACGTTGGCCAAGGTACTAAAGCCGTTTTCAGATCAAGAGATTGGAACGGGTCCGATTATAACCATTGTTTTAGCCATTAATCTGGGCGCTCTGAATAACTTTATTGATGCAGAGGAAGGAAAGGAGTTCACTCGGCTTAGAGAATATGTACATGCAAAGAGAATTATGGAGTCTGTAATTACAGAGGAAGTGTCTCAGGATGATCACATTTTCAAATATGTGAATTTCAGTGATTATCACATGTATGAGCTAACGGAACATGGTCCTCGTTCCAGTTACATTAGAGGAATTTTACAAAGAATTACTCAGGATACAGAACAGAATCCGTTCTATGAGGCTTATCTAAGAGAGAAGGCTGAACATCCCGAGGTTGTTTTTAAAAATCCTATTATTCAAAATTATGAGTTATTACAATATGAGGATATTCAAGACAAAATTATTGATTTATTGATTCAAGCGATGGTAAAAGAAAAGCTTATTATTTCGACTCGGGCTCTGCTGGACTTTATATACAATATAATTGTTCCCTCCTCAATGGATAATGTAGATCATGAGAAGTTAATGGAATTAATCACACATCAGGATTTTCAATCTTATACGTCATGTCTACTTCCTTTTCAGCTATTTGATCGTGAAGATGCATCTGCTATACATCAAGCCATAAATCATATCAATCCAACACAATATCGTACTGAGTTACTTGATCAGCATTTGATAGATTTTAAATCTAGAAGAGACGGTGCATATTTGTTTAGCCTATATATTGACGTTAATAGGGCGCCGTATTTTGCAAAATCTCTTGTTCCACACTCCCCGTGGAAAGAAGAAGACAAAAAGAGTATTCCATTTAGAAATGAGTTAGTTAAGTTATTTGTATACTTATACTATTTAGTTCCAAAAGAAAAACACGACTCATTTAAAGATCAGGTCTATGATCAATACATGAATTACTTATTTCATTGGAATAGAAGATCTTGGAATATGCTATCCAAGCTCTATAGAGAAGACGTTCGTGATGCAATATATAAATGGAATGGTGAGGGACATGGCGGACTTATATATGTTCAAATTGGACAACCACAGACGCATTATTACGCTTTACAGAAGCTCGAAATCGAACCAGCGCTTGAACGAGTCGAATCTAGAGTAGAAGAGATATTAATGAAATTTCTTCCAATGTTAACGATTGCTTTCAGACCCAAAGGCGGAACTCCGGTCGAAATCGATATTGATTTCTCACTATATTCCTTGTTGATTCGAATCAAGAATGGTTATCGACCGAATAAGAAAGACAAGTTCCAATATATCAAGTTTGTTGAATTCATAGATCAGTTGAGTAGTAAAGGAAACGACAAAAATGAGCTTATTTTTGAAAGTAAAAAGTTCGGCAAGTCCCAGCGTTATAGACTAACTTACGATGAGTTATTCGACCAATATTCATATACGGAGATGTGAAAATATGGAGTATAAGTTGGATTTAGAAACCATTAAGGACAAGTTCAAATTTGATTCTTCCATTAGGCATAACCCCAAAATTCCTGTTGAACTCTTACCTTACAACACAAAATTTAAAGATATGCAATTCAACCTTAAGGAAGTTGTAGGCGAGTTTTTGCGTCTGGTTGGGCAAAAGAAAATGTCCTCAGAAGCGAACCCCGATCAACTAGTCGAAGATGTACTAAAATCCATTGAGTTCAAAGATATAAATCAAAAAAATGAATTCAAGCAGATGATTAAAACTTTATTCATTGACGAAAACAATCAACTATTTTTATTCCATCCTCAGACACTTTATTATATCAATACAGTTGAGAACGAGAACAGAAAGTTGGCCGAGTTTCTTTATGCGGTTTTATGGAATGAAAAAGCTGCATGGGAAATCAGTAAAGAAGAACATCAGACGGATGATTTGATGAGTTCGTTAATATTCAAAGCTTTACCAGAGTTGAAAAGTGAGGAGGCACAATCACGAAAGTTTGCTGTGTTATTACCAGAAATCTCTGAATTATTTGCTGTAGATTTTGAATGGCTTTCTACGAAACAGGATTTATTCACTCAACAATTTGAGAAACTTCTATCTTACTATTATTTTTTCTATATGACTCAAATGTCTCGTAGAAATGAAACTCTGTTTGCCAAATACGAGAAGAGCATAGTGCCCATTTATTTTACATTTGAAGAAGAAGAAAGACTATCGAAAACTAGAGTTAGTTACGAATACGGATGGAAAAACATTGAGCGATCGATTAATCGTATGTTTACTCATGTGAATTTTCTGAAAATGCTTAATATTTCAGTTGAAGGAGTAGGGAAGTTACTTTCCTATCAAGAGATCTCCGAAATACTTCGTTCAGGTACATATGAAGAAACTCTTGCGGTCGAAGAAGATGTAGATAAGTTGAGTGAACAATATCGTGAGGGACTATCCGATGTAAAGTGGAGTCAAATGAACTTAAATCCTGAAACTTATGACCTGCCTGTATTAAATAAATTATCTGCTTTATTTCAAATGATTGATTACCAGTTTAATAATTCATTTCGTTCCAAACCGTATAACGAATATAAGACGTGGTTTACTCATTTTTGTCAGAGAACATTCCTCAAATCTAGGGGGAGATCAGGTAAGATGTTAATTCTGGATACAGATTATTTATTATTCTTTACTAAAGTTATCATTAAAGATGAGCCTAAAATCAGATTGAAGAAACTATTTGAACAATTCGAAGTGAGAGGAATTATTTATGATAGAGATACTCAAGTTTCCATCATTGAGTATTTTGAAAAGTTGAATTTGCTAGAGAAAAAAAGTGATAGTGGGGATGCTATTTATGTCAAAGCATTTTTATAGTTATCTTGCTCATCTCGTAGATCGTTTTTTGAGCGAGGTCAATATTCAGGCAGGAGAAAAATATCATATTCAATTTGAACGTGAAGAACAAGTCGTAAATCTAGTAAATCAAATTAAGGACATTAATCGAGTTAGTCCGTTCTCAATGTCAACTGAGGATGGATTCTATCAATCGCACACTTTAAATTATGATCAGTCCAAGGTATTAATCGCATCAAATATTGAGGAGATCACGCCAGACTTTCTTACAACATTACGGAATAAAGTTGGCACACATGAAGATCCTTTTAAAGATTTGGCTATGCTTTTAATCCACAATTCAAACTTAGATAGTTTGGTTCAGGGAATGACTTCGTTTGCAAAAGAAGGTATGCCGTTTCATATTGATTCAATTGAAAAAGATTTGCAAGAAATGATGAAGCAATCGAATCTATCCTCAGAAGAGAAGCAAATTCTTAACTTCTCGATTGAGTCCATGAAAGCTCAACAGGGACTTCATGAGAGAGTAAACTTGTTTGACTACGAGAATATACTTACTGTGCTGAACAATGAAAAATTGAATAAGCATGAATATAGAAACTTTGGGATTTTTTATGATGCAGAGCTTTTCAATACTCCTAGAACTCTTAAGGAAATTAAAGAAAGATTAAAGGAAAACCATTCGTTATATAGTGACGTTGAAATAGCCCATCAATATGGTTCTGCTGAGGTCAGCCTGGAGCGGCATTTTGATGATCAGGGGATCAAGGTTTTATCCGAGTCTGAAACGTGGCAGGATGTTGATTTTGGTTTGGTAAGAAGATCGAATCAGAAAAAATTAGAAGGAAAAGGTTTGGAGTATGTAGAGGCTGGTAAGAAGTTGACCTTGGAAGGGTTAGAGTATTGGGAGAGAGCCGATGGCGAGACCAAGAGTAAGCAACGTAAACGAAACATTATCGTATTCAATCCTGATCAAAAAGAACATATCTCATTAGAGTTTACATTTAATGATTTTATCAAAAATCAGTATATCAATGAAACTAAAATTAAACAGCCAATACAGGTGGAACAAGCAGGTAAGAAGATCCGCGTACACTTAAAACATGAAGTTGGACAGACTACATTTTATGGTGTGAAATACAAGACAGAGGTGTCTCCAGCCTATGAATTTAGAATTACAGTGGTTGAGACACAGTCCAAGCTTCTTCAGACGATACAAACGTCTTATGCCATTACGTTATCAAAATCCAAGGGTTCGTATCTTTTAATTAATTCAGATGCGGAACATTGGTTTTTCAATAAGGATGCTTCAGAAATCACCAAAGTTAATTTAACAGAATCGCACAGCACATTTGACATTACTGAGGAACAGGAATTAGTTGTTTCTCGCAATGATGAAAATAATAGTGATGAAGAAATGATTTATTTTAACATCCAGCTTCCTCATACAAGTATTCCATTTGCTGTGCAAGATTTAGTTGAACGACCTGTTCCTATTGGTGGTTTTAGCGTGTGGAAGCTGAAACGTGAAAAGCAAGAGCACTTTACCTATCGCATAGAGAATGAAAAGATGAAGATCGTGCAAGGAACGAGGGAGACTTTTGCTCAAGGAGAATTCAAACGTAATTTAGAGAGGGAACGCAAACTCTTAGAAACCAATCATTTGTTTTTTCTCGAAGATAACTTAGGAGAGATTGTTCCGCAAGCTATTTCAGTTTCTGAACCGTTAAAAGAGGCATATTGCGATTTATTACGATACTTTAGAACTAACGATTTACTCCCAAGTTTAGCCTATTTCGATGAAGATTATACTGTGCTAGCCCGTAACTATATAGATGTGTATTTACAGGAGCTTGAACAATTACAAAACGGTCAGTCATTAAACCAGACCCAAAGAGATCTTGTTTTAGTTGGAACGATTCAGAAAAATCATATAAACCCAGAATGGCTATTTACACCATTACATCCTCTACATTTGGCTTACCAATTACAATTAAATCAATTGGTTGGTGACGAGTCAATCAATGATGAGCTGTTGCATTCCATGAGATCTACGAATCTATTACCGTATGTTAATTTCACTTCCAAACTGTATAAGGCAATTGAGATGAGTGATTCGTATGAGTGGGCTTCTTACATGGATCAAAGTTTACCAAGATTCGAGTCATCCAAAACCTTTGTGAATAAATTGGTTCAAGAAAAAATTGAAGAATTTACTGGTCATTTTGGATATCTTTTTGAATTAGATCGTCGAGCCCCGCTTAAAATTAATACGATTAATATGGGAGACTGTCAGGAAATCCTTCAAGGTCTTTTTGAATACTACAAGAAGCAACTTAAAGATAACTTGGAAAAAGGGAACCTACTCCCTATTGAAATTCACATCTATGCTGAAAAAGGAATCAACAATGTTTTTGAGGAGATGTCACAATATACAGATGCAGAAGAGATTGCCAAACAGTTCAATCTCAAACTGGAATTGGATGGATATCACGCAGAAGAATTGTTAAATGTTTTCCGAGACAAAGTGAAGTTTTATTCTAAAAATGTGGATACGGATCGTTACGAGTACAGTCATGTTACTTTCTATCAGATGAATAAAATCGAGCAGATTGCTACAAGCAATGCTTCGGAGATTATTACGGGAGTTTCATTATTCGGACTTGTTTCAGGTATTCCTTCTGTATTCATCAACGAAGATTACAAAACGGGATTCGGAACGAGATATTATCCGACACAAGAAGCTCCACTATTGAAAATGGTACCGAAATTAAATTCTTTACTGAGAGTTGCCCGAACTCTTGATAATTACCAAGAGGATATTAATATTGTTACTGCGATCTCTGCAGATCATAAACAGCAACTAGATCAAGTCTACGATTCAGCCCATTGGGTTACTTTTATTGAGCCAAAAGTAGACTTGAGTTTTTTCAAGAATAGTGATGCTAAAAAAGAGTTGCTAGTTATTCATTACAGTGATCAATATACATCCTCTAGTGGTTTTGATGCGATAACTGTTACCAGAAGATCTAAACAATATCAGCGTTTAATTAAAGAATTCCTTGGACATCAGAGGCTGTATGTAGACGATCATGTGTTGCCTCCAATTATCAATTTCTTTAATGCTATTAATGGCAATTGGCTACTTCGTCTTTTGGCTCAGAAGAACTATTTTCCAAAGGAAAAAATCAGTATTCTTTCTGCAGTTAAACTATCCCTTGCTGCATATGCACACAGCAATATTATATGGATTCCAATCTCAATGGAAGAAATTCTTAGAATTTCAGGTGGGACTGGCCTAAGACAATCCGAAGGTTTATTTTCTGCTAAAAAATTGGGTAGATTCGGTTCTTATAGTGATGATCTGTTATTGATTGGTGTCGAACCTTCTGACCAAGAGATGTTTGTTCACTTTTACCCCATTGAGGTCAAAATAGGATATAACGGTGCTAACGTGCAAGATAAAGCGATAAAACAAGTAAAAGAAACTAAGCAGCTATTAATGGAGTTCTTAACAGGGGATGAGAAAAATTTTCAAGCTGTACTATATCGTAATTTCTTTATTCAACTAGCGATTGCAAGTGCGGAGAAAATGAAGCTCTATTCAGTGTGGCCTGAACAATCATGGAGTCAAATTACGGACCATGATGTTCGCGAACGTCTTCTTAATGATAACTATACGATTGTAGATACGTTAGATCAGTATATTGGTCAAGGTTCAGTAATCTCATTTAAGAAGGATGTCGTATTTACCGATATCAAAATGAACGATAATGTGATGGTTTATGACTATCCTGAACAGAGTGGTTATGAATTTATACTCAAGAGTGTTGAAGAGATGAAGGAATATATACAGAGTAATCAAGGGGATTTGTCCCCTGAGCAATTGCTGAGTAATTTATATAATTCTTCTAAACGTTATGAAATAGCACAAGATAGTGAGGAATCGATATTACTTGTTGCTGAAAATAGTGAACATTATGGAGCCGGATTGGATGAAGTGGCAGCCACTGCGCTTAAATCGGATGAGAACTTAAGTGATTTAGAAACAAATAATATGGATTCTCAGAGATTTGTAGATTCTCAAGAAACGACCAAACCACTAGAAGTTTTATTCGGACATAATGCAACTTCGAATGAAGATGTTAAATGGTTCCCTACTTCAACGGATAAGATTATGCACACCAATACAGGAATCATTGGAACGATGGGAACGGGGAAAACACAATTCACGAAATCATTGATTACGCAGTTAAGTCGTAATAGCTATGATAACGTGAATCAAACTCCCATAGGTATTTTGATTTTTGATTATAAAGGTGATTATATCAAGCCTGATTTTACTGAAAAAACAAATGCTAAGGTATATAATCTATATCATTTGCCGTTTAATCCCTTATCTTTGTATATGGCAGAACCAATAAAACCTTTATTGCCCCTTCATACAAGTAACTCTCTTACAGACACAATTGTAAGGTCTTTCAACCTTGGACAAGTTCAAGCAATTACGTTGAAGGATTTAATGATGGAGGCATACGCCAATAAAGGCATTATAAAAGGGGATCCCATGACTTGGAATTTACCCGCCCCCACTATGAGTGATATATACGAACTTTATGCTGGCAAAGAAAATTCTAAAATTGATTCCCTGTATGCGGCACTGAAAGAGCTATATGAAACCGAAGTTTTTGAAACGGATTCCTCCAAAACTATCTCATTGTTCGACATGATTGATGGGATCACGGTAATTAATTTGTCTGGATACAGTGAGAGTATTCAAAACCTTGTAGTATCCATTACACTTGATGTCTTCTACAACCAAATGCAAATGTTTGGACATAGTGCAATTGATGGAGCTTATCGTGAAATTACGCGAATGATCTTAGTTGATGAGGCGGATAATTTCCTCAGTAAAGACTTTACTTCGATTAAAAAGATTCTGAAAGAAGGAAGAGAGTACGGTGTAGGCACAATCTTATCTACACAGTTCTTGAGCCATTTTTCAACATCAGATAACGACTATGCGAATTACATTTTGACCTGGATTGTGCATAATGTGTCCGAAATGTCTGCCAAGGAAATTCGAATGGTGTTTAGCACTCAGAGTAAGTTAGAAGAGGATAATATTATGAGCCGGATTAAATCGCTTCAAAAACATTACAGTATTGTGAAGGCTGGATCAGGGCAACCGGTTTGGATGCGGGATAAGGCATTTTGGGAATTGTAATAATACCATGGAGTTGTGCTACTTAAGCACAACTCCAAATAAGAACATGAAGAGAGGGAATTATATGGGAGTAAAGCTTGATGTTGTACCTTATAAATGGAATGATCATATGTGTTATATTGGTAAAGTAAGATATAGGGAACTGGAAAGTATAGTGGATATTCGATCAGATATCTCAATGAATAGAAAGATAGATGAGAGGAGAGTAGATAAAATAAAACAGTATATTTTAAATGATATACCAGCAACATTCTTTCCGCCCACTATACTTAATAGCAAAGCTGTAATTTCATATAAAGATCAAAATGTTTTGGAAGTTAAGCGGGGAAGTTTTACTGTTATTGATGGGCAACACAGAATAAAAGCAATCATTTCACTTATGAATGAAATAGGAAGTGAGCAAAAAGATTTACTGAATAGAATGGAACTTCCCATTTTTATTGTTGAGGGATTAGAGGATTATCAGCATAGAGATCTTTTTTATATGATTAATGAAACGCCAAAAAATGTAGAGAGCAATGTCTCGGAACGATTTGCTCCCAAATTGGAAAATCTGTTGGGATTAAAGTTTATCTCAAACAATAAAATATTTCTTAATTGCATAGAATGGAATGAAAAACAGTCAAGGGAGAAAATAGTATATTTACATATGACGGACTGTATTCGAGAATTAAATCTCATCTTATATCCTTTATTAAAAGATTGGTTTGATTGTGATAGGGATCTAATTTATCAAGAGGTAGGATACTATAAAATAATTGAAGAATATTGGCTTCGTTATTTCGAATTAATTAATTCTCTTGAGCCAGATGAGCAAGGTTTTTATAGGAAGAAAATCACTTTAAGAGCATTAATTGAAAACTTATCAATCAGGATAAGAGAGAGTCAAGATGAATTACAAGCAAGAGTAGAGGATAAAGAAATCCTCATGGACCAAATAAAGCGAATTATTACAAGTTCATTAAATGAAATGATTAACAGAATGCCAATTAGATATGCAGGAGTGGAGAATGTCCGGAAAGATGTATATAAATCATTAAGGAATTATCTTTATTTTAATAGCTTACTCCAACCATATTCTGAACAGATAAGAGATAGCCTTATCATCCAGCAGATTATGGAAAAAATCTTCGAAGCGTTTTATGATGAGAGAAAACTTTTAACTTTATCTACCATTGGACATGTAAACGACGAACAAATATTTGAGGAATATATCACAAAAATAATAACAAATAAAGAGGGTTTCATTGAATATAATATTAACGCAATTAAAGAAATAGCAGCTACTAAACAAACAATAATGGATGAGATTTTAAGATTGAGCAGAAAGGAAGAGTGACATGCCAAAGACTAAGAAGAGTTATTTAATGGGATATAAAGAATTTCAGACAAGTCTGGTTGTTTCGTGTAAACCAGGCTATAGTGAGAAGACTTTACACGATATATTTGAGACCGGAAATTTTAATGAAGAACTTCAAGTTCTACTTGATAAAGATAGTAATATAATATTTATTACAATGTATCCGAAAGATAACAAAGAAAAGAAGTTTGATACAAATAAAAAAAGATATTTAGAGAAAATAAAAGTTGTTTGTGATTACATTTCAATTATTTATGATAACCAAACTATTGATTATATGAGAAAAATTTCTGAAAGTGTATATGTATTAGAACGTGAGTTTCGTACCTTAATAGAAATTATTTTCTTAAAGGCAAAAGGAGCAACTTGGTATAAAGATTATTTCCACAATAAGGAAAATGAAAAGAATAGAACGATTAATCGAGATAATATTTTAGATCTAATTGATAATCCACTCGATAATTTAGATTTTGTCCATTTGAAAAATTTTGTGGAAGAAAGAATACGATTTTCTAGTTCTAGCATTTCCGACAGATTGAATATTATTGAAGATGTATTGACCTCAAATAATGCTATCGGTGGCACACGGGATGACATAGATACTATGTTAGATGAGTTGAATAAAATAAAAGAGCTAACATATTCTAAAAAAACAGAACTTAAAGTTTCCGAATTGTACAAACATATCACTTCAGATCTAGCAAAAGAGTGGGGAGAGCTTTACAATTTCAGGAATCCTTGGGCTCACAATCATTGCTTGATGACAAAGAGTGATCTTGTAAAGTATGAGGATCTAGCCTCTTCAGTGTTGAAGAAAATAAGAACTGAAATAACTTTATTGAGTTTATTGAATTCAGACAAAGAATTCGTGCTAGGAAATGATAAGTTGAAACTTTCCATAGCTCATTTTCCGAGTTTAGGAACTTCATTCTGTAGAATGAAGTTGGAGTTTAACAGTAGAGGAACTCAGCATATCTTGGAAGTTCATGAAGCTACATATGTGGAGTTTTTCGAAATTGTTGGTATATTATCGAAATTCTCCGAATTCAGCGATAGCCTCGATTTAGAACATCTTAAGATGAACCCTTTTATTTTAAATAAAATTAAGGAATATGGTAATAAACTTTTCTGTGATGAGGAGTTGTTGTCAAAGATAGATGATAATCTCATAGAACTAGAGAAGTTATTGAGTGAATATGATGAGAAATATGAACTAAAGAAGTTAGAAGGAGCAATGTTCACCATGAAAAATGACGTCGATCAACTTTTGAATAAAATTTTTAAACAAAACTGATAAAAGGTCACGAGTTAGAGAACCATGAACTAATCTCTAACTCGTGACGAGAGTTACTTAATCTCACTAAATAAGTCCAATTCAGCTTCGCCTATATCAGCACTCAACGTAATTCTTATTGTCTGACGAACTTCTTCCAATGTTTTCCCAGCGGCACTTAGGACGTGGCTTGGTTTACTCGAACTGCAAGCCGAACCGGAAGAAAGTGCGATGAAGCTAGATAATTTCTTCAGCAACAACTCATTGTTTACTCCGATAAATTGAAGGCTAATTAATCCTGGGATTTTGTCGTGATTGTCGCTATTAAAAGCAATCTTGTTACCTAGATTAGTCTTAAGTAAGTCAACAAGATAGTTTTCTAATTGAGTTAGACGCTTGACGTTTTCCTCTAGCTTCTGAGATGCTAACTCAGCAGCTTTTCCCAATCCAACAATATTGTGTACAGCCAAAGTTCCACTCCGATAGTTGTTTTCTTGTCCTCCTCCGTGAAGTAGGGGCGTTAAGCGAGTGAAAATCTCTTTAGATTGTTTCCGAATGATGGCGGCTCCGATTCCTTTGGGGCCGCCTATTTTGTGTGCTGACATA
Source organism: Paenibacillus sp. 10L310 (assembly GCF_056395745.1). NCBI lineage: Bacteria > Bacillati > Bacillota > Bacilli > Caryophanales > Paenibacillaceae > Paenibacillus > Paenibacillus sp. 10L310. The sequence goes on along the minus strand of NZ_JBFTKC010000005.1, from coordinate 229,356 downwards.
GAGAGGAATCGAATTCCACTATGCTTCCGCAAATTAACTGGTATTTTACCTATAACCTGAGTTGCATCAGTGTGGAAGAATAAATTATTAGCTGTAAACAATTTAGAAATTTCACCAATCGGATTCAATGACCCAATCTCATTATTTCCCCACATAAATGAAGTAAGAAGAGGCTGGAGTTGAGTAACTGTTTCTTTGACATTTTGAAGATCCACTCTTGCAAAAGTATCGACATCAAGTAACCTCGTTTTGTACCCGCGTTCACCCAAAAATTCTACTGTTTCCAGTACAGACGGATGCTCAGCAGAAGAAGTTAGCAAATAATTAGAAGAGCTGCCTTTATGACTGTAATAATCAGCTACACCTTTAATAATCATATTGTTACTTTCAGTAGCACCACTTGTAAAGACAACCTCGTCTGGGTCACATCCTAATAGTTGTGCAACTTGTTCTCGAGCGGTAGCCACAGCTTTCTTAGCATTCTCTGCAAGGGAATAAAATTTGCTGGAAGGATTACCGTATTCCTCTTGGAGATAAGGGAGCATTGCTTCCAAAACGTCAGGGTGTATCTTTGTTGTAGCGCTATTATCCAGATATAACATTGAGATCACTACTTTCGTTAAGATAACAAGTTACGAATAAATTTCTCATAATTGCCTGCCGTTTTATACTCTGAAGCTAACAATCGTATTCCACGTTCCAAGTGAGCGTTAAAATATGCAGGAAAAAACTCCTCATCTGTTAATTCACGACCTGCGGCCTGTGTAATCATTGCACGAAAGGCATAGTCATACTCTCCGGTAACGGTGCTACGGTTCAACACTAATCCGTCTGTAAAATCTTTTGTAATAGGCACAATCTGAGTAGTATTTCTAAGAGATAAAGCAACAGCGTAACGGATTAGAATATTAGGCGTGATTCCGGTGGAAGCATGGAGTTGCGTGAGAGTCTCTTTAGTATATTTTGATGTTTTTAAAGTAAAATTCATAACTACTGTACCGCCTCTCTAATGATATCAAAGTAGCGGTCTTTTACGATTACTGCGCTTTCTTGAGAAGCATCGTATTCTAAGGTGTAACAGCGTGTTGTAATTTCTTCAATCACAGGAAACTGTTCCGACGTTATTTCAGAATCAGTTGTAAACATAAGGACTTGTTCTCCGCAACGAGGGATAAAATGTTGAATAAGTGACTTTTTGTGATCCTGGTCAAGTCTACCCATTAAGGTATCGAACACAAAAGGTAATTTCCAACCTGATACTCTAAACATCGCTAGTATGACCGTTAACATAAGCATTTCTTTTTCGCCAGCAGATAGGCGCTCTTTTGAAATTTCTTGATTCATTAGGTTAAATAGCTTTAATTCAAAAGTGGTATGGTCTATATGAATTCGTTTTATGAAATCTTTTTTACGGAAAAGAACATCAATCATACGTACAGTTTCATTAGCTACATCATCAAGTTTTTTGCGCCACTGCCGTTCTCTAAAGCGCTGACTAACTGTCAACAATTTCTCAGTCATTTCATACGATTTTTCTGATTTATGGTATTCTCTAATTTTTTCTTCTACTTTATCTTTTTGAGAGAGTTTAGCGTGCAAGCTTTCAGAAAGATTTTGAATTTCAGACCCAAGTTGTTCTATTAAAATCTTGTTTTGTTCAACTTGTTTTGTTTTTTGCTCGATTCGTCCAAGAAGTTCTTTAAACTCACTGGCCTGATCATTCATTTCTAATTTAGTTCTTAGTTCCTGGGCTTCTTTTAACAACATAGCATTTTCATCAAATCGGTTAACATAATTAATGATGTTAAGTCCTTCAAGTTGTTTATTCAAATTATGAATTTCGCTACGTTGTTCAAACGATGCCCGATGTATTAATTCCGCTTGATCGGGTTTGATTAAATTCAATATACCTTCAAGTACAGCTTTTGCTTCGGAACTAGCAATTTCTTTGTTTCCTGAAATACTAGCACTAAGAAGCGCAGTCAGTTTATTTTGTTCGATTGTGTTCGCAACATATTCATATGACTCATATTGTTTCTCTGCGTTCAACTGATGATCAACTTGCTGGAGCTGTTTTCTTGCTATGAAAAAGGGGAGAAGGGACGAAACAAAATGACGAACATGTTCTGAATTTGTTTTTCGTTTGTTTTCAATCATATTGATCCGAGAAACGACGTCTTGCCTTTTTTCTTGAAGTAATCCGCCGTGAATTTCGAAATCTTTTTTATCCTGTTTAATTGTATCATTTAAGTTGTCGATCTCTTCTGAGTACAGAATTGAGAACTGTTGCTTTTCTTCAATTGTTGTTTTGAGTTGATCGATTTCAATCTCAAGTTTCTCAAATTGTGCAACTTCTTCTGCTGCACTGGCATTTTGCTGAGCATATTGTATTCGGTATGTGTTCAGATCCTTTTCCAAATTTACGAATAAATCCAGATTAAATAGAATCTTACCTGACTCTTTCAAGTACTCTGGAATTTTTTCTTCAGAAACAATACGCGAAATATCCTCACCATCAAAAAGGCAAAGTTCAAATAATTTTGGAGGCATTTCTTCACGTAATCGACTCTGGAAATCAGAAGTTTGTTGAGCAGATAAGAATTGATTATCACGTTTAACTGCAAAACTCTCACGAATACGATCATTTTTTATTCTCCAGCTTCTTACTAATGAATATTCATGTAATTCGAAATCCTCAGTGGAACTGTAATCAAGAGTAATCTGAAATGCGTCAGTCACATTCTCATTAATTGCTTTACGATTCAGTAATGTTCTAATTTTACGATAATAGGGTTCATTATCAGTAACAAAACCATATGCCATAGATCCAAATAAAACGATTCTTAAAGATTCTAGTATTGTCGTTTTACCAGCACCATTTTTTCCACCAAGTAGTATTACGTTACGGTTAGCCATTGTACGGAAATCAAATTTATTGAGCTCTCCATGGTAAGCACCTATATTTCGGAGAGCCAGTTTTTGAATGTGCATCGATTATTTATCCACCTTTATAAATGTAAGAAATCTTGTCTGAGTGTTTTATCAAATGCCTGGAATAGTCCTCTTCTTACTTTTACACCGGAGTATTCTTTCTCAACAGATATTAATTCTTTAAGAAGATTAAGGTTGACTCCTTCTTCTTGACAAAGAGATTCAAGATCGGTAACTTGGTCTTCTTTGAATACAGGACGATCATTTTGATGCCAATCGTAAACTATACCTGTTTCTTCTTCGACGATCAGAGGAAGTCGATCTTCCCACTGTAGATCGTCATGCCAATATTTCCGAATCGCCTTAAGCTCTTCAAATGTGATTAATTCAACGTTAGGGTCATGCATTTGGCGAATTTCTTCTTGAGTTTGTAATAATTTTCGAAGAATTTCTTCCCGAGCTTTCATTGTGAAAGGACCTACACCAAAACGTTTAGGAAGAGCATCTGGATTCTCATCATCAACGATTAAAATATCCAATTCCTCCACAGAAGCAAGGTTAATTTTATTTTCTTCAATATAATGCTTCATTTCAGATTTGTAGATTCTCGGATGACTCAAGTTATCAGGATCTATTCCGCCTAAATTTGTTGTCAGATAGACTTCGCCATTCATACGATGTTTTTGTCTTTTCGTACGGTCTTCACGTATTTGAACAAGGAAATTTCTAAAATCATATAATGGACGTAACCAATCTACACCGTTATTAATAAATCCGCTTAACGCCTTATCTTCATTAACAACTGTACATGTCCAACACCCAAAACGACTGTTTCCACAAGAACCTGCACTTTCTTTTATCTCTTTGTCTACCACGAGCGGGCATTCACTACTTGAATCTTGATAGAGCTGAAGCAGTTCATTATTATCATCACCCCATGGTGACTCATACTGCAATAAAAATTCCCATACATCATCAAGAGTGTAGGAGCGAATCGGAGCAAAAACAAATGCGTTTCGAAGTGTAGAGTGACGCATTAAATTTGAACCTTCTATAGTATGAGACTGCATTACTCCTGCTCTTGTAGAACTTTCGGAATCTCGAACTCCTAGTAACATAACCACTTCACCAAACTGATCTACTTTATCAAGAATGAAGCGGTTAGCAGGCTCGATTTTCAAACGATCCGTACACCATCTGAACTTTTGACGAGGAGTAGGATAACCTTTTCCAATAATAGAGGCCCAAAAGGTTTGCTCAACTTTTGGACGTACCTTGTGTGTTTCAATAGGCAAACCTACAGCGAGTGCTTTATTTTGTATGCGTCCAAGAGTTCGCGTGATTTTGTCTATAATTAAAGGAGTTTCTACTTGAGTATCTGATGAAATGACGTACACTTTTTTCTTCAGAAGAGAAGGTTCTAGCTCAGATAAGGCTTGAAAGACTAGTTGTACAACTGCCGTTGAGTCTTTTCCCCCACTGAAACCTACGACCCAAGGCTTCTCATCTGCTAAATAGACTTCTTTGACTAGTTCTTTGGCTTCAACGAACTTGCTTCCAGTATTAAATATATTAAACATCAGTAGATGTACCTTCTTTTATTTTATTTTCAATTTTCTGCTCGGCTTCTGTTAAGGGGAGCCCTAGTTTAAATTTTATGAGATTTGCAGTCAATTGAATGGTCTCATTTGTCTTGTTAATACGTCCGGTTTGTCCATAAGCACGGCCTAACCAATCCGCTTTATTATCGCGGCTCCAGTCGATTTTGGATAGTTCTTTTACGTACAATTCCCATTGATCTGCATGATAACGATAAAGATAGTGCCCGACTATACCAATAGCTTCGAGAAATACACCATGCGCTACAACCGAACCAATACGAAGATCTCTTGGCGAGGTTCGCTTATTGAGTACATCTTGCCATTCCAATATAGAAACACAAAGTAGAGCCCAGAACTCAGAAACAAATTTTTTCTCGGGTTCTGAGATTAACTCACCTTTGCGCTTACCTAACAGTTTACAGATCGTATTGAAAATGTGATTCAGAGCAAACAATTTAGGAGAGTTTTTGGACAACGACACTTTCTCACGATCCGTATATCGCTCCAATAAAGGAATTTCAATAATTAAACTTTTAGTGATCAAAGATAGTTGATCACGGTGATCGTATAGAATTCCGATTGAAGATGTGGTATTCACTGCATGACGATTCAAATCCGAAAACATTTGCTGAGAGCGCAGAAGTCCAAGGTCATGAAAGAATACTACGGATATCGTTTCGTCACCAAGTTCAGGCGAAATTTTGAGAGCTTCTTCAATAGCTGCACGTCTATGTTGACCGTCATTAATGAGAAATTGAGCATCTAAAGAAATATTTAAATAACCAAGATCCTTAAACTCTTCTGATTGTGGCTGAAAAATTAGCTCGCCGTTTACTGATGCAGTTAACGAAGAGAAAATATAATCTTTAGGATTCTCAAGAATATAGTTCGTAATATCCGGAATTCTTGATTTATTCATTAAACGTTGTGCACGGTGGTCGGCCGGAATTTCCTCTTCATCAAAAAGGAATATCCTGGGTATTAATTTTAATGGGCACATTACTGTATAAAAATCTCTTCCAGCTTGAATCCCGCGAATCGCTGGAAAACTATAACTGAAGTTCATAGGCATCCCCCTGTTTTACGTACGTAATAACGTAGAATGTATATTGATTTTATCGTAAGACGAACAAATGTTCAATGTCTAAATTACATAATAAAGTAAATATAGTACGTAATTACGTGAATAAAAGATGAAGGAATAATGAAAATAACGAGGTAACATTCCGGTCGTGTACGATCGGCGTGCTCCTCGTTATTTTAGTTTTTATCATAAGTATCGAAGATTTCAGTAATTATATTAAGCACCATTAAAATGTGCTTAGGTTCATGGGTTCTTAATAGAGAAATGATCTTAGTAATATTGGAATCATCCTGCGAGAGATCTTCACGCTCCTTAACGTATGTAAACAGTTCAAATACCCCGACATCTAAAGCGGCAGCAATCCTTTCAAGATTTTTCAAAGATATATTTCGTTCTGCTCGTTCAATAAAACCAATGTAACTTGGATTAAACCCCGCATTTTCAGCTAATGCTTCTTGAGACAGATCTCTAGATTTTCTTAGATCTCTTATTCTCGCGCCCACTAATTCTAAAAGTTCGGACATATGAACACCTCTCTTTAATTAGAAGTGTAGAGAAAGAATCATCGTTAATTAATCGATAGATAATAAGTAATTTGTATTTAAAACTACTATGTAGTAATATTTGTTTGTATCTTGCCCGAAAGTTAAAAAAATTATGCAGAGTGTTCAAATGTAGTGTGGATTCTAAACTAAAATATTGAGGAGTTGATTACCTTGAATCACGCTTACTCCTACACGAATCGGCAGAATGATGAATTTGAATATCAACGACTTTCCCAGTATCACATCAAACTTGCTGCAATTATGCGTAATCACAATCAGTTCAAAGCCTGCCTCATTCTCTGCGATTGGGCTCTAGCCTCCATGATCAAGGCGCTATATATCTATAAGTATCACTCAGTACTTCCACCCAAGGAACTTACCATGAACGAAATCTTGCCACTAGTGCATACGGACACTGAACCCGGATTGGATATCGCTTTGTTCATCGGTACGATGCAACATATATCATCCCTAGCAGATTACCCACATGACCAGCCAATAGAACTGGACAACATTGAAAAGCTTCTTCAACGAACAGAAGAGATATTGGACGAGTTAGCCACTCGATTGGAGGATGATTCATCAGAGTAAGATGTTTTTTTAATTGATCATTTGGGTTAAATGTTTGATTTATCTATGTTACGCTTACAAGATGACATCATCCAAATAAAGGATATATGATGCAGAGATTACAAAGGATGCTCTTTGCTTTGCATCTGGAAAGTAGGTGTACATATTGAAAAGAGTAATTGCTATCGCGTTTTTCATATTATCTATATTGGAATTGGTTACTCTAATCCTAATTGGTAAAAGCATGATGATTGGGTATATGGAACCGAGTACGTTTAGCGGGATAATTTCATTCCCACTAGGCGCTACGTACCTCTCGATCTGGATGTTCTTTTCACGGCAAGAGTTTACCGGAGGACGAGTCGCGGCACAGATCAGTTTTACAGCGGCATTGTTGACGTTGTGCCCGTTAGTGTGTTTGTTGATCATTTTCTATTAGATAAAGAGATTAAGAAGATTTCCTTTGAATTAGGACCTATGAAGTACGTTGTTGGAAATATTGTTATGGTGAGAAAGGAAAAATCAGGATGTTAGAATTATGTATATACATCAAGCTTCTGCTAACATGGTAAAATCCTATTTCAAACGCGGAGAATGATATGAGTACAATTAAAGTAACACCGGAGGAGCTACTGCATGTATCTAAACAGATTGAGCAGGGCAGGCAGCAGTTGGAAGGAATACGTAATGACCTGACCGCACGGATCGGATTCATCCAATCTCAGTGGGCGGGAGCGACGCAAGAACGGTTTTTCTATGATTTTCAGCAGTCACGTCCTGTACTGGATCGAGCACTGGAAAGTATGGTGAAGTCCTCTGAGGATCTAATGGGGATTGCCGAGAGATTCGACCAAGCAGATCAGGAACAAGTGAGCTTGGGAGCCGTTGCTGGACAGATTGTTGCCCATACAATGATGAACCATAATACAGGTAACCCAGAAGAGCAACGACGAATGGTATATAATCCTTTGTTTGCAGTTAACATGCCTGCCAGTGAAGCGGAGGATGGGATGCCAGGGCAAAAAGAGTTTGTTAAGTATTGGGGAAATGGTGGCAGTTATGAAGAAATGAGAGCTGGACCGAAGCAACAGGAGTCTAGTGGTGGGGATATATATGATGAACAGATCAGCGCATTTAAGGAAGGTCATCATCCCATAACTGGAGAATCCACACCTGCATGGCAAGCAGCAGTTTCTATAGGAGGTTTACAGACTGCTAAGCTCGTGTTGGCTTTTACAGGAACGTATAATAAGGGTTATAAGGTTCCGAAAGAGGGATTAAGATTACCGAAAGACAGAAAAGTAACGCCTAGTCACCTTCAAACCAAAATATTGCACGATAACCCAATGGTCAGCAAAACGAACAAAGGATTAGAAGTGGAGTATACTAACCAAGCTGGAAACAAAATCGTTTGGGTAGAGCACAATCCCAAAAATATTACCAATGCTATAGAAGCTGCAAAACATAGCCGAGACACAGGGAAAGCTGTTGAAGGAAAAGTTGGTGAATTTGTAGATCGGCATGTCGGGGTAACTGGATTTGGGGTGGAAATTAAAAATGCAGAAAATAAATTAAGAGTTACGGATTTGGATGTTGTAACGAACTCACAAATTATTGAAGTGAAAAAGTCAGCGGGAGCAGTGAAAACAGACCAAATAGATAGATTAGTGGATATGAATAATAAAGAATTTTTCAATTACAAGAAGAAGGAAGTTATTTTATATATAGACGCGCCACTAGAAAATACGGGTCGTATTGCATCTGAGAAAATCGATTATATTGAGAGCAAGGGTGTCAAAGTGGTTAACTCGTTAGAAGAATTAAGGGAGGTACTGAAGTAATGGCATCTGCTTTTGTTTTAGTAGAAGAAAATAGTAATATTCCCATTGAGCGTTTGATCCAGGATATACAAGAAGCTTGTCTGGATGCAAAGTTAACTTTAGTTTTTGGAATTGAAGATACAGATTCAGAACAGAACATGAAACATTGCTCCTTGGGAATAACCTTTTCAGACCAAGAAGAGTTGGGCCATAGTGAGCAAAAGAATAACATCAGAGTCGATGTATATGATGAACCTGTTCAATATCAATATAGAGAATTGGAATGGAGAGATGATGGGAGAGTATATTTTAACACGCTGATTTTAGATGAAGTTTATCAAAATGAAGAGGTTACTCTAATCTTTCTATATCATTTTCTTATGAGACAGCCACAGATGGTTATATGGATCGAAGAAGACTGGATATATACCTTATCTGATCTGGAGAAAATTCTGAAAACTACAATTCATTCCGAATGGTGTTATGTTAATCCCGATTCGATTTGAGTATTATGAGACATAAAATCAACAGCCCATGATTCGTACTCTCAAGTGAGGTGGGCATCGTGTCAAAAAGTATTTATCTAAAAAGCAAGAAAGAGGTGCTTGCACCGGAACTTATGGCGTATACCTTGGCCAAATTAGGTTCGTATGAATGGAATAGAACAGAGATGTATAATCCGAATCGGATATATGAGAATCCTGCGGGTTTTTATTTTAGATTCCACGACGCTGATCGGCTTTACGAGCAATTAAAGCATTGTATTCAGCACTTTAAGGGCAACCTTGAGTGGACGATCTATGTAAGTCCTTTAACCAAAAATCAAAATTATGTCATTGAGCCAGCGGATGTGCATCATGCTAAACAAACTGAGGTATATCAGGTGAATTTGGAACTTGAGGAAGTGCTTCAAGATTCATATAAAGAAATCTGTGAGCAAGCGATTCAAGATATCCCATTGTTATGTAACCATATTGAGCAATGGTTCGACTTGAAACATAAACAACTATACCCACCTACAATACCGAATTAAAAACATTAGGATAGAATTATATGATGTAAGAAGGTTTGGCTATGGAACGCTTGGAAATGATTTTAATTGAGTTTAGCAAAAACAGCCTAGATCGATTCATTAAGAATGATTTGAACATTCAGGTGGATCGGATCAAAAGTTCTCACTTTTATGATAACCATAGTGAAAGCGATATTGAATTTCAGCAAATAGAGAGCTTCAAAGAGATTCTTTCTCCTAAGGGGACGGGGAATATATTATTGTCTCAGCTTAACCTGGGTCATACCTTTAACGACGTGATGATTGTATTTTCATTTGATGAGGAATCTGGAGATATCGTTATGAATTTTCCTGAAGAGGAATTGTTCAGTGGAGAAAATCCAGAGACGATGTTAAAAGCTCAGAGGTTAATAGAGTATATTCTTGATATTAAGAAGAAGTATGCAATTGAGAAAGTTAGAATCGGTTATGAACCAGCTATGGATGATGACACTTGCTTGGTCGAGATTGATAAAGAAATGATGGATACGAATGCTATTGTTGCGAAACTTTTGGGGTAGAATCCTTCTGACTCCAGAGCGGGAGTCGAACAATCGGACATACGTATAATCGAGAGCCCGCTTTAACTCGAATATGAGTAGTCATGGGTTGTTTTTATCTCATCATTCCATCCCAACTACTTTACAAAATCAACCCATCGCTCTTCATGGCAAATGGTATAATGGCAAAAAGGGAGATTCTGGCGCAAAGCTGGAAAACCTCCACAGCAGAAAGGATGTTATACCACATGCCTACATACAACAAATTGGTGCGGGACAAGATCCCGCATATTATCACATCCAGCGGTAAGGAATTACGGACGCGTATTCTTGACCGGGAGGAATATAAGCAAGAATTAAGAACGAAGCTGAGTGAAGAGTCTGAAGAATACATGAGTGCAGCGAGTGATCAGGAAGCTTTGGAAGAACTAGCTGATATGCTGGAGGTCATCCGGGCGCTGGCGGAGGTGCATGGAGCGAATGCGGCGCAATTGGATAAGCTACGGGCGGACAAGGCTGAGGCACACGGTGGATTCCAGGAGAGAGTGTATCTGATCGATGTCGACGAAGCTTAACGTTAAACTCATTACAGATAACTTGGCAGACGAACACATTTCCCGGATGCAGCATGCATCCGGGATTTATATTATGACGTCCTTTATAATGCAGTCTGGTGTAAAGTTGCTTGCTCCGCATTTGAAACGGGCCAGAACGTGGAGCCGAGGTGCGAATGCTCGCAGGAGATTATCTGTACATAACACAGCCAGAAGGATTGCGGGCGCTGTGTAAGGTTGATCCACGAATCGAGACACGGCTGTGGCGAAGTATGGGCACTTCTTTTCACCCGAAAGCGTATCTGTTCGATCATGACAACGGGGAAGGACTGCTGATTGTCGGCTCGTCTAACTTTTCGTTCACGGCGCTCAAGACGGGGTATGAATGGAATCTGGCGATGAATGCGGAAGCGGAGCCGTATACGTTCCAGATGGCTTTGGACAAATTCATGCAGAGCTTCTACCACGAGACAACCTTGCCGGTGAACCCGGATTCGATTGCGCTGTATGAGGAAGAGTACCGCAAATATCACCAGAAGAACCCGGAGATGATCCAGCGGATCATGGAGATGGAAGAAGCAGAGTTCGGGACGGGGCTACCTGAGGACAAAGAGGAAGAAGCCGCCGAGCTGTCGCTTGCCCCGATTCAGCCGCGCTTTGCGCAGTTGGATGCGCTCGAAGCACTCCATGGCACGATGGAGGAACAGTACGACAAAGCGATGGTCGTCATGGCGACCGGGCTTGGTAAAACATATCTGGCGGGTTTCTTCGCGGAGCGGTTCAAGCGAGTGTTGTTTGTGGCGCATCGGGAAGAGATTTTGTTCCAGGCGAAGAAGTCTTTTCAACGGATCATGCCCGAGCGCAGTCATGGGATATATAACGGACAGTATAAGGATGGAACCGCGGATTGTGTGTATGCTTCGATCTTTACGCTGAGTATGCAGAAGCACCGGGATGGGTTTGCGGTGGATGCCTTTGATCTGATCGTGGTGGATGAGTTCCATCATGCGGCGGCGAAGACGTACATGTTGGTGATTGAGCATTTTCAGCCTAAGTTCCTTCTGGGCATCACGGCTACCCCGGATCGGCTGGATGGCAAGGATGTGTATGCGCTCTGTGACGGGAATGTGGCGTACCAGATGCATTTTATTGAAGCGATCCGGCGAGGTTGGCTGGCGCCATTTCAATATTACGGAGTATTCGACGATACGGACTATTCGCAGATCCGTTGGATCGGGACGAAGTATGATGAAGAACAGCTCATGGCTGTTCAGTTGCAAGAGGAGCATGTGGAAACGATCTATGCGGCCTGGCTGCGGCACAAGCAGACGAGAACGATTGGCTTTTGCTCCTCGATCCGGCAGGCGGACTATTTGGCTGCGTATTTTCGCAGTCAGGGGGTGAAGGTGCTCAGTCTACATTCGCGCACATCGGAGATGTCGCGGGAGGAAGCGATCCGGCAGCTTGATGAGGGTGAGCTGGAGGTTATACTGACGGTGGATCTGTTCAATGAGGGGACAGATATTCCGCGTGTGGATACGCTGTTGTTCGTGCGTCCAACCGAGTCGCTTACGGTATTCACCCAGCAGGTGGGGCGTGGTCTAAGGCTGGCAGAGGGCAAATCGCATTGTGTCATTATCGACCTGATCGGGAATTACCGCAATGCGGATGTGAAGCTGAGTCTGTTGGATGTGCGTGGAGACGAGGAACGAAGCGGGAAAGCGATGGATTCGGGTGTGCCTGAAGTTCCAGCCAATTGTGGAATTCATCTGGAGACCCGGGTGGTTAATCTACTCCAAGAGCTAAGCCGCAAACGGCTGCCACGCCGCGAGAAGCTGCATCAGGATTTTCTGGATGTGAAGCGAGAACTGGGGCGTATTCCGACGTATCTGGAGCTACACCTGATGGGGCGTTCGAAGAGTATCGGGTATCGGAGCGAATTCGGTTCCTATGTTGGATTTCTCTATTGGGCGGAGCTGCTGTCCCCGACTGAGGGAGAGGTGTACGTCCGCCATGAGGCGTGGCTACGTGATGTGGAGAAGACACTCATGAACAAAAGCTACAAAATGATCGTGCTGCTGTACATGCTGGAGCGAGATGAAGTCCACTGGATGGACCCAATCACGCCGGGGGAGATAGCAAGGTTCTTCCATACGTACCTGACGGAGAAGGAGTACCGGAAACGGAAGGACTTTTCGGACAAAGGTAAACTTGCGCTATGGGAATGGAATGAGAAGACGACAACGGAGATTGAGAAGTTGATAATTGAAATGCCCATGTCCAAGTGGAGTGGGGCGAAGGGCAGCATGACGCGATTCGAAGATGGCGTGTTCTCACTGAATGTGCAGGTGAAGGATGCCGAGGAACAGGCGGTGTTATATCGCTGGACGAAGGAGATTTGTCAGTATCGTTTGCATGCGTATTTTGAGCGGGGACAATAGAATAATGCAAGAAAAGGTACTTTGAATAAAATCACATTTAACATTATTAAAGAATATGCAAACGGTGTACGAGTTGGTAATATACCGAACCACAAAAATAAAGTAAAGAGAAGTGGAGAGGGCCAAGCATGGTTCCCTAAGGAGTGGACATCGGAAGATATCAAAAAGTCAGGTGAGCATATAGCAAATCTGCCTGAGAATAGAGTTAAAGGTGATGGCGAATGGATGTTTGGAAACTATAACGATGTTAGAGTGGGAGTGATCAAGAACGATGGACAGATCGGAACGATTACTCCAGATAACTCAAGACAACCGTGAGGAGAGCGAACCATGGTAGACTACAGTGAAAAAGTTATCTCATTAGAAAAGAAGAGAAAAGATTTACATCCCGACGATCCAGCTATTCAAACGATATGGAATGAGATGGTAGACATTCTAAAAGAGAATGAGCAGAGTGCCATATCATTTCTAAATCAATGTGTAGAAAAAGATTTATATTGGCTCAGTGAGATATTTGAAGATCTATCTTCTGAATTCCAAAGTCGAGCATTTATAGATTGTCTTCTTCAATTGCAAAAGAAGTATCCTGATCTGGATATGGAGCAGGATATAGAATATGCGATTCAATCCATTGAGGAATAATAAAAAAATAAGCCTATTTCAACTCCTATACGGAGTAGTCATGGGCTATTTTTATATCCTCAATCCAATCGACTACTTTACAAAATCAACCGATCCCTTCAGTTGAAAGTATCCAAGCCGTGAAATCTATAATTTTGTTCCTGAAGTTGCAGATCTTTATTTATTCTATCGCATTTCAGCATAATCATATGACATCTGGTTACGGGCTACCGCCGCTTCGCAGGCGCTTCTTCCAAGTTTTTTTTAACTTTCCTACGACCATACTTCTGACATAGATGATAATTTACAGAATTTCATGATGAATTACACAGCTTAGTGTGTACAATAAAAAACATTATTGGTAATATTATGTACATATTTGCGCTTTAAATTCTTGCTGTTCGAATTTTCCGGATTATGAGATAACAACATTTTGTAGTGGGAGGTTTTTTTATGAGAAGGACTTTTGTATTCATTCTGACTTCAATGTTGTTACTTGTGGCATGCTCAAACTCAGGTCATAATGAACTTCAAAGTTGGGCATTTGATGTCGTAACTTGGGAGAATGGGATTTACAAGGTGACAACTGAAACTGTTACTACAACTGATGTGGAAATCGAAATTGGAACAATTAAAAAATACTCTACAAATGAAAGTAATAAATTACCGAATCTGTTCTCCAACAAGTATAAAAAAGGGACAAAATTATTTAAAGTAAAAAATGTAGAGACAGACGATTATATTGCAGTAAAAGATAATGAGACTTACTATAGAGCAGTAAAGATGGATGGAATGAATACAGCGGCCAATTAAGGCCGCTGTATTCATTCCATCATTTTAATGTGTAGATTCCTCTATAAGTGTCAATTCAGAGATGATCTTAAGACTTTGTAAATTTATAAGCTGCTCATTAGTTCCCACTTTAAAAATACTCACATCCTCATTGATTGGAATATACTCATTGTCGCCAATTTTCTTTAAATAGAGAATTACACTATCATTTTCAACAAGAGGAGTTGTTCCATGATATTTGACTACAACATTTTTATCTTCACCACCCATTTGATAGAGTGTGACTTTTTGGTTGAGTAAAGCAGAATCACCCTTTAGAACTTTTTGGATGTTTATTTCGGACTTTTGCTTATAATCATAAAAATTCTCACCCGTTACAACTGTACCGTTTTGGGCTGTTACTTTTGCCTTTTTGATGGGGCGTTCGAAGAGTATCGGGTACCGGAGCGAATTTGGTTCGTATGTTGGGTTTCTCTATTGGGCGGAGCTGCTGTCCCATGCTGAGGGAGAGGTGTACGTCCGGCATGAGGCGTGGCTGCGTGATGTGGAGAAGACTCATGAACAAAAGCTACAAAATGATCGTGCTGCTATACATGCTGGAGCGAGGCGAAGCCCACTGGATGGACTCGATCACGCCGGGGGAGATGGCAAGGTTCTTCCATACGTACCTGACGGAGAAGGAATATCGGAAACGGAAAGACTTTTCAGACAAGGAAAAGCTTGCGATCTGGGAATGGAATGAGAAGACGGCAACACGGATTGAGAAACTGATTATCGACATGCCGATGTCAATGTGGAGCGGGGCGAAGGGTAGCATGACACGATTCGAGGATGGCGTGTTCTCGCTGAATGTGCAGGTGAAGGATGCGCAGGAAAAGGCGCTACTGTATCGTTGGACGAAGGAGATTTGTCAGTATCGTTTGCATGCGTATTTTGAACGAGGGAACTCAAGTTGAACAAAAAAACCAGACTACATACCGTTTTGTGGCATGTAGTCTGGTTTCTATTTTCCATTTCTTGTTTTCCATAACGTATAGATACACAGGGCAACGAGTAAAAACGCAGGGATAATAACCGGTTGAACTGAATTACCTATCGGCATGGAGCTAGCAAGTGAAACGACGTAACTAATTAGTGTAACTCCAATAAATAATGCTGCATTGAAGATGAAAAAATGTTTTAAAGGTTTTTTCTGAAATTGATACATTACAAAAATGAATACAATCACGAATATAATGAGGAACGCAGATTCTGAGATCGTTGTCCATCTTCCGGTTTGGCTTATGGAATTAACATCATCCTTGGTTAAGATGCCTTCAGATAGCCATTTTTGGGATTGACTTAATCGGGTATTCTCTAAAAATAGATAGGCACTGTAACTTATAAGCATTAGGACAGCGTATATAAGTAAAAAGAGTGTTGGTAGCTTTTCACTTTTTGTTTTCATGTATGGTCACCTCTTTACTTAATAAAACTGACATCCCTATTTAAGGCTGTAGTACGGAAGGATATGCGTTCATAGTATCCGTATGAGTTCCAAAATCGAGATTGACTCCTAATGGAAGATCTCCTATAGATAATCCGAGTACAGCTCTCATTTTATACCTTGCATTGAAGGTAGCTGTAGATCCAGAAGAGGAATTATAGGTATAGATGTCTTCTAGAGCCGGAGAAAACATAGCTCCGAAGTTTGCTGTGGTTAGGCTGATTTTAGGTCCACTAACAGATGTTACTTTAAATGTACTTGTATTATAAGAGAAATTACCTGAAAGAGTAACGACCCACTCTTTTGTGAATTTGTCTCTTGAATCTTTTGCAATGTGATAGAATCTCTCCGAGACATTCTCTCCCCTGATGTTACTTAGAGCATTAACTTCTAAGCCTGATTCTTTTAAGTTGTCTAATGGAGTATGTTCTCTATATGATAAAAACCAGTTGTTTTCTATAATTATATTTTGTATTGTCCGATAATCTGCTGCTTCATAAGGTTCACTAGTAACTTCGATAAAACGATCTGTAACAACTGAACCTTCAAGATCCTTAACTGTAAAATCTTCGGTATTCTCAAATGCAGTATCTATAAAATTGGTAAATAGACTACTGATTTCAGAGTTCTCATTGCTTTCCTCAGTCACATTTGCAGAAGCTGAATTAATAGTAGTAGACGACAATACTAAGGTCAATGTTATCACTAAACTTAAAAATTTCTTCAATTAATCATCTCTCCCTAATATACCTTGAGTTGGTTTATTCGTGTTGGCCAACATTAATAACCTTAACATATAAAATTTCCATATGATACCTATTAAGTGGAATTTATATACATTAATACAAAAGGACCAGGAAAAAAGGATTGAATTTTTTAGTATACTTTCGTAACTGTGAATTTTAAATCGGAAGATTGTGTTTTTTAGTGGATAATCAAGCTATAGCAAGTATAGATAACTAGAATTAGAGCGAAGTGAAGGATTATACCAGAGGGACGCTACATTCAAGTGAACCGGTACGAAAGGACGTTGCGCAATACGGTAGGGGAGACATTTACTGCCCGAAATCTGCTTTTGAAACCATCCTAATACTAGGAAACGGGATTTAAAGGTCTTCCCCCACCCTTCACATAAACCATAATCGCTTCATACAAAAAACTCAAAAAATCCTCATCGCCAAACTGATCAAAATAACCCGCATAGCGACGATCCGTCGTATAGGCTTCTGCGATACATCTCAGAATCTCAATATCACAGACCATAAACTGCTCCAGACAACTCTTCCATTCTCCCACTAGCTCTTGCACCTCACCAGAAGCAGGGGACAGATCCTGATGCTTCGCCAATTCCCGAAATACTTGCTCCATATTGACCGAGAACTGCTGGTAGGCTTTTTCTTGTTCTTCCACAGACAGCTGGCTCACATTAGCTTCGAATTCCTGATATTTCTCGGTATCTCCATATATAAACTTCGCCTCGGATTCATATTGTTCTTGGATGGGCAGAATGGGAGAGTCGTCAAACAGATTAAGATGAGAGATATCCGTCCCATCTACATACTCATCCAATTGATGAATGATGGTTTCGAGCTTTTGTTTGCGTTGAACGAGTGTGCTGCGGTGCTCTCTTAGGATATCTTTTTGTTCTTCTTTGGAAAGTTGCATCATGGCCGCAATGTCTTTTAATGAGAAATTCATTTCTTTGAACAACAGAATCATCTGCAGATTCCCGAGTGCCTCTTGATCGTAATACCGATAGCCATTGTCTTCGACTTTGCTCGGTTTTAATAGATCTGTTTTATCATAATAATGTAATGCACGTTTGGTGATGCCAGTAATTTGAATAATATTTTTAACGGTGAAATAGGGTGTCTTCATTCCAAAAGTCCTTTGTTTCAGCAAGGATGACACTTGCCGGAGTAATGGTTGCTTGGGTAATCGGTGTACCTGTTTTGTTCAGATAATATTGAATTAAGTGATAACCGCAAGCATAGCCAGCCGCATAGGGCATACCTACGGGCGCAAAGTTTTGCATGATGGCAAGTTCATCGCCGTATAGATACGGATTAATTTGGTCAAAACCGGTGACATACAGCTGATCTTTTATCTTTGGTTTAATTACTTTATTCAAAGTCTCCATATCCGTTTTAGCTACCCAGGGGCCTAGCAACTCTTCTCCATACAGGGATGTCGCAAAGCTCTCGGCCAACCCCTCACTAACAACCATTTCCCCAAGCGTAATCTGTGGATTCCACTGAATATATTGATATCTCACATTATGATTGCATTCATGGGCTAACACGGATTGCATACGAGGTAGAGTATACCTATTGGGGATCAGGTTCGCAATAATATAACCCGGGATTCCACCATCTCCGCTGATGCCTTCGTTCATGGTGAGTGAAGGACTGTTCTTGTCGCCTAATAAAATCGTATATAGATATTCGGAGACCGATAGCTCAATCCCGTGATCTGTAAAGGTGTATAGACTCGTACAAACAGCTTCATGACACTGTTGCCAAAATGTTTCAGACGAGATCGCTGCTAACGATTCGTTAATCTCAGGTGTGATATCTGCGGGAGCGATATTCATAAAGTTATTCATCATGATCACATCGAAGCCGTGAGGCTCTTGAGAGCGAAACGGGATCTGTTGAATGTTCCATTTGTTCATGAATGGACTCATCATTCGCTCGCGGTATAACTCCACTTTCTCATCGGGTGTAGCCTGAATGATTTCCTCATAGATTTGATCTGAACGTAACGCGGTAATCTTCATCCTTAATCTCTCCTTCATGTAAGCTTGAGATCATTATCAAGTATGACCTAACGTAACAGTCAAGCGTTGATGTTAGGCTTCTGGTTCTCTGAATGATTCTTCATCTTCATTGCGAATATCAGGGCAGACAGGAGATAGATCAGGCTTAACAAGAGATAAGGGAGTTGCAGCGAGAATACACGATCAAATGTTGTTTCACTAACCCGCACCAATAATCCGCCGAGAAGCGTACCAATGGCACTGATCCCAAAGGACAAAAAGCGAAACACACTTCCGACCCGGCCAAGCATCTCATTAGGAACGGAACGTTGCAGGATGGAGGAACGGGTAACATTGTAGACAATAATGAAAAATGCAGCACAGAAGTACAGGCCGCCTACCATATACGCATTTGTAGAAAGACCCACCACACCGTAGATCATTCCCATGCACAAAATGGAGGAAATAATCAATTGTTTTGTACTCCATCTCTTACGCATATAAGCAACAGCCTGGCTCCCTACAATGCTGCCGATTGTTGCAATGGAGATGAGGATACCAAATGCAAAAGCATCCAACTGAAGCACATCTCGTACAAAGAAAATCTGAGTAGCCAGAATGATCGAATACATCAGCGTAACGGTGACAGACAGAATGGCTAATCCGCGGAGAAAACGATCATGATAGACATATTGAATACCGGACCACATCTCACGTTTCCAATTCTTCATCGGGCGAACTTCCTTCTTGGTTGTTTCCGTATCCCCTGGGTAGAAGTTTCCCTTCAAACTGATTAAAAAAAGCAGAGCAACTACAGCCGTTACGGCGTCTATGGCAAAAGGAAATACAATATGCAGGGTTATGATAAACCCTCCCAGAGCAACGCCCAGAATATCACTTGTGATTAACTGTCCGGCGGTGAACTGCCCATTCGCTTTCTCCAATTTACTTTGATCTACAAGTTGTGGGATTACCGTCTGCACCGTACTGTCGAATACAACTCGGCTCAGGCCAATCCCAAACATGAACAGAGCTAGAATCGGAATGCTCACCCATCCTCCCCAGATGCATAACGTCAGTCCAAGCAGAAGGATCATTCGCGTAAAGCCTGCCCCAATCAGCATATGTTTGCGTGAGTAACGGTCGATGAGGACACCTACAGGAAGACTGAATAGTAGCCAGGGTAAACGAAGTGCCGTCATGGTGACAGAAGCATACAGTGTATCGCTTGTAAGGGTTGATATGAGCCACGGAACCGCAGCGAGTGTAAGTCCATCACCCAAAAATGTAAGCGAAAATGCACCGAATAACTTGGTATAGTTCGACTTGATTTTCATCGTTCCCTCCATCAATAAGATGTTAAGCATAGCAACTTTGAGGTTGGAAAATAATGTGTTTTCACTTAAACCAAATTTAAGTTATTCTAAAATGGTTTTCAATCCTATTTTTACAACAAATAACTTCACAAAACGCTTACAAACTTTCAATTCTACCCTACCTTTTCCGCTACGAAGCTGAGATAATGGGAGAGGAATAAGGCATGAAACAGATGCGACAACCATGTTCACCAACAGTCTAAAAATAAAAGCTGCATATCCATAGGAGGATTATTAATGACGACACAACCATTGAATCTGATCCAATCCACGGAGGGCCAAGCGTTGCTTGCCCAAATGTATGGACAATCACAAGTAGAAGAACAGACTGCACGTTACACAAAGCTGAACGCAACGTTCGAAGAGTACTTCGGCCCGCAAGAGGGAAGCAAGTTGTTCAGCGCAGCAGGACGCAGCGAGATTGGCGGCAATCATACGGATCATAACCATGGTAAAGTGCTGGCGGGCAGCATCACACTGGATACACTTGCGGTGGCTGCGCCAACGGCAGAATCGGTTATTACTTTTTATTCGGAAGGCTACGACAAGAAATATGTAATCGATCTCACGGATCTCACGCCAAATACGGAAGACGATGGCACAACAGCATTGATTCGCGGTATGGCTGCGGGATTCGGAGAGTTTGGACACCAGGTTGGCGGCTTCCAAGCGTACATCTCCAGTAACGTATTCTCGGCATCAGGACTCAGTTCATCGGCGTCATTTGAGATGCTGATCTGTACGATTTTGAATCACTTCTATAATGATGGAGCACTGGATGTTGTGACCTTGGCCAAAATAGGTCAGTATGCGGAGAATCACTATTGGAACAAACCTTCCGGTCTGCTGGATCAGATGGCTTGTGCGTACGGCGGACTGATTGCCATTGATTTTGAGAATCCTGCACAGCCGGTTATCGAGCCTGTTCAATGGGATTTCCAACAGAACGGTTACTCATTGGTCATTGTGAATACAGGTGGTAACCACGCCGATCTGACGGAAGATTACGCTGCTGTGCCATATGAGATGAGAGCGGTTGCTCAGGCGCTGGGTAGTGAGTATGTTCGGGAAATTACAGCTGACGCAATCTACGCCAACCTCAAGAAGGTTCGTGAATCTGCTGGGGATCGTGCCGTGCTACGTGCGCTTCATTTCCTGGAGGAAAACAATCGTGTCGATGGTCAAGTTCAGGCGTTGCGGGATGGACGTTTTGCTGATTTCTTGAAACTGATTACGGCGTCCGGTAACTCATCATGGAAGTGGCTGCAGAATGTATATCAGAGTGGTGCTGTGAAGGAACAGGAGATTGGCATCGCGCTGGCACTGACCGAGAATTATCTGCAAAACCTGGGTGATGGCGCTTGTCGTATTCATGGTGGTGGATTCGCAGGGGTTATTCTGACGATCCTTCCGAACGAAAAAGTAGAAGAGTATATGTCCTGGATGCACGACATGCTGGAAACGCCGATTATCGTCGTTAATGTGCGTGCACAAGGCGCGGTATGCTTGAATGCATTGATCGCTAACGCGAGCTAAATAACACTCAGTTATATAGTTCTAACATGATTCTACGAAGTCCGGGCTATGCCCGGGCTTTTTGGGTTGTTCATTTTTTTTTAAATCCTCAAACTTTGAAGGTCTGTAATGTGTTATTTAAGTAGTGGCTATATCTCAATAATGTTCTCATGGGAGGAAGGATCAGATGATTACACCTACAGTGGCTGGGCAGGAAGAGGCTCAATTATACGAGGAGTTGCGGCGTGCGATCGATGAATTCGAAGAGGGCGAGCAGCGGCAAATAGTTCTGAGTCGGATGGTCAGACAGCTCAGGTTTGCCAAGTGGCGCAAAGATCGGATGCGCAAGGTTGATACATACTGCCAAAGGATCAAGCCCGCGACACTTTGGATCATATTAGCCACAGGCGCACTTGCACCAGTCTTGTTATTTAGCATGTTCATCTGGGTTTCGTTGTGGGTGGAATGAAGCTGTAAAGAAGAGGAAAAAGTGTGAAAGCCAGGCGCTGACTGTGGTGGTGTAAAGTGAATTACTGTGTCTGCTGCTCGTAATCCAATTGATGAATCAGGAGGGCTTCATATTTCACGTATCTGATTCGAGTGAGGAGCTAGCATTATGAGTGTATAGGCAGTGACGAGTGTAAAGATGTATATAGAGCGTCGCTGCCTGACAAAGTTATAAACCGTTACTTTCACATATTTATGCAAATTACTGAAATTATTCTGGTAACAACGTCCTATAACTTGTAATGTGTAAGATTTAATGCCTGAAATTTATAAAGACTTTGTGCTCATTTCTTATATGTCGTATACACGATTCACAGAAGATGGACTATAATGATTCTACTTCTTTGGAAAAAAGAGGATAAGGTTAGCTATGAAATCCCTACTATTACATATGAAAGAGCCATGTATCTGTACAAGGCCCTAAAGTTTTAAAAGTTAAAATTTCTTATAAACTACTTAAGAGGTTTGATGTCTTCGGGCACTGAGCCTGTTTTGACTTCATAAGTATCGTAATCTACCATTGAGAATATTTCTTGGGTCTTATTTCCTTTTACGTACCCTGTCAGTGACACCGTATGAGACAAGTCAGACGGAATGAACTTGTGGCCTGTAAATTGAACATCAATTCCATAGGTCTCTTTAAAATAAGCTTGGCTTGCAATCTCAGCTTTTTGTACAATTTCTTTTTGCTCGTTCGATATGCAACCGCAAAATACAGTGATACTTAAACAAATCATTATTAATAGGGTTAGAGGTGTGCGATATTTTTTATTGAGCACATCTACCACTCCTTGTTGGAACTTATTTGATTTTCTTGTCGAGTAACTCTTTCGGTACAACAGCTGTTTGAACTTCAAATGTATCATAATCAATTAGGATAGTGATTTCGGTTTCCTTATGATCTTTAACATGTCCACTCAAACTAATATTGTGGCTAAGATCTTTCGGCATAAATTTATGATCAATGAATTCCACTTCAGTATTATAGTGATTAATGAAGTATTGATGACCCACTTGAGTGGCTTCTTCAATAATCTTGTCTTGATTCGTTATAGAGTTACATCCTCCCAATATAAGGGATAATATTATAAGAGTAAAAGATACAAATTGAATATTTTTTAAAATAATCTTTAACCTCCTATATATGTTAACTTAGTAGATTATAATATACTTTAACTTTTTAGATCAGTAAACAGAGAAGAGTTTTTATGGATACCTATATAACTGATAAAACATATAAGGAAATTTCGGAACTGCCTTAACTTAATTTGTACGAAGGAGAGAAGATTTCGTAATCGCTGATCAGCAACGACTGATACAACAGGAACGGAAGATACGTACGATTCATGGAAGGTTGCAGTAGGATACAGTAATTGTCTCAATCTGCTCATAAGTAAATAGTTAGGTAGGAAGTAATCCTCCTACCTAACTATTTACTTTCCTTGGGTAAGCAGTGCTATAACTGATTAGTGTATATCAGTAGTATTCCTGTTCAATGTTTGAATTTTCTCTTGGATATACTGGTGGTAATCGCGGAAGCTGCTGATGTGATGCAAAGAATCGGAATTCTCAGACTGGATCTTAATTTTACCGTCCTGAGGCAGATTTTTCATCTCGGCAATGACGGATTTGGAACCTTGGATATCACCGGACATGTCCTGGATTCGCTGTAATAATGCCGGATGTCCTTCATGTTGGAGCATTTCGGCGAGCGGTCGCATTTCCTCCAACTTTTGGCTCGACCGTTCAAGTGTGGTCATCACTTTGTCTCCATCTGTACTTGCGCTAAGCGAGACCATTCGGTGAATATGGTCTTTCTCCATACGTTCAAGCGCCTCAAGATGGGAAGCTTCCAGTCGTTTGGGATCGCTCCAACTCTCCGAACGAACAGTGTCATTCTGTTGCTGGGATGTATTATTCGCAGTGCCATTGCCACAGCCCCATAACAGAGTTGAGCAGGTTAACACGGCTCCAACGGCGATGATACTTTTTAACCTCATGCTGTCACTCCTTCGATAATTTCCTGAAGGTAGTATGAGCAATAATATCCAAAATCATGCTTCATCTGTTCATTTCTTTCTCATAATTAACAAAGGCAAAGAACGAGCTAACTGTATGTATCATTGCAGTTTAGACGGATCTTACTTTTTTGGATTGCGGCTATCGATGAACCACCCCGGTCCTGTCACACTGATGACTTCCCGTGTGTCATAGTTATATGAAACGGTAATGTGCTCATCTTCATGACCCGTTACATGACCATACAGGTACAAGCGGGAGTGGATCGAAGGGTCGTCAATATCATGACTCGTGATGACAAAGTCTGCGTCGAAATAATCCTTAATGTATTGGATACTGACGGGTGTAGCTTTTTCAAGAATGTTTTGCTTATCTGATGTGGACAGGCTAGAACATCCTCCTATTGCAAGTGTAAAAACAAGTAAGAATATAGCCAAAAGTTTTGTTTTCATCAAGCTTTCATTCTCCTATTTGGTGATAAAATCTAACGACACTTTTATTCTAATTTTTCTGCTAGTACAATTGCAACGGAATGTAACGAGGTGAGAAGTTTTATGAATCTTTATACTAATAACATCTGGCGCTGGACCATCAATCTTCTGTATCCGGCCATTATATTTGTCTTCCAGAGCTGGGGGCCAATATTGGATTCATGGATTATGCCCATCTTGTTCGTCGCGGTGTTCTGCTTTCTATGGAGCGATGTGAAAGACTTGTTCCTCTCGACAGGATTGACATGGTTTATTGCCATCCCGTGTTGGTGGTATTGGATTGAACGTCCGAAACCATCGTTCGGTGCAGAACATTTTGCCGCACATCTATGGTTAATTGTACTTATGTATATTGTTTTTGTGCTCATTCCTCAGACCTTAATCCTGACTACTCGGTTGCGGGTGATGCATTATTATAAGAAGTGAAAGTTAGTTGAGAGAAGGCGGCCGTTGGCCGTTTTTTT
The DNA here is from genome assembly GCF_056395745.1 of Paenibacillus sp. 10L310. Classification (NCBI taxonomy): domain Bacteria; kingdom Bacillati; phylum Bacillota; class Bacilli; order Caryophanales; family Paenibacillaceae; genus Paenibacillus; species Paenibacillus sp. 10L310. Next base: position 204,230 of record NZ_JBFTKC010000005.1, on the reverse strand, counting down.
AAATAAAATGAACGCATGGGAGAGAGTTCATTGTTAAGCAAAGATATAACAAGAAATAAAGAAAGAAGTTTCTTGTACATCATGATTTTCACCTTAATGTACGGTCTGACATTACTGATCTGGCCGTTGATCGCATTTGCCACTGTTATGGATCGTTGCATGGATGCTGGTAGATTACTTCGGTGCAGCACTATCTGACATACCATTTCTACAATAATTTATTGTTTATAAAGATTCAATTTTAAGGAGAGGTTAATCTATGCCCAAGACAAGCAACCGTAAACGGGTAGCGTACGTGTTGTTCTTTGTACTGGTCGCTCTGTTTTTGATACGCTCTTGTGGTCCGCAGGACATCGACACAATCTTAAGCGAAAAAGGTATTCCCCCAGAACAGGTAAAGCTAGTTACAACTATTGAACCGCGAACACAATTGGTTTTATATCAAGATCTCACTACGAATAACCTGACTCCTGCTTTGATCCAGCAAAAGATGTGGTTCTCCGAACTGGCCAGAATGGGCGGTGGTCTGCAGGATAATCCTTCCGAGCCGCTTACTTCTCATATATCAGGATACGAGGAGTCTAAAGGCAAAATGATCTATATTATATACGGGTATCTCCACGATGCTGACATTACTCAGGTGCATATTCGCTACGAACCAAATCTGGCATCTTCACGGTTAGAAGCGGATATCGTGAAATCGTCTTCCAATCAATCCAACGGCAGGTTGTGGTATGCGGTAATCCAGCAGCCGATTCACGAGATGATATGGGACATAAAAGGATTAAATGATGAAGGTCACATCATATACTCATCTCTCGATAGTGAGGATTAGGAAGCAGGCTGGCTTATGGAATGGAAACTTCGCTGTCATAGATCCGCATGACCCGAACTACAAACGAACTACCTCCATCTACACAAACACCCCTTATCCGGCTGCATACCGGACAAGGGGTATTTCGCGTTCTTGCTATACTTTCCGTTTATATTTCCCTGTATATGGGATGGTGAGATGGATTTTCAGATCTTTAATCGAGTCTTCGGTAAGCATCATCTTGCTCCCATTGTTTGATAACTTACGCCAGAGCTTTGGATTTTTGCGATACAGCTTCTCCTGAAGACCGTAAATATCCACACCACGCTCAAGGCCGTGACGATAGGTCTGCATGATCTGCTCCCGCAACTTCACTTCACTAATCTGGATCATCTTCTCATAAGAGGTGGGCACCAGGTATTCGTACAGGGCAGTGAGGTAGTGGGCATCAATGTTGAACGTAACGTCTTCACCCTGAATGACAGGTTTAATTTTGATCTTTGGTAATCCTACACTGAGCGCCCCGTAGATCGTTCCATCCTTCTGGACAAGTAGAGGGGCCCGCCGCATGTCTTTGATTAGCCAGTGATAACCGGGAAGCTGACTGCGTGGGAAATATTCAAAGTCATAGCCAGTCTTTTCGAAAAAGGCCCCTTCCACCAGAAACAAATCATGTTTTTTCTCATTCTCAGCCCACTGGGTATCGTTCAATGCAAGACTCGGCAGATACGTCGTGGTAGCGGGATCATTATGTGTTGCAATGAGCTTAAAACTAAGCACAGGCGGGTACAACGATTCTTCCATATAAGTGGGGAGCGGGTTGTGAAGAATGCTGTCCAGTGGCGACATATTATAGATGGACGTTGCACTCAGGATTTTCTCCAGAGGCTCTCGTGTTCCATACACCCAGGTTGTATAACGGGATTCTGGAAACCGTCCCAGCATGTCGAACACTTCTTTGATATGTTTGCTTGTCAGCACACCTTCGGCCATAACGATGGCTGTCACATGTCCCCAAGCCATGTGTAATTGAGCCGTACGGAACAGTTCGTTCAGCGCCAGACTCATGGTTTTCCCTTCGGCATGTCCGACCCATACAGGCGGTGTATCTGCACTTTTGGTTGAACTTTCACTTTTGGCGACACTGGCAAAATCCAGCGTTTGCACATACAGGTGATACATGCCGTCCTTATAATCAATCCCAAATGCTTTGGCGTAGTCTACCTGTTGAATCTCAAAGGCACTCCAGCACCCACTCGTCATCACGCACATCGATAGGCTTAACAAACCCAGCAAACATCGCTGTAACAAACGTTTCATCGTTCGTTCCCTTTCTTGCGGGGCTCCTGGGTCTCGAGATAGACGGGTCTTCGTTTACCTAACCCCTTTGGCAGTTTGAATAATGAAGCTATCGCTTGTTTGAAATGAAGCGGTGTTAACGGCGTGAGATATGGAATACCAAATGATTTGAGATCGGTCAGGTAGATGAGGAACATAATCAACGACAGGATGAACCCATAGATGCCGAGGGATGCCCCCAGGACAAAACAAAGGAACCGCAGGATCAGCACAGAACTGGTCATGACCTGATTCACAATGGTTGCTCCAGCTACGACGGTAACTGCGATGATGACAATCATGAGGGGAGAGACCATGCCGGCTCGAATGGCGGAATCTCCGATAATCAGACCTCCAACGACAGTTAGTGTCTGGCCGATGGCACTTGGCAAACGCACCCCTGCCTCACGGAACAGCTCCATCAGCAGCATAATGAGAAACATCTCCATTCCCGATTCCATCGGAAGTCCCATGCGTCCAACCGAGATCGTCGCGACTAGAGGAAAGGGGATCTGATCCATATGAAAGGATGTCAGCGCAATATAAAAGCCAGGCAGGAACACGGTGATCATCAGGCCAAGAAAGCGCAGCATCCGTCCTACGTTCACAGGCAAGAAGGGAAAGCTGGCATCCTCCGGGGATTTGAGCAAAAGAAACAGATTGACTGGCCCAATAATGGCGCTGGGATTGCCGTCTACAATGAGGATAAAACGTCCATTCAGGAGACATTCTGCAGCAAAGTCAGGCCTGCCCGTATAATGGGTGACGGGAAACAAAGTAATCTTCGAAGGCGACAGCAATTCTTCCAGTTCATTGGCGGTCAAGATGCGTTCGGTCTCAATCTTACGCAACCGATCCTGGACGTCTTCGATTAGCTCCGGATTGGCGATATTCTTGATATACATCAATGCCACCTTGGTTGCAGAACGTGTACCGATCAGTTCGATATTGCAGGTCAGTTGGTTCGTACGCAGACGGGTGCGTATCAAGGCAACATTGACGGCAAGGGGTTCAATGAACCCATCTCTTGCCCCGCGGATCGAAACTTCGGTGGTCGATTCCTCCGGTGTTCGAGTAGGGATGTTAGATATATCAATACTCCACATGGTTTGCAGGGAAGGAATACAGATCAACATATGACCTTCAAAAACACGGAGAGACATCAGTTCGGTGCCATATGCCGGGTCTTGCAGATCCATTCGGGTCCAATCCAGGCTGATGCACTTTTCAATGTCGGATGTACGGATAAAGTGTGTATTTTCATATGTTCGTTTGAGTTCCGGGAGAATAATATCGTAGATCGCTTCACTATCTACCATACCGCTGCAATAGGTCATAAGGAGTTGCATCGGAGGTTCTCCGATCATATGACTATTGATGATGACATCATCAGATCCGGCAAAAAAGGTGTTCAGGTTATGCTCGTTCATTCGGAACGGTTCAACGTCACGATTATTTTTGGGCTGGGTTGAGATCGGCATGATCGGGAGCCTCCTTGTCTTTTTTATGGATTAATGCAGCAATCGTTAATATCACCGTAACGGCGGAGACATAGGCGAGCATGACCGGGAACTGAATATGGTCCACATAATAGTCGACGTAATCAATGCGCCACCATTGCATCGCCATGAAGCTCATAATGACGGTAATGGTAAGAATGGCGATATATCGTTTCTTCGGTCTGCGGAAATTCAGCAGATCCACGATGAGATACATGGATATGGCAACCCTTGCGAAGGAACCACTAAGCCACTGATAGATGGATAGAAAATCAACGTGTTGCAACAGTTTTCCAATATTCACAAGTTTCCATTGCTCATAGGGACTGTTTCGTTGTTTGGCTGCTTCTTCAGGACCGAATTCCACGATGGCCCCGATGGTTGGTCCGATCGCCATACTGAGCATAAACACGCCGAGGATCAAAACATACCACCAACGAATTTTGCCTTTGACTTCATGTTGGAATAACATGAGAATCCAGATTTCCATAAGCCCGGCAAGGGAGTAGATCATGCCCCGCCACACGGGACCCATGCCGTTCTCCATAATCGGGAACAATAGACTGTAGTCTTTGTATTTCATATTGGCGGACATTACAAAATAACCTAGCAAAATTACAAAGGGCAGCAGCAGACTGGAAGTCATCGCAATGGAGCGTATGCCTTTAGCCGCTGCCCACGCAGCAACCAGTGCTCCGCCACCTGCCAGAACATAGGGAGGTGTGAATTGAAGATACGTGGATACGGTCCAGTTGGTTGTCTCATACAACGTATGTGTGCCAAGCGTGAACAGCAGAATGGAAGCGGAGATTCGGAAGATCCAGGAAGGGACCGCCCCGAATTCTCGCGTAATCCAATCTGTTAATCGCTGTCCACGTACTCGCCGAATGATGATATACATCATGCATAGAAACAACATGAAAAAAGGGCCAGCCGCCACGACAGACAACCATCCGTCTCTGCCGCCAGCTTCGAGTATTGCTGGGATAGACAAGACATGGCAGACCAGTCCGGCACTTAATAAAATGATGGAAAAGGATAACCAGATGGTAATTTGACCTTTTTCACGACTCATGCGAATCCTCCTTTCCAATGAAGGAAGTTTCCGTTAGGTTGTACAGCATACAGGAAGTTGATTCCTTTTTCAGATTTTTTCACAGAAAGCTGCAAGCGATATGGACGGACTACGCAGAAAGCTTTAACATACAGATATAGCAATGTCGAAGACAAGCACTGAGCGAAGCATAGAGAAATAGGGAGGAAACCTGCGATGACAAATACAACGAAGGCACCTGGAGAGACAAAAGTTGGCTTTATTGGTACAGGCGTGATGGGTAAAAGCATGGCTGGGCACATCCAGCAAGCGGGATATCCGCTGCATGTGTACACGCGAACTGCTGCCAAAGCGGAAGCATTGGTGAAGGAAGGTGCCGTATGGCATGACACACCAGGCAAACTGGCTGCCGCGTGTGATGTCATCATCACAATGGTGGGGTATCCGAAAGATGTAGAGGAGATCTATCTCGGTGAGGATGGTCTCGTAGCCAGTGCCAAACCGGGTTCATATCTGATTGATATGACAACATCCAGTCCGCTACTGGCTGCACGAATCTTTGAAGCTGCGGAAGGCAAAGGACTGCATGCACTGGACGCGCCTGTGTCGGGCGGTGATATCGGAGCGCAGAACGCCAAGCTTTCCATTATGGTTGGTGGTAGTTCGGAGGCCTTTGAAGCCGTGCGTCCGCTGTTTGAGCAGATGGGCACCAACATTGTGTTGCAAGGCAAGGCGGGAGCCGGACAGCATACCAAAATGTGCAACCAGATTGCCATTGCCTCTGGCATGATGGGTGTATGCGAAGCACTCGCCTATGCCAAGACATCTGGTCTGGACGCGGAGACCGTGCTAAAGAGCATTGCTACCGGTGCAGCCGGAAGCTGGTCGCTCAGCAATCTCGGTCCGCGCATGATCGCAGGCGATTATGAGCCTGGATTCTATGTGAAACATTTTATCAAAGACATGGGAATTGCACTGGAGTCTGCAAAAGCGATGGGCATGAAAACGCCTGGGTTGGCTTTGGCCGAATCTCTGTATCAGGAAATAGCGAATAATGGTCTGGAAGAGAAGGGTACTCAGGTGCTCTACACCTATTATCTTCAGGCTTAACAACCAAGAGAACAGCAGCGTATTCTTTTTCTATTCAGGAAAGGGTTGCGCTGTTTTTTTTAATTTTGCGGCTTGTTTATGCGTCTAAAGTCACGAAATTGGTTAAATATTCATATGTACTTTGCGTATTGGAGAGATTTTGATCGTTTTCCCTTTATTTTTACCCTGCTTTATCCGACATAAGTAATAGAAGTTTACATAATGAATGTGTCAAAGGATGTTATTCCTCCTGTAATGGTCACCCGTAACCCACACTATAATAGAACGGAGCTTGCCCATGTTCAAGAAAATCCTGTCTCTGTTCAAGACACAACCAGAGCTTGCGAACCAGATTACAGCCTCCGCTTCAGCGTTACCATCAACGACAACCATTCCCCCGCGTATGGTCCGTAGTAAGCGCAAGAAAAAGGCGGAAGGGGATTGGATACGCCAGCCGGAGGAGCCTAGTACAGCAGATCAGCTGATAGGTCTTCCAAGTCAATATAAAGTGCTGAACGATCTGCTCGTTACCAATCCGAAGTCACGCTCCGGTTATTCGCAGATTGATCATGTTGTGATCGGCCCTCGGGCAATCTTTGTGATTGAAACCAGAAATCTGACGACAGGTGAGATTCGCGGTGGAAGAAGAGAGGCCAATTGGTCGGTCAGCAGCAGCCGGGTCAAAATGTACAATCCACTTATGCAGCATCGTGCACATGTGGAAGCCATCCATGCACACCTTGGAGACTACAAAAGAGTACGTCTCGTCTCTATGGTGACCTTCACCAACCGGTGCCGCATCAGTGTTGATCCTGCTGTGAGGTATGTGAATTCGGATGAACTGATCATCTACGATCATGAATTGGTGGAAACGATTCAGCGGAAGACGGAACGACTTGAGAGTGAGGTTCCCGAAACCGTATATCAAGAGAAAGATATTCAGGCGATCTACGCTCTGTTATCATCGGTTAATTCCACCGATCCTCAGATTCGGTCAGAGCATATGGAGAAGGCTAAAGGGATCAAATAGTTACGCTTCACGAACACTGTTGTCCATACGGGCGGCAGTGTTTTTGCGTTGCGGTGGTAGTTAATGCGCGCCTAGTAAAAGGCTTTAGACACAGGTATATCGTCGTATACAACCGGTTTTTAACTTATGATAGAATGTAGACCATGTCCAATTGTGTGAATCAAGCATGTTATATGAAAGGATATTTTTGTAAGTAGGTGTTCAAGTCTTGGAGCCAGAGGTTAATGGTTCTCAGGAATATACATACGATAGGGGAAGATTATACGATGAAATGGAATTATATGATAAAGACGTTCACAGTTATGCTTGGTTTGGCAGCGATTCTGACAGCTTGTGGTGGCGGAGCGAAAGAGACGTCATTGCCGGAGTCTGCTTCCGGTACAGAAGTTGCTTCATCAGAAACAAGCAGCCCAAATGCTGCTGTAACAGAAACCGCAGCAACCGGTTCGAAGGGGAGTGAGGAGACAGGTTCAACTACAGAAGAATCTTCTTCAACTGACGACGGCAAGATTGGAAAGGACTCCACACTGGAAGAGTTGAAGCAGCAGTATGCCGATAAACTTGGTTATATCCGTATCCCGCTTACAGATCATCCGGTGCGTCGAGTCAGTGAGGAAGGTTCCAAAAATATTAATGTGGCCAACTATAGTGATGCCGTTGTGGACATGAATGCAGAGGTTCCAATTCATTCCGATTCGCAGCGGTTAATTGATGATGCCTTTCCATTTTTCACAACCGTACAAGCACCTGATGAATCTTATATAACTTGGGAAGAAGCAACCAATCTGGAGCGTGCCTTGGTGAAAACACTGTTTATCGCCCGTGAAGGTCTGCTAATTACTGAGGATGCGATGAAAAATAAGGATTATAGCAGCACATCGTTCCAGGATTCGATGGATTTCTTCAGAGTTACAGCGAAATTTGAATCCATGGCACCTGTTGCACAGCATCCGCGTGACATTACGTTGAGTACGCTATACGACAAAGCACGCACGTCATGGGGCAAGCTTGCTGCGATGGACCCGGAGCAGGATGAAGCGGCGTTTGCCGAGATGTACAAGACGACGAGAACCGATGCCAATAATGCCATGGGGTTGCTTAATGTTCTCTTGTCTACCAATGAAGAAGAACGGGTCAAAGAGATCTACGGGGAATAAAAATGCCGTGATCCAGAGTTAATATGGAACATCCCGGTAACATGTCTGGATCACATGCCTTCAAACTCTGACTACCGCTTGAAGCGGGGTCAGGGTTTTTCTGGTTTTTTCCAATAGGTGTATGATATGTTTTTAGGAGTAAGACATGTACGGAATATAGGTGAGGTGTGTGAAAGATGTGGTGGATGAACTTTTGTAAACGCTTTAAATTTAAAACGAAGCTAATCTTGTTTTTATCTACCGCAACGGTCTTAATCTCCGGAATCACAGGGTTGATCACCTATCGCATCCATATCGACCTGTTCAATGAAGAGGTCAGTCGCCAGTATAGTCTTACCGCAGAGCAGATTCTTGCACGTCTGGATTCGAGGGTACACGACATGTATAAAGTCACCGATTATATCACACTGAATCCCTCCGTAAAAAATGCCATCAAAGCACAGACCTCTGGCATCTCGTCCTATGATCAGATGAAGCTGGAAGATGAACTGGATGATCAGTTGTATCAGGTAAGGCTGGATGCACCGGAGATCATGGGGCTCCGCATATATGACCTGAAGGAAAACATATTTAATCTCGGCGCCTTTGCTGGCTCATTTCAACAGATGGATCCTTCCTATCTGGCAGAGATGGTTCATAGACTGGAAGGAACGGGCGGCGAATATGGTTGGAATCGTTTGGGGCCGGATGCCTTCTTGCAGGAGGAACAATCCAATTGGATTCTGGCGGGACGATTAATGCGGTCTGTTGATCTGGAGACCTATGGCGTAATGCTAATACTGTTTAACACCTCGTTGTTCGAATCGTATCTCAAAGATCTGCGACTGAATGAGGAAGTTGCTGTCTACTTGTTTGACGCAGATGGTGAGCTTCTATATGCCTTTCATAATCAGGATGCGGATCCACCCCCACTTACCGAGCTAAGCCTAGGGGCGACGGAGATCAGGGACGAGCAGGGAACAACCCAATTGTATACGAAGCAAACGGCAGACAAAGCGGGCTTCACCCTGGTCAGCAAGGTCTCACTGGCTCAGATTCAGAACAAGGGAAAGATTATTGTAAAAGTTGCTGTGTTCTCTGCGGTAGCCAGCATATTTTGCTCCTGGTTCATCATTACCGTAATTAGCGGCAGACTGTTGCGTCCACTTGCGAGTCTAGTCAACGCGATGAAAAGAGTGCGTGATGGACAGTTCGATACACGGGTACGGATCGAGACACGGGATGAGCTCGGTTTCATCGGTGAACGATTCAATGCAATGGCTTCCCGGATTGATACGCTTATACATGAAGTGTATGAGCGCGAACTCAGTGAAAAAGAAGCTGAACTCAAAGCTATTCAGGCCCAGCTGAATCCCCATTTTCTGTATAACACCTTGAGCATGTTTTTCTGGAAGTTCTATATGCTTGGTGATGAGAAATCGGCTCGCCTGGTCACTGCCTTGTCCGAGATGCTGCAGTATACGCTGGAACCCGTGCAGCAACTAACGACCGTACAGGATGAGATGAAGCAAATAGATCACTACCTGCAGATTCAGCAGGCCCGGTATCAGGAAGCCTTGTCGATTGAAATTGCCGTTCCTGCTGAATTGTTTCGCTGTCAGGTGATCCGACTGTTGCTTCAGCCCATCGTGGAGAATGTTTTTGTTCATGCCTTCTCGGACAAAAGGAACAACCGCCATCTGGAGATTCGTGGCTCGCGGCATACCGGGCATGAAGGAGAGCCGGATCTGCTCATCATTGAAATTTCAGATAACGGCTGCGGCATGAACGCATCGGTCATTGAACGCATTATGAAGCCAGTGGCACATGCCGATGAGGAACGTCAGCACATTGGCATGCGGAGTGTACTTCGAAGAATTGAGTTGATTCACGGTGAACCCTACGGTGTACAGATCGAGTCGACTGTGGGAGAGGGTACGCTAGTACGTCTTTGTTTGCCTTATCAGATCGGTGAGGACTTATGCCGGGAAATTCAGGTGACTGAGAGGAGTAGGTTCTGTTGAATGGACGTATGCTTGTAGTGGATGATGAAGCATTATTTCGTCAGGGTCTGATTCATCTGGTTCGCAATAACCCCCTCGGTTGGGAGGTTGTTGGGGAAGCGGCCGATGGAGAAGAAGCGATACAGGCTGTACACAGCTGCACACCTGATCTAATCATTACGGACATCAACATGCCTGTGATGGATGGTCTAGATTTGGCTGAACGCATACACGAGAGTGGACTGGACATTATGATTATCATTTTGACAGGTTATCGAGAGTTCGAATATGCACAGCGTGCCATCCGATATGGAGCAATTGAATTTTTGTTAAAGCCGTTCTCGCTCGATGAAGCATGCCAGGTGTTACAAAAGGCACATGAACGATATCGCCGAAAACAGTCCGACATTCGGATCAGGGAACAATACAGCCAGGTGGACCGTACCGAGAGACTGCGAGAGGAACTGACTTTGTTGCTGCTCCACCATCAATTCGGATCGATAATGAATCGGATCGAGATGTTGCTGGAAGAAGCGTCCGGGATGAGCTTGTCACAAGGCAAAGCGGAGATTCATATGCTTATGAAGGTCATGACGGACTTACTGGTACAACAGCTTCAGCCTCAGGAATCCAGTGGTATGGACTCAACTGCCCCAGATCCACTGCTCTGGATTCATACCATACCTGAAGTCATCGCTTGGGCCAGATGCAAGAGCGAAGAGTGGGTGGATATGCTGATGCGGCTAACTCAGGAACAGCAGGATCATGTTGTTACACGTGTTATACAGTATATTGAAATGAACTATTCCAGCACATGCACGTTGCAGGCCGTGGCTGCCCATGTTCATGTGACACCCAACTACTTGAGCCATTTGTTCAAAAAAGAAACAGGACAAGGCTTCAGCCAATATGTCAGCAAGCGCCGAATTGATAAGGCGAAGCTACTGCTGCACAGCACTCGGCAGAGCATGGCAGATATCGCGGAACTGACCGGGTTCGATAACTCCAGTTATTTTACAACTGTATTCAAACAGATGACGGGGGTATCGCCCCGCGAATATCGCAAGCAAGTAGCCAAGTGAAGTGCCCGGTAGCAATCCCCCTTGAACTGCTGCAGGGTCACAATTAAAGAGAAGCCTCCTCTTAATATCTGTTTGTTTCCAAGGGCAACCCCACCATGTGGGGTTATTTTTGCGTAGAAAATTATAAAAGGATCGTTAAATAACAAATGTTTACGCTTACATTTTTATCTAAAATACAACTATAGTACATCAACAGCAGAGAGGAGTGATGGATGTGAAGGGGGAACTGACCGCAGGTCCGCCGTCTGGATTACAACCGCCGGACAGTGAAATGAAGCATCGGATTCGGCAGCAGCGGCTTCGACGATTCAAGATGAATATACCGTTAATCTTGATGTTTGTTCCGGTGATTATGTTCTACCTTACCTTTCGTTATGCACCCATCGGAGGGCTGGTCATGGCCTTTAAGGATTACAACTTCTATGATGGGCTGTGGAACAGTCCATGGGTGGGCTTTCAGCATTTTCAGACGCTGTTCAGTGATCCGCGCACGGTGGAGATTATTCGCAACACCTTGTTCCTCAGTCTGTTAAGCATCATTATCGGGTTTCCCATTCCGATCATTCTGGCCATTATGCTAAATGAAGTGCGAAACATGGCCTTTAAGCGAACGGTGCAGACGGTGGTCTATATGCCACACTTCTTTTCCTGGGTCATCATTGCGATGATGATCATGACGGTTTTCTCTTTGGAAAATGGGATCGTCAACCGCTGGGTCGAGGCCTGGACGGGAGCGCCTTATCCGTTCATGTACAACAAGGGTTCGTGGGTAGCGGTGTTTGTTGGCTCAGGGATCTGGAAGGACATGGGCTTTAATGCCATCATTTTTCTCGCGGCACTAACGACCATTGATCCGAGTCAATACGAGGCTGCACAGATGGATGGGGCCAGCAAAATGCGCCAGATCTGGCATGTCACCCTTCCGGGTATACGCTCTACCATTATTCTCCTGCTGATTTTGTCGATGGGGCGGGTGATGGAGGTCGGATTCGACCAGGTGTATATGCTTCAGAATTCCAATGTCAATGAGATAGCAGATGTAATCAGTACCTATATCTACCGCACCGGTCTACAGGGAGCACAGTTCAGCCTGACAACAGCGATGGGATTGTTCGAATCACTGGTTGCATTTATCCTCATTTTCAGTGCAAATTATATCGCGCGTCGATTTAACGAAGGTTTGTGGTAGGGAGGGAGAACAGCATGAGAAAAACCAAAGGAGAAAAAGTCTTTTATCTAATCAATTATGTATTGTTGTCATTGGTTGCCGTCAGCTGTATCCTGCCCTTACTGAACATTGTTGCTTTGTCATTTAGTGATGCGAGAGCGGTTGTTTCAGGTCAAGTGGGGTTATGGCCCGTCGATTTCACCTGGTTCTCCTATCACAGCCTAATTACGGGAACGCCGATTCTGAATGCATTCTGGAACAGTGTGGAGATCACATTGATCGGTACAGGGCTCAGCATGGCGGTGACGATTATGGCGGCATATCCGCTGTCACGTAGACATTTTTACCACCGGCGCTTCTTTACGATGGCGATGGTGTTCACGATGATTTTTAACGGTGGACTCATCCCGACTTATTTGGTTGTGCAAAATCTCGGTCTTGTGAACAGTTACGGCGCGCTTTGGCTACCGGGTCTGGTAAGCACGTACAACATGCTGATTATGCGATCTTATTTTGAAAATCTGCCGGGGGAAGTGGACGAGGCTGCGCGCATCGATGGTTGTGGTGAACTGGGGCTTTTGTTCCGAATCGTGTTGCCATTATCCAAACCTTTGCTGGCGACTATTGCTCTCTTTTACGGCGTGGGTTACTGGAATTCGTTCATGAGTGTGATGATTTATATCAATGATACGTCCAAATACAACATGACCGTGCTTGTCCAAAATATGATTATGTCCAATCTGAATGTACAGGATTTTACCGATCCAACGATGATATCGAATCTGACCCCGGAAGGCATCCGGGCAGCAGCTGTCATTGTGATGGTCATACCCATTTTGGCTGTGTATCCGTTCTTGCAGAAGTACTTCGTTAAAGGGGTCATGCTTGGATCAATTAAAGGTTAAAGCAGGCTGTGGGTTAACCCGCATGGGTTCATATTACAGGAGAGAAAGAGGGTCTTATCTATGGCGTTAACGATGAAGGCATGGATGAAGTCGGGTCTCGTTCTGGGCTTGATCGGTGGTTTGCTGGCGGGATGTACAGGAGGTAAAGGTAGCGAACAGGCGGAGGGCGAAGGCAACAGGGGGAACATTACGTCAACGATCTATGATCGGGGCGCGGTCCCAAGCGGCATGGGTACGATCGAAGATAATATGTGGTCCAAGTGGATTAACGAGAATGGCCCGGCTAATGTAAAATATACAGCAGTTCCCCGCTGGGAATCTCAGTCGAAACTTAACGTATTATTCGCTTCTGGCAGTGCACCGGATATCATTTTTGAATTCGGTACGCCCATCCGTAACACTCTGTTTAATCAAAAACAGCTGATGCCACTGGATGAGTTGATCGAGAACTCGAGTGTGGAATACAAAGCCTTGATGGAGAAATATCCCCAGCTCAAGAAGGCTGGCATCAAAAGCGATGGTAAGCTCTATGAAGTGGGACGTATGAACGAGGTGTTTCCACTAACGAGCTTTTTTATTCGGGAAGACTGGTTGGAAAAGTTGAATCTGGAGGTACCGACCAATGAGGAAGAGATGCTGGCGGTAGCCAAGGCATTCACGGAGAATGATCCCGATGGAAACGGAGCTAAGGATACATACGGCATCGGTGGATTTCAGTTCGGCGATACAGCGGGTCTGTTCCGCTATATGTACAACGCCAACTGGGTGAATGTGGAGGACGGGGAGATGGTGGTTGGTCCCAACAACATGAAAGAAGCCACGGCATTCAAACGTGCATTATATGAAGCAGGAGTGGTGGATAAGGACTTATTGACCGACAAGGACGGGGCCAAGGCAAAGCAGGATTTCCTGAATGGCAAAATCGGTATGTACGCGGCCATGACTTCGGATTATACCGGGTTTGCAGCGAAGGAACTGGATACACTGATGCAGAATGTTCCTGAAGCCAAATTAAAGGTCATCGCTCTGCCAACAACGTCCGTAGGACAGCACACGATGGTGTGGAATAACCCGGTTCAGATGACTGCAGCTGTAAATTCACGAGCCAAAAATCCGGAAGCAGTTATGCAATATATCGATTTTCTGACCAAAACAGAGTCAGGTCGAACCTTCAAAAATGGATTTGAAAACACGCATTATACGCTGAACGATCAAGGCTGTCCGCGCATCTCGGATCAGGAGAAATATAAGCAGGAGATCAGCTGGGCAGGCGATTACGCCATGTTGTACAGCCGTCTGGAGGAAGGCAAATGCGGGTACACAGAAATGCTGTTCAGCGAAGAGATCCCATCGCAGAAGGAAGGACTTCGACTATTCAAGGAAGCGCGTGAGGTATACATGACGGATCTTCCTGTAGGAGAGGGTGTTACCCATTCGGAACATATGCCGCAGCTACCCAAGGAGCTTCAGGTGAAGTTGACCAATGTGACAACAGCGATCAACGATATCTTTACCCGCTCCATCATTGGCGGAAGCAAATATACAGTCGAACAGGCTGCAACGGAAGCACAGCAGAAGTGGGAGCAAGGCGGGGGCCCGGAGATTGAAGCATGGTACAAAGACTGGTGGAGCAAGGAAAAGGATAATGTACTAGTCTGGGACGACTTCTATGAAATCTATGAACAACAACAGGCTGATTTTGAAAAATCGGAATAAATTCACGGATTCAAATCATTCATGAAATTTATAATTTTGGTGTTGGTAGAAATAAGCGCTCTGATCCCCTGATCAGAGCCTTTTTATGTTTGGGCTTCAAATAGGGGAATATTTGACTGAAAAATGAAGTGAATAGAAAGTTCTCGCATCTCGCTTGAAACTATATCCAGAACAATGCGTATCATAAGGTATTAATTGTTTTTTAATGTAGAAAATTGCCGTATTTCAGAGTATAGTTAAGGAATAATTTAACTTATATTCAACATGATGTAGATATGAAAGTTACTGAAAAATCTTGAAAAGAATGTACGGAACACCAGGTTGAAACTATTGGAGGTTGAGTATGAGTTCATTTAAAAGCTGGTTAAATTCAACAAAACAAGGACTTGAAGAGCAAGTCAAAAAGTTTAAAAATAAAGATTTTATGGATGCCGTGGTTGCAGGTTGTGCACTGGTTGCTTTTGCAGATGGTTCCATTGATGAAGCGGAAAAGAACAAGATGGCCGGTTATATCAACCTGAGTCAGGAATTGAAAGTATTTGATATGGCTGAAGTGATTACACGCTTTAATCATTATGTCGCGAACTTTGAGTTCTCTCCAGAGATCGGGAAGCAGGAAGCGCTGAAAGCTATTGGGAAATTCAAAGCCAAGCCGGATGTAGGACGCGTTATTGTGGGTGTATGCAGTGCGATTGGTTCAGCTGACGGCAACTTTGATGATCAGGAGAAAAGAGTCGTTGCCGAGATATGCATCGTACTTGGACTGAACCCGAGTGAATTCAATCTCTAAGTAGCTATTTTACATATGAAGGGAGGTGAAAATCAGTGGCAAGCATTAATTTGGTCAAAGGACAGAAGATTGATTTAACCAAAGGCAATGCAGGACTTACTGAGGTGATTGCTGGTCTCGGTTGGGACCCGGTAACTGCCAAAGGTTTCTTTGGAAGAAAAAAACAAGCGGATATCGATTGTGATGCATCGGCGATCATGTTGAATGAGGAAGGCAAGTTGGTGAAGGACTCCAACCTGGTTTGCTTCCACAACAAGCAAAGTGCATGTCGTTCGGTTATCCATTCAGGTGACAATCTAACAGGACAGGGAGACGGTGACGACGAACAGATCAAAATGGATCTGTCCCGTATTCCTGCTGATGTTCATAAAATATTAATCGTTGTTAATATCTACGATTGTGTCAATCGCAAGCAAGATTTTGGCATGATTGAGAAGGCTTATATTCGTATTCTGGATGGTAAAAATTCCAGTGAGCTCGTGAAGTTCAATCTTTCCGAAAACTACACAGGTTCAACAGCGTTGATCTGTGGTGAATTGTATCGTCATGGAGGCGAATGGAAATTCTCGGCAATTGGAGAGGGTTCCCATGCGGTACATATCAACGAACTCGCTCGCAGGTACTCCTAAGTACAAGATTTAACCTAAATCGACAATAATCCTGATATTCATATGTCACGATAACTACAATACACTTAAATAAGCGAGGATGATCATACGATGGCAATTAATCTCTCTAAAGGTCAAAAAATCGATCTGACTAAAACGAACCCAGGTTTGACAAAAATCACAGTAGGCTTGGGCTGGGATACCAATAAGTATGATGGCGGAAAAGACTTTGACCTGGATGTATCGGTATTCTGTGCCAATGCAAACGGTAAAGTAGAAGGCGAGAAAAACTTCATCTTCTTCAACAATCCACAAAATGAAAATGGTTCTGTTGTTCACACCGGTGACAACCGTACAGGAGATGGCGATGGTGATGATGAGCAGATCAATATCGACCTGCCTAACGTACCCGCGAATGTAGAGAAAATTGCATTCTCCATTACAATCTACGAAGCTACAGAACGTAGCCAGAACTTCGGACAAGTCTCCCGTGCTTATGTGCGAATCGTCAACGAAGCAAACAGCGAAGAACTGATTCGTTTCGACCTGGGAGAAGACTTCTCCATCGAAACAGGTGTAGTTGTTGGTGAATTGTATCGTCATAGCGGCGAGTGGAAGTTCAGTGCCATCGGTAGTGGTTACCAAGATGGATTGGTTGGATTGACACGCGACTACGGTTTGCAATAGGACGTACAGTACGACTTACAGGATGGGAAGAACCGTCTCCTGGACGGTTCTCCTTTTCATTTAATCACATATTTTGGAAAGGTGGAAAAACAAATGACGATCAGTCTTGCCAAAGGACAACGTATTGACCTGACTAAGACGAATCCGGGCCTTACCCGTGTGGTGGTTGGTTTGGGTTGGGATACAAACAAATATAGTGGTGGAGTCGACTTTGACCTGGACGCTTCGGCTTTTTTGTTGTACGAAGATGGAAAAGCCAAAGGTACGGATGACTTTGTTTTTTACAACAATCCAAGCGGCGGTGCGGGTTCAGTGACACATACCGGTGACAATCGTACGGGTGAGGGTGACGGCGATGATGAACAAGTTGTTGTTGACTTCAGCAAAATCCCTGCGCACATTCACCGGATCGGTATTACGGTAACCATCTATGATGGAGATGGACGAGGGCAGAATTTTGGACAAGTCTCCAATGCTTTTGTTCGTGTTGTAGATGCTGCAAGTGATCGGGAAGTGCTTCGTTTCGACCTCGGAGAGGACTATTCCACAGAAACAGCTGTGGTGTTCTGTGAGTTTTACCGTGCAGGTGCAGACTGGAAATTCCAGGCGGTAGGCAGTGGCTTCACAGGTGGACTATCTGCTTTATGCAAAAATTACGGGCTGGATGCACAATAACATAACTTGGCATAGAAAGGTGAATCTGCTATGGCGATTTCTGTCGTGAAAGGCCAGAAGAGTGATCTGACCAAAACCAATCCGGGCTTGTCCCGTCTAACGGTAGGCATTGGTTGGGAGGCAGCCTCGGGTGTAGAGCTGGACACATCAGCATTCCTTCTGGGTTCAGACAATAAAGTGGCTGGAGATGAAGATTTTATCTTTTATAATCAACCCTCTACCTCGTTCATCACGTACATGGATGGTGGACAGGTTGGTGGCGAGAAGAAACAATTCGCCATTGATCTTGGCAAAATCCCTGCCCGAATTGAGAAAATCGCCTTCAGCCTGACGATTCATGATGGTGAAGCACGACGCCATCATTTTGGACAGGTTCAGCATGGTTTTCTACGGTTTGCCAATGCAGCTACAGGTCAGGAAGTAATGAGATATGATCTGGGAAGCGGTTTTACAGTGGAGACCGCGATTGTCATCGGTGAATTGTATCGTCATAACGGAGAATGGAAGTTCAATGCAATAGGATCGGGTTTTGCAGGCGGATTGAATGCACTCTGCGCTAACTTTGGTGTGGATGTGGATGGTGGAGCGGACCCTGCACCAACGACTTCAACCGTTCCTCCGACAGCTGTACCGACTCCACCACCCCCGGCGCCCGCACCAGAACCGACGCCTGCTCCTGTGAATTCGATCAATTTCAGCAAAATTGAATTGAAGAAGAAGGGCGACACCATTAACCTCAAGAAAAATGCGGGGGGACTTGGTGAAATCCTGATTAACCTCAACTGGAATCAACAGGGTAGCAAAGGGTTATTTGGTCGCAGCAAGAGTGTGGATCTGGACTTGGGCTGCCTGTTCGAGATGAAGGATGGTACACGAGATGTGATTCAGGCATTGGGACAAACGTTTGGTTCACTCAACCGTTTCCCTTATATTGCACTGGATGGGGATGACCGGACGGGATCGGTTAAGACGGGAGAGAATCTGCGGATTAATGGTGCCCGTATCTCGGAAATTGAGCGCATCTTGGTATTTACCTATATTTATGGTGGTGTGGCCAACTGGTCTCAAGTAGACGGTGTGGTAACTATCCAGCAGAAGGATGGCCCGGATATCATTGTCCGAATGAATGAATACGGGAGCCCGCTTGGCATGTGTGGCATCGCGATGTTACGCAATGTGAACAATGAGACATTCAGTATTGAACGAATCGTGCAGTTCTATAATGGGCATCAGGCGTTGGACGAGGCTCATGATTGGGGAATGCAGTGGGTTGCGGGAAGAAAGTAATCATTTGTATTTATTCAATATATAAACGCTGTATCGGTCAGCACCATTGCAAGGATACTGTTGACCAACGTTATCCTCGATAATAGACCATCAATCCCTCCAGACTAGGAGGGATTGGTTTTTATGCCCCGACAGCTGGAATCAACTATTGCAGATTGGCTATTGCCAAAGGTGCGAGGAGGAGACAACCCTGAAATATTTTAACTTTTTGAGTCTGGAAGAAGAAGATACTTTATTTTTCTCTTCACCCGTCTCGTTCAATCACCGGACTTCCAAAGATCTACTGGCATATGCTGTTGGGGCTGCTTTATATATGCCCGCGACGCGCACACATATCGCGGACGACATTATGAATGGTAAACATGAAGGTCTGACGACCATTATTATTGATCTGGAGGACGCTGTGGGTGACGACCAAGTAGAGTTTGCCGAGCAGTGTCTGGTACAGCATCTAACTCAACTGATGACTTATATGGAGACAGGCATGCTGAGTCAGGATCAAATGCCTCTTCTGTTTGCTCGTGTACGTTCACCACAACACTTGGAACGTCTCATTGATACGTTGGGAGAATTGGTGTCCATGCTGACAGGCGTGGCATTGCCCAAGTTTTGTGTGGGCAATGGAAGAGCCTATTTCGACCAGATCCGCAGTTATAATCAACGGAAACCGGATCATTATCCCGTTCTCTATGGAATGCCTATATTGGAAACGGCTTCAATTATATATCGGGAGACACGTTGGGAGACCTTACTGGGCCTTCGTAACATCCTCGATGAAAATGTTGAATATGTGCTCAATGTACGCATTGGTGCGACCGATTTCTCCAGCCTGTTTGGACTACGCCGAAGCCCGGAATTGACCATATACGATATCGCCACGATCCGTGACTGCATCTCGGATATTATCAATCTGTTTGGACGAATGGACAAGCCGTATGTGATCTCAGGTCCTGTCTGGGAATATTTCAGTCAGCGGGAGCGCGTGTTCAAACCTCAATTACGACAGACTCCATTCGAAGAAACCCTGGGCAAATCTGGGCTGCATCTGAGAATGAAATATATTACGAACACAATGGATGGATTGATGCGTGAAGTCATGATGGACAAGGAAAATGGAATTGTAGGCAAAACGATCATTCATCCTTCTCATATTAAGCCCGTACAAGCGATGTACGTTGTTACACATGAGGAATATTCCGATGCCCAAGACATCATCGCCCGTAATGACGGTAGCCTGGGTGTGTTCAAAAGTAATTACTATAACAAAATGAATGAGATTAAACCACACTTGAGCTGGGCGAATCGAATTCTAATCCGATCACAAATATATGGGGTGTTACATGAACAGCAGCATTTTGTCGGGCTCTTGCCCAAGCACGAACAACAACATAACTACGTTCCCAATTCTTGATCAATTCAGTCTGAACGTTCAGGTTACACATAACCCGCTGCAACTTCCACTAGAATCTCTATTTTCCATGGCTGCACGCATCAATAAAAAACGTTCATTTCTGTTTGTAAGCAAACTGCTGGGCAAGCACATCCCGGTTAACCCGTATACCTCGCTTCTGAGTGGCGCGGCATTGGCTGTTCTGTTATATGAGCACCTGACTGAAAAGACGGAAGAGACGAAAGTTCAGATCACCGAGTGGAAACGGGAAATGGTCGAGGGGCTGATTGATCCCCAACAAGCCCGGCAAGTGTACAACATGCTGTTGCAAGAAAGCTTAAGTTTGCCGGAAACGATTCGTTTTGTTGGTTTTGCCGAGACAGCGACAGCGCTGGGTCACAGCATGTACGAGATGTTTGCTGATCAAGCTTCCTATATTCACACCACTCGCGAATATGTTCCAGCGATGCATCCAGATATTCAATTTGAAGAAGAACACTCCCATGCGATGGCTCATCGTTGTTATGCGTTGGATCATGAAGCCTTTGCAGGAGAGGGTCCGATTGTTCTGGTGGACGACGAGATTACGACGGGCAAAACGACGTTGAATATCATTCGGGATATTCAGGCCAGATACCCCAGGAAGCAATATGTGATTGCTTCGCTGTTGGACTGGCGTACGGAAGCGGACGAGAATCGATTTGCCGAGCTGGAAGCTGAACTGGGGATTACCATTACACCGTTAAGCCTGTTGAAGGGCCGTATTGAAGTAGTGGGTACTCCACAGTTGGAAGCAACACAGCAAGATGAGCAGCTATCCCGTCCTGCCGTAATGCTTCAAACCTCTACCGTTGCCGATGCCTTCGATCAGCTGCACGCTACTTCGGAGGATGGTGAAGGTAAACGTAGCACAGCGAGCTACGTCCAGCATACGGGCAGGTTTGGTATGCAATCCCGTCATAATGGCGAATTGCGCCAGGAGATTAGCCGGATTGCAGAACGGCTTCGGACGCAGCGTACGGGAGAACGGACTTTGGTGATGGGAACAGGGGAGTTCATGTACATTCCGATGCGTATTGCTGCCGAGATGGGAGAAGGCGTGTTGTATCAATCCACTACCCGCAGTCCAATCCATACACATCCGGCTCCAGGATATGCTGTTCGTAGTGGTGCCGGATATGCCTCACCGGAAGACGCATCCGTTCGTAACTTTATCTATAACATCGCCCCGGGTCAGTATGACGAGATTTTTGTTCTGCTGGAGAGACAGATGTCCGAAGAACGAATGGAACCGATGTTGAAGGTACTGGGGCAGTTGGGGTGCGGACACATTCATATCGTATATTGCGGCTTGCCAGAGAAGACAGGGGACAACGAGCAATGAACTTAACTACACTGGAGCTAATCAGACAACGTGAGATTCCGTCTCCCGAACCGATGGGCAGTTATGCTGCATCGGACGTTGTATTCCTACTGAAGGATATCAGCCATGTTGATCTGGAAAAGGGAACGGGTGAACGGGAGCAGGCGATCCAATCCGGGGTTCATTATTCGGAGATGTTACCCGTGGAATACCAGCCCACAGCAGAATACATCGAGCTGTTCCATCAGACGCTGGAACAATCCGCTGCAAGAACCGCACGTCATACCGCCATCGTGGCTGAGAAGATTGTAGAGCGCAGGGGACTGAATCTGGTGCTGGTATCTCTGGCTCGAGCCGGAACACCTGTGGGCATCCTGATCAAACGTTATATTGAATTGAAATACAAAGTGACGATTCCGCATTATAGCATTTCAATTATTCGTGGCAAGGGTATGGACGAGAACGCAATTTTATATATTTTACAGCAACATGGTCTGGAAACAGCTATTCAGTTTGTAGACGGTTGGACAGGCAAAGGGGCTATTCACAAAGTGCTGAAAGAGTCCTGTGACCACATGGAACGGACTTATGGCGTAAGTCTTGATGATGATCTTGCTGTGTTGGCTGATCCGGGGCAATGTTCAGGAACTTTTGGGACAAGGGAAGATTATCTTATTCCTAGTGCTTGTCTGAATTCCACCGTCTCGGGACTCGTGAGCCGTACAGTACTTCGGGATGATCTGATTGGGCCGGCAGATTTTCATGGGGCCAAATGGTATCGTGAATGGTCCTCTGACGATGTGTCGACCCAATACGTGGATACTATCGCTCAGCATTTTCCGCAAATGATGGATCTGGCGGAGATTCAAACGGAGGACAATGCTACTGGTACTTCGGAAATCACCTGGAAAGGCTGGCAGGATATCGAGTCCATTCAGCAATCCTTTGGTATTGCGAACATCAATCTGATCAAACCTGGAATCGGAGAAACAACCCGGGTGTTACTGCGCCGTGTCCCTTGGAAGATTCTTGTGGACCGTCTGGATAATCCGGATTTGCAACATATCATGATGCTCGCCAGAGACAGAAATGTGCCGGTTGAGGTATATCCGGGATTAACCTATTCCTGTTGCGGCATTATTCAATCCCTGGGAGGTGGAGGAGAATGATGATCTACGCAAGTGATCTGGACCAGACGCTGGTGTACTCCCGTCGTGCGCTCCGTATTCCCGAAGATACACCGGGACTTGTTCCCGCAGAGTGGATTAACGGCAAGTTGTCCGCTTTTATGTCAGCATATGCACTGGAGCGGTTGCAGTCTTTGCCACAAGACATTGTATTTATGCCGGTGACGACACGTACCGTGGAGCAGTACCGGCGCATTCATATTTTTCAGAGCGAATGTATTCCGAAATATGCGGTGACGAGTAATGGTGGCAACATCATTGTTGACGGTCAGGTAGACGATGAATGGAATCTGCATATGCGTTCTTTGCTTCGTCAGCAGGCAGCTACTCCCGAAGAGATCCTGAATTTATTTGACGATGTGCTGAGCCCGGAGTGGGTAATTAATCAGCGATTGTGTGATGAGCTGTTCTTTGCATTGCTAATCGAACGTGACAAGCTTCCAATGGAGCATATTGCGGAAAAGATTCGGGTGTTAGAGACGCTGGGATGGGAGAGTTCGATTCAGGGGCGGAAGCTCTATCTGGTGCCTTCGGCCGTGAACAAACGAGCTGCAGTGGAGCATATTAGGCAACGCATTGGCGATGTGCCTGTGATTGCTTCGGGTGATTCCTTGCTGGATCGTTGTTTGCTGGACTTTGCGCACTACGCCATTGCTCCGTCTCACGGAGAGTTACATGTGGAGAGACAGCGTGTACCTGAGCAGATACCGTATCAATTTACGGAACAATTCGGTGCTTTTGCAGCAGATGAGATTCTCGATTACGTTCACCGTATTCATAACGATCAACAGACCCAGATAGACCATGCCGAGATAAGGGAGACCGTATAAATGAAAAAAATGAAGATTTACTTCAACCGTTGGTTCTCTGTAACGTATCATTATATGAATGCGATTCGGGACAATGAGGACGGTATGGAATTTGAGATCTACGGTACTCATCCTGATCCTGGACATATGGCATTACAGGGCTGTGATGTTGCAGAAGTTGAACCGCGTCTAACGGGCCGGGAGTATGTTGATTTTTGCCTCGCCTTTTGCCGTCGTCATCAGATTGATGTGTTTATTCCACGCTGGAACATGCTGGACATCAGCAGACATATCTCCCTGTTCGAAGAGATCGGTACACGGGTTATCGTATGCTCGGACACGGAATTGCTGGAACAATTGATGGAGAAAGACCGCTTCTATGAATCGGTGCGTGAGAAGGGCATTATGGAGATTCCGGATTATTTCACGGTCAGTAATGCTGCACAATTCCAGCAAGCCTATGAGGCGCTACGTGCACGTGGACATGATGTATGCTTCAAACCATGTAATGGTGAGGGTGGTATGGGATTCCGAGTGATTAATAATGAACGTGATCCGTTGCAGGAGTTGTTCGGATACGCGCTTAACTCCATTTCGTATGAAGATGCCCTGCGTGCGTTCTCTTCTGCTCCGTCCTTTCAAAATGTCATGGTGATGGAGGTACTGGAAGGATATGAATACAGCATTGATTGTCTTTCGGATCGCAATGGGAAACTATTAACGGCTATTCCGCGTAGAAAAGAAAGAGGACGTTTACGCTTGCTCGAAGAAAACGAGGAATTGCTGGCGATTGCCCGCAATGTGGCAGAGGTATATCAGATTCCTTATAATTTTAATATACAGATGAAATATCGCAAGGATACACCGAAGCTACTGGAGATTAATCCGCGTATGTCTGGTGGGTTGCACATGTCTTGTCTGTCGGGCGTGAACTTCCCGTATCTGGCGGTCAAGTCTGCACTTGGCCATGATATTGGACCACTTCATCCGAAGTTTGGCATACTGGGAAGTCATATCGAACAGCCATTTATAATCGACGTTCAGAAGGTAAGCGGAGTACACCTCGTCTAGCTGAGAATTTCCCTCAACATTGACACCTTCTGGATGGTTTTTTTACAATACGGATGAGAGGTTATTCAAAAAGTCCATCTTCTCGGTACTGAAAATCAGACTTTTTGAATATGCACTGTATGTGTTGTTAAGGCAGGAGGACAAGTAATGTTACGGAAAACGAAGATAGGTATAGGCGCATTGGTCGGTTATGGTCTCGCGGCGATCTCGAGTCCCTTTCTACCGGATGTCATCACGTGGGCAATTCCGGCACTGGCAACTGTGGTCGGAGGATTGATTCCTTCACGTTCCACGCCACGTACACAGGTCCAGGGTTCGTCATCAGCCCCTGTACCCATTACAGATATCGGAAATGAACCATCCCGCTTGAATGGTGGACAAGCACCGAGCACAGTGCCAACAGGGGCGCGAGAAGCTTCTCTGGCAGAGCCCCAACCGAGTTCCACTCCCGCACAGCATGCAAGCACAGAACAAGCGAAGCCTTCCCGGACTGAACCAGATCCTGTATTTGATCCGGTGATTGAATACCTGGAAGTTCTGGAGGATATGATCATCTCCGAAGGTCAGAAGAACGAGCTGGATAATGAGATCGTGGAGAAATCATTGGCGTTGTTTGCCCGTTTGCAGCGTGTGATTCCTTCCCTTCAGGAACTAAATAACGGAGATATCAACCATACGGTGCGCAGACTGATTTTAAAAGACCTGAACGGTTTTATTAATCCATTTTTACGTTTAAGTGGAGAAGCCAAACGCAACAATCGGCGTATGCTGCTGAATGGTCTTCGAGACGTGGATTCCAAGATATCGGATATTGTATCAACGATTGAACATAAAGACTTAATGGAGCTCCAGAACAAAGCGGAACTAATACATCAACGGTATAACAGCTCTGAATTATAGGAGGGATTGGCATGGCAACGGAATGGGCTCAGTTGAAGCAGGAAGATGAGCAACGGATTAACCAGGAAGCAACACAGCTTATTCAGAAAGTGTCCCAAAGTGATCCGGCTCATCTGGATACCTTAATGGATGATATCGGCAAGTTGGGCGTGAAAACACAAGAGAGAGCAGGACAGACTCTCAAGTTGCTTGATCGCCCAGTCAATGAATTGATGTCCGGGAACCGGGCAGAGGTATCAAACATGATCCTGAAGCTCCGTGATGAATGTGAGAGTTTGCAGCAGAGTAAAAATGTGAGTTTTGTCGGGAAGTTGTTACGTAAAAGCCCGCTGAAAAACTATGTATACCGTTATCAATCCGTTCGCACGAACATTGATGCCATCATTAACGGGTTGCGGGACGGCAAGGACAACCTGGAAGAAAGCATCGTGAACATGCGTCAATTGAAACGTTCTTCCATTCAGGAGATCTACAATCTGCAGACCAAAATCTCTTTTGGTAATCAATTGAAAGCATTGTTCGAAACCGAGATTGCCAAGCCTGAGAACGAGAATCGTAAAGCACATCTGGAGCGTGGGTTGCGCAAAGTGGTAACACGTACCCAATCCATGACAGAGATGATCATGCTGTACAATCAGGCGATCGCAGCTACAGACATCATTAATGATAACAATGATAAGCTGATTGATTCCGTTAATAATGCCATTGATAAAACAGCGAATCTGATCACCGTTTCGGCCATGATTGCGATGGCTCTTAATGATCAGGAGAAGGTCATTTCCGCTGTGGAAGCTACGAATAAGACGATTGAAGATCAATTCAAGGAAAACGCCAGATTGTTGAAGACAACGACTGAGAAAACAAATGAACTGTTGTCCAAACCTGCGATGTCCCTTGAAGCGGTCAATCAGGCGATGGGTGATCTGATGTCTGCGCTGGATCTGTCCGAGCAGTCTAATCGCCGGATCATCGAGAGCTGTAATGACTATACCAACAAGATGACAACCCTTAACGCTAAAATGAGCGATCGACTGGGTCTGGAAGGGCCGAAGGTTGTTGCCATTCCGGAAAAAAACAAACCGGATTCCAGTGCATTAGGATCTTTCCTGGATTAGGGTAGGACTCGCTGCATATCGTATCGAGATTGCTACATGGTTTTATTTTCTACGAGGGACGCCGAGTGCGTCTCTTTGTTTCATTTATTTGATAGAATGAAGGTAAAATCTGGGGTTGTGCGAAGGAGCTTGCTGAACATGCTGGACTTTTCATTCGAGATTATTGATGAGACCAAGATTAATATTCAATACAAATATGGCAGTGAGTTCTTTAACTTTAACCTGTATTATGCAAACGGGGAGTGGACGCTACATCCTTTTGACGGCATACTGATCCAAAACCGTGAAATGTGCAGTCTGATTGTATCGGAGCTACTCCGTAACAAAGATTTTCATGTCATGTTGGCTAAAGAGAAAATCATCTTATCCCAATTACGCACCAGTGTTAACCTCCAGTCCAATGAGCCGGATGAATGGGTAGCAGATCGGAGAAACGCAGATTATTCCAGTCCTGATGATGAGTTGATGGATTACATAGGGAACCACAGTTTCGAAGACATATTACAGCTTGAGCAAGAACAGATTGAGGCCAAAGTGCAATTCTTCCAACAGATCATTCAGAGAATGTTTATGGAGGGGCTTGGACCGGAAGATGCTGATTTCATCAAAGTTCAGGCCGTGATTCGGATATATAAGGAGACATACGATCGTCTTGGTGAGTTGAATGATCATAATAGGGGTGATCGTGGACGCAGAAGATGGTAGGATGTAAAGGTGAAAAAAAGGTTCATCAGCCATAGGCAGATGAACCTTTTTGTTCTTCTGATATTCAAGGGAGATGAATGGTTTGGATATGATCGGTATGCATAATTAAAGAAGTCCCATCCGCTTCTACCAACGCAAGCAAGTGGCTGTCTGCACTCTTCAATAACCCTGCTCGGTAAGGCTTGCAACCGAGGTTGAGTACAACAAGTTCACCTATCATTTTATGAAGTTGCTGATCGAGTGTACGGGAGAGTGACATGGACGAAGGTTGCATAGGGAAATGTTGCTTACTAAGGGAATAGGGTGTGCTGTTAGTAGGGGAAGGAATAATATACTTCAGATGATTAATGGAAACATAGATAGAATGATATAACGGAGAGTAGAACATAAAGTAGTCATTCATAATATTTGTAATATAACCATGCAATGTTTTCCCTCCGATGGAGATTTCACTGAAACGTCCACGGGCGTTCATCAGCATTTTGCGGTAAGAGATGTTGGTGTGATCCATCTCGGGGTCGGGTGTTGGCAAAACTATACTTGAATCATCTGCCGTATTGACATGCATGGATTGAACATGATGAAGTGGAATATAAACAAATCGCTGATTTCCGTAGACTACAATCAGATCCTGGCCTACATCAATGATCTCACCCTGGATCGGTAGTTTACAGCCAGACAGCTCCAATTCGACGGATTTACTCAGCCAATGCGTAAGAAGTTCCACAGTATTCCTCCTCTCAATAGAGAATAGATGTCCAAATATATAGTGAAATTAGGCTAACAATTAGACTTATTGGTATCACAATAAAGGTAACTTTCATATACTGTTTCCAGGAGATTCGAATATGATGGGTCTTTAATATATACATCCAAATTAACGTTGCCAAGGTGCCAATAGGCGTCAGTAAGGCTCCGATATCACTTCCCAGAATGTTGGCAAGATACGCAAGATGCAGTTGAGATTCACTTAGTGGAAGATCTGTAACAGCAAAGGTCCCAATCATGACGGAGGGCAAATTGTTGAATAGATTGGAAAGCAGAGTGAGCATTAACCCCGACACAGCAATGATGCTGGCATTTCCTCCTTCTATTATAGGTTTCATCCACTGAATGATCGATGCGGTCATGCCTGCTCGGTGAAGACTATCCACAATAACATAAATGCTGAAGGCAAAGAGTAGAATGTGCCAGGGCGTTTGTGTTATCACATCTTTGAGTCCAGTCCGGGTGCGATACCAACGCACAGCGAGCATGAGAATAACACCAGTGATTGCAACTACCTCCATACGTATACCGACTTGCTCAGCTAGAAAATATCCTGCACGGATAAATACAACGATACCAATACAGACACGGAACAGCCACCAGTCTACTTTATTCTCGGATTCAGTTGTCTGAAGCGGATGATATCCTGAACCTGATGAAGACTGCAGGGATACAGGGAAATGATGAATAACTTTGGGAATACTTCTACGAAAATAATAGAACAGCAGTACAGTCATCACCATGATCGCAAGCATGGATGGCACAAACATCATCTGAGTATAAGTATTCAGATTTAAGCCAACCATTTGCAAAGCAATCAGATTTGCCAGATTACTAAGTCCAATTGGCGCACTGGAAGCCGTAGCGATTAGCGCACCGGAGATCAGGTAGGGTAACTGTTGATGCATTTTCAGACGAAGTATAGAACAGATTCGAATAATTATCGGAGTTGTGATCAGAATACTGCCATCATTGTTGAAGAAGATGGTCATGAGAAAACAAAGTAATAGAATTAGCCAGAACAATCGAAAGCCGGAACCTCTTGCTTTCTCAATCATATTCAAAGCGATCCAGCGAAAAAAACCGATGCTATCTAAAATAATCGACATGACAATGGTAGAGAGGATTGTTACGGCTGCACCAGATACGATCCCGAAGATTCCAACAATGTGAGCATAGCTGCTCACTCCAGTTAAAATAAGAAGAAGGGCGCCAAGCGAGGTGGGTATAGATTCATTCAATCCGCCAGGACGCCACATCAGGAAAATGACAGTGATGATAAAGACCCCGAAGGTTAACCACAACTGGTAGTCAGGCATTTACTGTGATTCACCTCCCAGGGGGAGAAGTCCTGACGAAGCCTGAAGCAGATGTTCATGGGATGGAGTGGGCCTTCCGGGTGCAACGATCCAGTAAAAAGGCACACCAATCAAGACTAATGCGACGAAGATCAACATGATAATTCCCCCCTTTAAGCTGGTAGATAACTTAAGTTGTCAGTTTATTTTATTTACTTCTTTTTATTGCCGGATTTGTTACCACGGGATTGACTGCCTTGGTTGCCTTGATTGCCACGCGACTTGTTACCACCAGATTTATTTCCTTGGGATTGGTTGCCTTGAACTCGTTGCCCCTGAGAACGATTGCCTTGGTTGTTCCGTGACTTGTTGCCGCCGGACTTATTACCCTGGGATTGGTTCCCTTGAGCTGCTTGGTTCCCTTGAGAACGGTTGCCACGAGACTGGTTGCCTTGAGCCGCCTGATTACCTTGGGCTGCTTGGTTCCCTTGACTTGTATTACTACTGTTGTTGTTGTTGTTGTTGTTCCCACCACCACGTACGAGGGATACAGATTTCACATGTTGCATCGGAATACGAACAATCTCCTGATTTTTCAAAGTCATGATCAATTGGTTCTGGTTGGCATCGGCCAGGATGCCTTCCACTTTTTCAGGTCCTCCCCGGTTAATCTGAACACGGCGGAAGCGGAGTGCTTGCATAACGCCTAAAAACGTGTTGGAAGGAATAGGGTTCCCCATGGTTGCATTTCGGTTACCACCGGAACGGCCTGTATCTGTTATGCTTTTGACATGTGATTCATTAACGTAGACAATCCCTTCTTTGCAGTTCATTGCCATGTAGTCCCAGCGTACGTCCGTAAGTGTACCTTGTATTGAATCAGGTCCTCCCCGGTTAATCTTAATCTCTCTTCCCAACAAACCTCTTATTCCTTGACCATTCATAGACATTGTGTTTGACCCCTTCCATGATATAAGTTCAGATGGACAGAAATGGTGGATGTAAATGTGATCCCTTCCATTCGTCATTCGTGTCTGTCTGTAGTTTAAGCATATGTGACATGCTTCTTGGAGGGACTAGCCAGTTAACTATATTTATACCATTTCAGCTATAATCTATGAAAATGATGTAAATTTATAGATTAATAACTCGGTTATTCCGCATTATGACAAGTGAATTGGGATGTGATAAGTATCAGGACTGTGCATTCGCCCGTACGACTTTCTGTGCACCTGCATAGGATGATGTAAGAGCCTACGGGCGAATCTTACAGGTATTCGAAAGGCGGATGGAAATGGCTCTACCTGTCTACCATATCAGCTTGTCTCCAACCGAATATCAACAGTTAACGTCCAATATATGGTCAGAGACGTTTGTGAACAGCACGATGCAGATGGACGGTAAGCCGTTTCCGATCCGGCTTCGATACCGTGGAGGACATACACGCGGTTATCCCAAAAAATCATTTGAGGTTCGTACATCCAGCCGAACGTATCATTTTAATGCGGAGTATGATGATCCTTCGTTGTTGCGCAATGCACTTTCTTTTCGTTTTTTTGAGTCGATTCGTGTACCCGCACCGTCTACACAACACTGCGTACTCTATCTGAACGGGCAACTTTTGGGTGTATACCTGCGGATCGAAGGGGTGAAATCCTTCTTTTTTCGTCAAAGGAAAATCCCTGTGCGCAGTATCTTCTATGCGGTGAATGATCATGCTGGTTTTAGGATGAATTCGGAATCCTCTTCAACAAGTACCGATTTATTGTCCGGATACAGCTTAATTCGTGGCAAAGATGTGGATCGCACAAGGCTACGTAATTTTATTCAGCAGTTGAACACAAAGTCCAGGTTGGAATTGTTTCGTTTTTTACAGTCGAGGGTGGATACAGACAATTATTTACGCTGGTTAAGTGGAGCTGTGCTTACAGGGAACTTCGATGGATTTCATCAGAATTACACATGGTATGAGAAAATCAAAAGCGGAAAATATGGCATCCTGCCTTGGGATTATGAGGGTACTTGGGGGAGGAACTGTTATGGAACTCGAGTTGACCCCAATCTTGTTCGAATTCAGGGGTATAACAGACTTACCGGACGATTGCTGGCATTCCGCAGTTTCCGTCAACAATATAAAAAGCTGATGCGCCAGCATCTGATGAATGCTTTTACAGAGAAGCGAATTATGCCCTTGGTGAATCGGTTACACAATGAGATTCGGGAAGATGTCAACAAAGATCCTTACATGAAATGGCCCATGGATGTATTTGCAGGTGAACCGGAAAGAATTCGCGAATATGTGGTGAAACGTCGGGAGTATCTAAGTGAAAAACTACATCAGCTGTAAGCACTTAACTAGCGTGGGGAAGGGAGACCTTCCTTTTTTTACTGCCAAAATGAAGAGAAGTTTATTGTATTGGGAAAAGTAGGGTAATAAGAATAGAAGCGGCATTGTAAAATACGCTATAATAACCATATGTGTACATAGAAATGATTACATATTGGACGCTGTGGAGAAAACAACATGTCTAATGGAGGCTCTGAGCTGGAACGTGTTATCGGTTTAGGGTGCTCCGAGCCGGAGGAATGCTTATGATCAAGCTGTTGTACTACTTGAAGAAGTACCGAGTTGCCGCGATTGCAGCCCTGGTCATGATGTTAATTGAGCTTGCGGTGGAGCTGGCTCAGCCTTATCTGATCTCCAAGATCATTGATAACGGGATTCAGCAGGGAGACCTTTCTGTCGTCTGGTTGTGGGGCGGTGTGCTGGTTGGCAGTGCTGTTGTGGCTTTTGCTGCTGGAATTGCCAGTTCGTTCTTTGCATCCCATGCAAGTCTGGGGTTCGGATACGATCTGCGGGAGAAGTTGTATGAGAAAGTGCAAACGTTCTCTTATGCCGTCTTTAACCGGTTCGCGACATCGTCCCTGATTACCCGTTTAACGGGGGATGTGACCCAGGTCCAGGACACGGTCTTCATGAGTCTGCGATTCATGACACGTGTGCCCCTGGTGGTGATTGGTAGCATGATTATGGCAGTGATCGTGAACCCGAGGTTGGGTCTGCTACTGGTTGTCATGGTGCCTGTACTGCTCATTGTTGTGGTGTGGATGATCAAAAAAGCAGCGCTGCTGTTCCGCAATGTGCAGCGCAGACTGGATGCCGTCAATGGAGTCATCCAGGAGAATCTGACAGGCATTCGGCTGATCCGTGTCTTCGTACGGATGGGCCATGAGATCGAACGCTTTGCCGGATTCAGCGGCAAGCTGATGAAAGGCACAATCTCCGCGCTGCGCTTGACGGAGACCACGATGCCGTTCATGTTGCTGATGATGAACGTTTGTATCATCGCCGTGTTATGGTTTGGACGAGTCGACATTGCCTCCGGTAATGCAACCGTGGGTGAAGTGGTCGCCGTCATTAACTACCTGCTTCGCACAATTGGTGCCATGTCTGCGTTGTCATGGATTCTGGTAACCTTCTCGAGAGCAAGCGCTTCGGCGCAACGGCTGAATGAAGTGTTTAATACGGAGGACACGTCGGAGACTGAACAGACGATATCAACGTCTGCACCATCTGCTGGATCTATGAAATCTTCGCATTTTCCGCAATCTGTATACCCGGCGAAGAAACAGCGCGCTGTGCAGGGAGCGGTTGAATTCCGCAGTGTAGGCTTCAGTTATCCGAATAGTGAAATTACAGTACTGGATAACATCACATTTACGGCAAAAGCGGGGGAGCGTATTGCCATTATGGGAGCAACAGGCTCAGGCAAATCTTCGCTGGTACAGCTTATTCCGCGTTTATACACAGAGGATCAAGGAAAGGTACGGATTGATGGTGCCGATGCATCAGAGCTGGATCTGTCCATGCTGCGTGGTGCGATTGGTTATGTGCCTCAGGAGGTTGTCCTGTTTACCGGTTCCATACGGGAGAATATTGCCTGGGGTCAGGAAGATGCTACCTTGGATGAGATCGTGGAAGCCGCGAAGCGCGCGCAGATCCATGAAACAATTGAGAATTTACCAAACGGTTATGATACATTGCTGGGTCAACGGGGAGTGAATCTCTCCGGTGGACAGAAGCAGCGACTTTCCATTGCACGAGCACTGGTACGTAGACCAAGAATTTTGATTCTGGACGATAGCACAAGTGCGCTGGATGTGGCTACAGAAGGCAGACTGCTCGATGCGCTGGAGGAATTGTCGTGTACCACGTTTATCATCACCCAGAAGATCAGTTCAACCACTTCGGCGGACCTGATTCTGCTGCTTGATGATGGACAACTCATTGGGCAAGGAAAACATGAAGACCTGATGGAGTCGTCAGAGCTGTATCGTCGAATCCATGAATCACAATACGGGGAGGGTGCACAGCATGTTCAAAGCATTCATTGAGCCTTTCCGTCAGCCACCGCCTCCGATTGATCCGGAGACGTTACGGTCAGGCGGTGGTCGCAAACCCAAGGCACGGGCGAAGAACTGGTCAGGTACGCTAGGTCGTATCTGGACCTATCTGGCACGTCGCAAGGTTAAGCTGTCCATGGTACTGTTGATGGTGTTTGCCAGTTCCGCACTCGCTTTGCTTGGCCCTTACATGGTAGGGGTGGCCGTGGATGATTTCATCGCGGGGGAAGCCGGGGCAAGCTGGACTCGGTTTCTGATTGGATTAACCGCAGTGTATGTCTTGTTCTCTCTTACATCCTGGTTACAAAATATATGGATGATCGAAATTGCACAGGAAACCGTGTTCCGCATGCGGTATGATCTGTTCTCCCATCTGCACAAATTACCGATTCCATTCTTCGGTAAACGCCAGCAGGGGGAGATTATGAGCCGGGTGACCAATGATATCGAGAATGTCAGCGGTACGTTGAACAGCTCGGCGATCCAGATTTTTTCGAGTGTATTAACACTGCTCGGAACGTTTGGGGTTATGCTCTGGCTCAGTCCGCTACTGACCCTGCTTACCTTTATCGTTGTGCCTCTGATGGCCATCGGCATGCGTTGGATTACGCGCAGAACGGGACCGCTCTTCAAGGAGCGGCAGCGCAATCTCGGTGAACTTAACGGTTACATCGAAGAGACTTTATCCGGGCAGCGGATCATTAAGGCATTCTCCCAAGAGGAGCGAGTGATTCGCGGTTTTGAGGAACGGAATACCCGCATCCGGATTTCCGGTTTCTGGGCACAGACGATCTCTGGTTTTATCCCGAAACTGATGAATGGATTGAATAACCTGAGCTTTGCGATTGTGGCGGGCATCGGTGGTATTCTGGCGATTCAGGGTTCGGTTACAGTCGGGGTGATTATTATCTTTGTGGAATATGCCCGTCAATTCACTCGTCCGCTGAATGATCTGGCGAACCAGTGGAATACGTTATTGTCCGCGATTGCGGGGGCTGAGCGCGTATTCGAGGTGCTGGACGAAGATGAGGAAGCGAAGGATGAAGGGGCAGCGATATCTCTGGACAAGGTAGAGGGAGCCGTTCGCTTCGACAAAGTATCCTTTGGATACGATGAAGGACGTAACATTTTGCATGAGATCAGCTTTGAAGCCAAACCGGGTGAGATGATTGCCCTTGTGGGTCCGACCGGAGCGGGGAAAACAACATTAATTCAGCTGTTATCCCGTTTCTATGATCCAACAGGTGGCACATTAACGGTAGATGGTCGCGATATGACCACCATTCGGCGTGAGAATCTGCGGTCACATATGGCATTTGTGCTACAAGATTCATTTCTGTTTCAGGGCACGATTCGAGAAAATATTCGATTTGGCCGTCTGGACGCAACGGATGAAGAGGTGGAAGCAGCCTCCCGGCTGGCGAATGCCCACTCCTTCATTGTGCGAATGAAGGATGGATACGACAAAGTGCTCCAGGCCGATGGGAGCGGCATTAGTCAGGGGCAGAAGCAACTACTCGCCATTGCCCGGGCAATCTTGGCAGATCCATCGATACTCGTACTGGACGAAGCGACGAGCAGTATTGATACTGTTACGGAGATTAAAATCCAGGAAGGGCTGCAACGCCTGATGCAAGGCCGTACCAGCTTTGTTATTGCCCACAGGCTGAACACGATCCGTCAGGCCGACCGGATTCTGGTGCTGAAGGATGGGCAACTACTGGAGCAAGGCTCGCATGATGCATTGCTGGAACAAGGCGGTTTCTACAGCGAGCTGTATTACAGTCAGTTGCGTAAAAAGGCGCAATAGTCATTTTGGATAATATGGGACATGTATTAGAGAACTTGTAGGTATGTAAAAAGAGCAGGGATGAGGGCACGATGCTCCTCAATTCTGCTCTTTTTGCATATTCCCTTGAAGGAAAATGGAAAACGGAACTGTGATTGTATGTTAAAATAAGAATATATTGGAATAGGTCCGTTTTTGGACGGTTGCCAGCGGTTTTGAAGCATGAGAATGAATTTATACACGTATGCCTGTAGTCAGTCATGTGATGCATTAAAAGAGAGGAGGGCAATGCGGAATGGAATTTAAATTTGGGAATGCTGCTCTTCTTCTTCCCCCTTTACACATTACGATTATCGCAATCATTATTATTTTCATTCTAGTAAGGTGGAGCAAGCAGTTAGAAACAAGACGTTTTACGGTTTTCTTTTACTTTTTGATTAGTACGTTCATAACGCCAATTTATTCTCAAAGTACAACAAATGGTGTCTTTGAGCTATGGATCCCCGCAGGGTTTATTTTGGTTTTCTTTTATTTGATTCGTAGCGAAAGATATCATCCATCTAAAATGAAAGCGAGTATCTTAGGATTTTCAATAGCGTTATATCAGTTAATTCTTCAATATGTCGGATAACGGGACGTGACAGGACAGGATAAGATAATTCAACAAGAACAAGTAAGCAATAGGTTGAAAACAAAAGAGCAGATCCTGATCACAGGACCTGCTCTTTCTCATTTAACTCCCAATAACTTTCCAGTTATTAGCCTGCTCCACCGTTAACGGTTGGTGTCTGCGGATATAATCCTCCACCAGTGCGGCCATGTCCGTGGCACCTTCGTGCAGTACCTTTTTGCCCAGATACATTGCATAATCCCCGCCGCCAGCAGCACGGTAGCTGTTCATCACCACAGAGTACATGCCATTCATGTCCATTGGCTTGCCTTCATGTTCAAACTTCACAACTCGACTGCCAACAGGTTGGGAGATATCCAGCTCGTATTCCATGCCAGCCCACATATCGTAATTATAATGTTGTGGTTTGGGTTCCATATAAGCCGGATTGACTGCCACCTCACCAGAAGCATTCACTTCAAAGTAACGTGCCGTTTGTTCCAGTGCCTCCCGGATATCCTGACCACTCAACTCCAGCAGCGTCAGAGTATTAGGATAGATGAAGTTGGATAACACGTCCCGAACGGTGATGTGACTCCCGAAACCGCGAGCTTCTTCACTCAGCATGGCGGTATTGGAGAGCTGCGCTCCAGTCGCTTCCATCTGCACTTGATGTACAAAAGCAATGAATGGATGTGCCTTGAGTCGCAGAG
The DNA here is from genome assembly GCF_056395745.1 of Paenibacillus sp. 10L310. Classification (NCBI taxonomy): domain Bacteria; kingdom Bacillati; phylum Bacillota; class Bacilli; order Caryophanales; family Paenibacillaceae; genus Paenibacillus; species Paenibacillus sp. 10L310. Next base: position 167,227 of record NZ_JBFTKC010000005.1, on the reverse strand, counting down.
CCGTAGCATTGGTGATGGATAAATCCCCAGCCACCTCGCCAATAGGTTGATCAAGCCATGCTTGTGCCTCAGTTTCCAGCTCTTCCGTCAGTTTCATGACGGTTGCATCAGGTTCAACCTCATGATGTTCATCCAGAAGTAACAACCGAGCCTGCTTATCTGTAATCTGCCACTTGCCGCCCGATGATTGTTCCAACTGAAGGGATACATGCCCCGCACCATTTCCACTGAATCCCGGCTGAATGACGGTTACACCATGAATATTAGCGGTAAGCTGACGATGCTGATGTCCAGTAAGCAACACATCGATGCCTTCGATGTCCCGGCAGATGGCATAGCCTTGATTTTCCCCAGTTAACCGTTCGGTGGGCTCGCCTGTCTCCAGATCACTCTCAAATCCACCGTGATAACTGACAACCATTACATCTGGTTGTTCATGCTCATGGATATAGCTAACCCATTTACGAATGGTCTCTAAGGCATCAAGGAACTGTAAACCCTCAATATTTTTCGGGTGCTCCCAGTTCGGTATGTAGTGCGTAGTTGCGCCCAAGAGGGCAATTTTAACACCCGTAGACAAGGTTTTGATTAGATACGGAGGACCGAAGGCAGGTACGTCTGGTTGCTCATTTTTTACAATATTGGCAGACAGCCAGGGGAAATTAGAAGCTTCAACTGCTCCGCGCAACAGACTCTGACCATAGTTAAACTCGTGATTGCCCATCACCGCAGCATCATAACCGAGTTCATTCAGTACCGTTATGAATGGATGCACCTCGTTTTTGGAAACCTGTGAAGCTGCATAGGAGGCCAAGGGTGATCCTTGCAACAGATCCCCGTTATCCACCAGCATCAATTCAGGTGCACGTTCACGTTCCTTGCGAATCAGGGAGGCCAGCAGGGCAAGCCCAGCCGGGCGGTAGGCATTGGTATTGTAATGAATGGGACGGATCGCCCCGTGCAGATCACTGGTATACAGAATATCGAAGCTTGCCGTATGGTTTGTGGATGTCATTTTACAATCTCCTCTAATATATAAGTTCAGATATATGGAATTACTATAAAACGGAGAAGAATGAATAGCTTGAAGAACCGAAGTATGCGCCGTTATCTCCGATGTTCTTCCTATATCTTCAACCATAATGAGCCTATTCTAACAGATACAAGTCGCGCTGACAGCCTGACAGGAAACTTTACAAAACTCCAAATTTCGTTTCACATCGCGCTAATATTTGGCAACTATAGTAGATAAGTACTGAAAAATAGAAACTCTTTGGAGGGTGTTCGTTTGAAGAAGTCTGCTTTATTTTTACCATTGTTGATTTTGGTTCTGTTTCTGAGTGCTTGTGGGTCTAGCAGTAGTACAACAGGTTCGGCTAACGGGGATAATTCGAGTTCGAATGCATCCGGTACGTCTACGGCAGAGACAGAGAAAGCTGTCGAAGGTTATGTGCCAACTGAACTGACGGTTCAATTTGTTCCTTCCCAGAACGCAGATACGCTTGAAGCCAAAGCGAAACCGCTGGAGAAGTTGCTTGGTGACAAACTGGGCATTCCGGTAAAAGTCAGCGTATCCACCGACTACAACACAATTATTGAAGCAATGGCTTCCAACAAAGTAGACGTAGGTTTCTTGCCTCCGACAGCTTATGTACTGGCTAAAGAAAAAGGCGCTGCGCAGGTTATCTTGCAAGCACAACGTTTCGGTGTAAATGATGAGACAGGTGCTCCAACCGAAGAGTTGGCGGATTCCTATAAATCCATGTTCATTGTAAAAAAAGACTCTCCGATTCAATCCATCGAGGACCTTAAAGGTAAAAAAGTGGCTTACCAAAACGTAACGTCTTCCGCAGGTTATGTATGGCCAGCAGGTCTGTTGCTGGACAGGGGCATTGATCCATTAAAAGATGTAACACCTGTAACGTTGAAAGGTCATGACCAAGGTGTTATCGCTGTATTGAACGGTGACGTTGATGCAGCAGCTATTTTCCAAGATGCCCGCAACACGGTAGCTAAAGACTATCCGACTGTATTTGAAGATACACGTGTACTGGCGTTCACTGAGCCTATTCCTAACGATACCATTGCCGTTCGTACAGACATGAATGCAGATTGGACTGCGAAGATCAAACAAGCCTTCATCGATATCGGTAAAGATACTGAAGGTCACCAGATCATCAAAGAAATCTATACGCATGAAGGTTATGTAGAGTCCGATGATAGCAAGTTTGAGATCGTTCGTCAGTATGGCGAAAAAGTGAAAGGTGAATAATTCTGATCTAAAAGTAGTTCGGGATCTGTTCACTTTGTAGTAGCTTTCTTGGATGGGAACAGCTTAATCGTAGCAATGGACAGGCCAGTTCAGCGTGATCTACGCTGCGCTGGCTTGTGCCATTATAGCAAGGACTCATGTATGGTTGATCATTATGAATGAAAGAAGGATATTGTCATGATTGAGCTTCATAACGTTACCAAAACTTACGCTAACGGTACCAAGGGCCTGGATAATATTAATCTGAAATTTAAGCAGGGTGAATTCATTGCTGTTGTGGGTCTGTCCGGTGCGGGTAAATCAACGCTCTTACGCTCCATTAACCGACTGCACGACATTAGTGAGGGCGAGATTCTGATTAACGGAAGTTCCATCACGAAGGCACAAGGCAAACGGCTGCGCATGATCAGACGTGACATCGGCATGATTTTCCAGAGTTTCAATCTGGTAAAACGGTCCAGTGTACTACGTAACGTACTCGCTGGACGGGTTGGATATCATTCCACTATGCGTACCATTATGGGTCGTTTTCCAAAAGAGGATATTGAACTGGCATTCACTGCGCTGGATCGTGTGAATATTTCGGAGAAAGCTTATTCCCGTGCAGATCAGTTGTCTGGTGGACAACAACAGCGTGTGGCTATTGCTCGTGTACTGGCACAGGAAGCAAAAATCATTCTGGCCGACGAACCGGTTGCTTCACTTGACCCGCTTACAACAAAACAGGTCATGGATGACCTGAAACGCATCAATCAAGACCTTGGGATTACGACGATCGTCAACCTTCACTTTATTGATCTGGCGAGAGAGTATGCGACCCGTATTGTCGGATTGCGAGCAGGCGAGGTGGTCTTCGACGGCCCGGTAGAAGAGGCAACGGATGAGCGCTTTGCAGAAATATACGGCAGACCAATTCTGGCTGACGAATTGTTGGACAAGCAGGCTGTGCATGAGCAGGGAGAAGTTGTGGTATGAAGGGGCAGTCCAACGTTCCACTTCAGAATTCAGGCGGAGTGGGGAAGGAACCTGGTTCCAGCCCGGCTCAGGTTGTGAATCGCCCAAAACCGCCTGGGCGTACGAAACATTTGCTCACCTTAGTGATCATTCTGCTCCTTCTGTGGGCCAGTGCCAAGCAGACGGATGCCAGCTTCACGGAGTTGTTTGAAGGTTTTCCCAACATGCTGGATCTGCTGAAGGAGATGTTCCCGCCCCGGTGGAGTTACTTTGATAATATCGTGCAAGGCATGCTTGAAACGATTCGAATGGCCCTTATTGGGACAACCATTGGTGCAATTATTGCGATTCCAGTCTCGATTATCTGTGCCGGTAACCTGATGCCAAGTCGCTGGATCTACTATCCGGCGCGCTTTCTGTTGAACCTGATTCGGACCGTGCCGGATCTGTTGCTTGCTGCTTTGTTCGTTGCTGTGTTTGGTTTGGGGCCAATCCCCGGAATCTTGGCACTGGCTGTGTTCTCGATAGGTCTGATCGCGAAGCTGACGTATGAGACGCTGGAAACCATTGATCAGGGGCCGCTGGAAGCGATGACGGCTGTTGGTATGAACCGGATTCAGCTCATTGTATATGGCGTGGTGCCGCAACTGGCTGCCCAGTTCACATCCTATGTGCTGTATGCCTTCGAAATTAATATACGTGCTGCTGCCATTCTGGGACTGGTGGGAGCCGGAGGGATTGGACTCTACTATGAGGCCACACTTGGTTTCCTGGAGTATGACAAGACCAGCGTAATCATTCTGTTTACCCTCGTCATCGTTCTGGTCATTGATTATGTAAGTACTAAGCTGCGGGAGAAATTGCTATGATGAAAAATGAAACAAGCCGCATCCGGCCTAAACCACGGAAGAACCCGCTACGCTGGGTCATTGTGTTACTGTTAATCCTTGTGTATGTCTGGGCGCTTGCCGGTGTACCGTTTACTGGTTTCAAGGAAACTGCCGCTCAGATTATGAAAGCCATTGTAGCCGGAATTTTCTCACCGGACTGGGAGTTTGTATATTTGCCTGAGGGAGAAGACCTGCTGCGCGGACTGCTAGACACGTTGGCAATCTCCGTACTAGGTACTGTAATCTCGGCCGTGCTCTGTATTCCATTTGCCTTCTGGTCTGCCCGTAACATGAGTGGGCATCGTTCCATCTCGGGTGCAGGCAAAATGGTACTCAGCTTTATTCGCACGTTCCCTGAGATTATCATGGCCTTGTTGTTCATCAAGGCAGTAGGCCCCGGATCGTTCGCAGGGGTACTCGCCCTTGGGTTGCACTCCATCGGCATGTTAGGCAAGTTGTACGCAGATGAAGTTGAAAATATCGACTACGGCCCATCCGAGGCGCTGCTTGCCTCCGGAGCCAATCGTATGCAGCAGTTGTGGTTTGCCATCCTGCCACAGGTTATGCCTGGCTTCCTGAACTATACATTGTATCGTTTTGAGATCAATGTACGTTCCGCGACTATACTGGGTGTAATTGGAGCAGGGGGTATCGGTACACCGCTGATCTTTGCGTTAAGTACTCGGAACTGGCCGCGAGTAGGTATAATCCTGCTGGGTATTATCGTGATGATCACGATTATTGACTTGATCTCGGGGTATATTCGTAAGAAGCTGGTGTAGAGTTAATGTGGCGCTACGAATATATTAGATGATAAATTAAGATAAGTTGATAGCGTAAGAAGAGAGGGCTATTCGGTGCCGAATATTGGCAGGGATAGTCTTTTTTTGTGTCTGTAAATAAACATCGGTGCGTTCTTGTTGCTCAGCTAACCTTTGAGGAATAAGAGGATTCCAAGAATATTTATAAGAATGATTGAATTATTTTCCAAATCCATGTAATATTAATAGGTTTCTATATAAAGGGAATTAAGGATATTAATTATTACTCCTGCTAGATACCCATACAAGAAATGAGTTTTTCGAAAGGAAGGTGACCTATGGAAATATTTTATTTTATATGGATTGTATTTATGGTATTGATATTGCTGTACAGAATGATCTTTCAGAAGTTTAAAAAACATAACAGAGAAAATATTGGGCTCAGTGCAATCCTGATCATTTTCACGGGAAGCAGTTATACGTTTACACAGATGAACTTGATTTTTGTCATTAGTGTCATCGCCGTGGCCGTTTATTGTGCTGTATGGAACAGCATTCTATTTGTTAGAAATGGCTATGAGCCAGAACGTTTGAAATGAATGAAAAAAACCGAAACCATGTTGCCCTGTGAATCAGGCAATGTTGGTTTCGGTTTTTTAGTTGCTTGGTTAAACGTTAGGCTTCTTTAATGAGACTTAGCTAGCCAAAGGCAATGCTTTAGTAACTTGAACCGTAATTGTCTCTGTGCTGGTTACGCCTGCAGCGTTGATCAGCTCAGCACGATACGAATACGTTCCGTTAGCGCGACCGGACAATTCAGTTGTAGCACTTTGGGAAGCTGGTGTTGCTGCGTTCAACGCCTGTGTATCAATCAATACATCATTCTCATAGAGACGGTATTCGGTTGCATTTGTACCCCACCAGAGGTTCATGGATACGTTGTAGTTGCCGTCACCATCCCAGTTGTTTTGGGACAACGTAGCTTTGCCTGGAGCGGCATTGGTTACTTGTACCGTCAGCACATCACTGCGTGTTGTGCCTTTGTCATTGGTCAGCTCGGCTACGTAAGTATACGTGCCGTTGGCTTTGCCTGTAATGGCGGTTTTGGAGGACTGAGCCGATGGTGAAGCTGCAGTCAACTTCTGCGTATCGATCAGAACGCCATTCTCATACAGTTTGTACTCGGAACCATTTTCGCCCCACCAGAGGTTCATGCTTACGTTATACGAACCTTCGAACAGGCCAGAGGTATATCCATTATCAGAAGAAAGCACCGGTTTACCCGGTGCTCCTGCAGCTGGAGTGGAAGGCACTTCGCCGCCACCTTGCTCTTCAGCAGGTACAAAATCATTCAAGCCTCTAGGTTTCAATTGATATACATCTTTGAAAATAGCGGAAACGCCTGTGATATCGATTTTGTCACCAGCAACATAAGGGAAGGCAGTCTCTGTTACACCTGTACGGGTGTCTACACGGATGTGTGTGCTCGTTCCATCTGCTGCTACCGCGTCGAATTCAAAAGATCCAACTGGTGTAGCACTGATGATATTCTCAATCGTTACATTTTTCAATTGAACCAGTTGACCTTGGTTCGCATCTGTAATTGCAGTAACCTCGATTGGAGCAGGTATAGAAGCCGTACCTGTTTTCTCAATCGCAACGATATCGGTAAGCTCGAACTCGCTGTTATAGATGGTTGTTGCTGCTGTTACTTTCACCTTGTCACCAGCATGGAAGCCGCTAGTGTGCTGGAATACGTAGATTCCAGCAGTTTCATCTTGAAGATAGAAGGCTTGTCCACCAAATGCACCCGGCTCTGTCGTCACAACACCTTCGATAGTTACGGTAGTGCCAGCAGCTTTGGTGCGTGCTTCAGCAACTGTGATAGCTGCTGGAATCGGTCCTTCTTCTTCCGGAAGCTGTTCTGCTGGCACATTGCCAACAGTCACGGCATTGGTGATCAGGTTGCTGCCATTCAGACGCAGACGCAAGCTGGCAGCGCCAGTTGTACCTGGTTTGATCCGGACGTTCAGATCTTTGATCCCGCGACCTTGGCTGTCCGAGGTTACACTGAATGTGGAACTATAGCCGTACGAAGTTGGCCAAGTACCACTTTCATTCTGGATCATGGCGACCTGTGTTCCACCAGTCAGATAGATACCGGCACTATAACCGGATACGGTTGTGTTGGGAGCCATGTTCTCCACAACTACACGAATCTGGAAGTCTTCTGCATTCGGAAGGGTATCCTGTTTCACGAAGCTGTATGCAGCGTTCGCACTGGATGCAGGGCCACCGTAAGAACCAGCTTTGAATGTGGAACGATCGTACCACTTGTATCCGGCAGCAGGTGCGGACCAAGGTTCAGCTTGTGGTTCTGTGGAAGTAGCCGGCTCTTCGAATGGCAACAGCGCTGTAGCTGTGTCCAGTTCAAGTCCGTTCACTTCAGTTAGGCTTGTGTAGTTCTCTTGTGTAGCAAGCCAGTTTACGGTGTTCACGAGCAACACGGCATCATCGGCTTCTTTAAAACCGTCATACGTTGTTTTGCGTGTGCCTGTCTCTTCACGCAAGTATTTTGGTGATGCATCTTCTACTGGAGAGGAGTCACCGATGAAGGCAGCTTTACCTGCGCCCAGCTTGGATACAGCCACGTAAGGACCTTCTTCAATCCCGCCGCCGTTGTAGACACCTTGGTCTACCGCGTTATTCCATTTTGCGTTGGTTTTTGGCAGGTACACAATACCTTTTGCCTTTTCCGGATCGGTGATTGCAAGTGTTGAACCGGCGTGCATGGCTACAGCCGATACGCCTTCTGTGATGCCGAAAGCTTGATCTGCCGGTACAACGATATTGGCGTTGATATCGCCAAGTGCGTTATAGCGGAAACGTACGCCGAAGTTATCGGACAACCAGTCCGAGCCGGTTACATTTTGCATCGCTTCAGAATTACGCTCATCGGTGCTCATACCTTTGGCCGGATCTTCGAATGCTCCCCGACGATAGCCGTTGATGACTTCAGAGCCATCCCAGCGGTTTTTATTACGGTCTGCATTATAGTGATCTCCAACAAAGAAGATGCTGCCGCCCGTTTCAACATATTGTTTCAGTGCTGCTTGTTCGGATGTTTTGAAAGGAATTTGAGGCTCTGCAATAACGAATACGTTATACTCTTTCAGATCATCATAGGTAAATGGAGTTGTCTTGCGAAGTTCTTTGACATAGTAACCATCATTCGCGAGTGCATTCCCGAAGTCGGAGAAACCTCCATCAATGACCCAGTCTGCAGCTCCAGCCGTTTGGCCGTGAGAGTTGTCGAACAATACTTTTTTACCTGCATTTTGGTTCACAACCTTTGCCTGGATGAACGGTGCCGGGTCTGTCGGTCCTTCCGCATGAACCGACGCATCTCCATTCCATAATCCGACCTGAAGCGGCAAAGCCATGGACAATGCCAGGAGTGATTTTAAAAATACTCCTCGCATACCTGTTAATTTACCCAACCAAATCCCTCCCAAATATTAGTTGATTCATGAGTTCGTCCATATTCTACCACATGAAAATCTCACATAGTCATAACAATTTGTAAAAATTAACTCGATATTTGTAAAATTGGGTCTTTTGACATATCCATAGGTATTTCGGTCCCGTCATAATCCATTCATTTCTGCGTGCATATTGATTTTACGCAAATAAAAAGCCATCTCTTATGAGATGACTTTGGCCCGAATTCGATTGACGGCATGGAAGACAGAGGATTTAATCATGCCTTCACTGCGATTCACCAGCTCTGCTGTTTCCTTAATGGAGTATCCATGGATGAGGCGAAGTTCTAATATTTTACGATGTTCGGTGTTGTTAATATGGGAAACAAGATCATGAACACCTTCGCTAATTTCAAGGTGGGATGTATCGACGTGATGGGTAGGTACCTCCAGACGACTGTCTCGTCTGAGTGTACGGGTTCGCCTGCGGAAGCTGTCCATCGCCAGGTTACGGGCAATGCGTTTGAGATAATAGAGAATGCGATCTTCAGGGATATCCAGGGTAACGTTCATTAGTCGAATGAAACAATCCTGTGCCAGATCTTCTGCATCTTGCGGTTGTTTGACGATATGGGATAGATACCTTGTGATTTCTGATTTATAGTTGATATAAGCATCATTAATTTGTGTGCTGTTCATATGATGTGAATCCCCCTTGGATACAGATCAGGCTTGGGTCCGGTCTGGTATGAGTCTCTTTATGATCCAAGTATATCGGGAGGTTGTTTCCAAAAGGTTCAGAGTTGTATCGGAGTTGTAACATTTCGTGCTTCCCTCTATTCAAGCATACGGCTTGGGATACAAAATATAGGCAGATGAAGGAAATTCATAGAGCAGGGAGATTACGAAAGTATCATGAGACAAAAAGAGATTTTAATTATTGAGGACGAGGAGTCCATTCGCGATATTTTGTCCTATTCGTTACGTAAGGAAGGATTTGAGATCAAGGAAGCAGCTACGGGAAAAGAGGGTCTGGATCTGCTTCGGGATTCGAAGCCGGATCTGATCCTGCTGGATCTGATGCTGCCAGATATGAGCGGTTTTGATGTGTGCAGGCAACTATCTGTGAACTCCAAGATACCTGTCATCATGATCACTGCGAAGTCGGACATGCTGGACAAGGTACTTGGCATGGAGCTTGGGGCGGATGACTATATCACGAAGCCTTTTGATATCCGTGAGGTGGTTGCGCGAATTCGGGCGATTTTTCGCCGGATTGATCTGATCAGCGAGACACTGGAGAATCAGTCCTATGAGGTGGTAAGGCTAGGCAAGCATATTGAGATCCGCAAGGATGAACGGGAAGTGTGGAAAGACGGGGAACGGGCAGGACTCACGAATAAAGAATATGATCTGTTGTTATTTCTCGTGACCCATCATCGTAAGGTGCATACACGTTCTGAACTACTGGACAAGGTATGGGGATTTGATTTTGCAGGGGACACCCGAACAGTGGATATTCACGTGCAACGGATTCGCAAGAAACTGGATAGTGGTGTGCAAGGCATTTCGATGATTGAAACGGTATTCGGTGTGGGGTACAAGCTGAATATTCAGGTACAGACATGAAGTGGACGATCCAGTTCAAAATGGTGGTGCTATTCTCGGTCATTGTATTTATCGGATTCTCCGTCCTGTTGATTCTGTCCAATAAGGTAGCCCAGGAGAATATGTATCGGGAAGTGCATGAGGATATGGTGCAATCCAAAAGAAATCTGGACATCGCGCTGAATCAGTACTTTCTGATACATAACAAACGCATGAGCAGAGACTCGCTCGAAGCAGGGAGTCGCGAGCTCGCGGAGCAGATTGGATCAGCCGTTGGTGGGGAGATTATAGTATATCGCCCCGATGCTTCGCCATACGAATCTGTTGGCAGCGAGGTTAACGTTGCTAAGCGGTCTGACCATCCTGATGTGGAGGAAGCCGTACATTCCCGGATTGCTTACACCACAGTTGTGGATAAGGGTCGGGTCACAGCCAGTCTGTCCTTCCCTCTCCAGATGGATCAACAATTGATTGGAATCGTACAGATGAAGAAGGATTACACGGAATTGTTCAAACGCAACCTTCGTTTTCAAAATACAATCAAGTTTTTTGCAGCAGTTATTTTCGTATTTGTATTTATCGCATCCATCTTTATTTCCCGGAAAATTACACAACCCATCCGTGTACTCACGAAACGTTCTGCGGAAGTGGCCCAAGGAAGTCTGAATGCGGACATTCAGATTACAACCAAGGATGAGATCGGTGAATTGGCTTCAAGCTTCACCGTCATGATTGATCGGGTTCGGGAGCAGATTGATGTGATTGAGCGAGAGCGGGACGAAGTGAAGCAAGTACAGGCGAGAAGCAAAGTCTTTTTTGACAATGTGACACATGAATTGAAGACACCCTTAACGACGATTCTGGGATACGCCCAGATTTTACGGGATAATGGATTTACCGACCAGGACTTTTTTGACAAGGGCATGAATTATATCATCAAGGAAAGCCAGCGTCTCAACACGATGGTTGCGGATATTCTGGAGGTCTCGGTCTCCTCTGCGGTCATTCAGGCATACCGGTTCGAACGTATCGATATATCAGATATTATTCGTGAAGCTTGTGAGGACATGTCGATTAAGGCGAGCAAGTACAATATAGGCATTCACTATGAGCTGGAGGAACATCAGTATTTACAGGGAGATCGGGATAAGTTGAAGGAGGTCTTCCTCAACATCCTGGATAATTCGGTCAAGTACAGTGATGTGAACTCCATTATCGAAGTACAATCCTTCCGGTTAGGTGATTCTATCGCTATTGTGATCCGTGATCAGGGGGAAGGAATCGGTGCTGAAGCGCTACAACATGTATTTGAACCCTTTTACCAGGATAAAGGAATCAACAGGGCCGAGAAAGGCAGTGCCGGGCTGGGTTTATCTATTGTGAAGAACATCGTTGAGCGTCATGGAGGAACAGTACAGATGAAGAGCATCATGCGGGAAGGGACACAAGTGAATATCAGTCTTCCGGGGGAAATGAACGCATGAGACATCCTGGATTTTGGCGTAAAAACCGTGACAGATTGATGCTGTCAGGGTTGTTGATCGCATTTGTCAGCGGGATTTTTGGGATTGGGAGCCTGTTCAGTCTCGGAAATCTCAAACCAAGAACGGTGATTTTGCCAAGTGAGCAGTTCAACAGCCGTCTGGCACCACCACCGAGCAGTACGATTCAGATCGAGTCGGCTACCAAGATTCCAAATGACTTTGCGATCTTTGATTTTGAAGTGTTAGACCGGAATACGATTATATTTAATCAGCCGGAATTTTCCTATTCAGGGCTCAAGTTGTCTCTCCTGCATCTGGATGATAAGGAAGTGAAGAACATTGCGGCTAATACGGATTACGGTGTAACGATCAGCCCGGATCACAAGAAAATCATTTACTCCCAGTATCGGGCAGGTCAGACGCAGAAGACAACGTATGAGTATATAATACAGAGCGGGGAACGTCGCAAGCTTCCGTACGACAACTCGTATTATCGAGTGTTTGTAGGGAATGAATCCTACATCGGTCAGGATGATCTGTTATTTAAACAAGTTGATCTGAGCCAGGGGACGAGTCATGTCATCTACACGTATGAAGAGCTGATGAGCATGTTCACAGGACCAAAACAAGGGAAAGGTTCGAGTGATACGTTTATCGTTATGGATGTGTTGCAGGTCAGTGAGGATCACCAACAGTTTTATATACTGGTGATGCTGAAAGACAAGTATGCCATCTATCGTGTATCGCTTGAGGATGAGCATGAAGTGAAGGCGTATGCTGCAATGGAAGACATCCAACAGTACAAGTTGCTGAAAAATGGTGACATGCTCATCCAGGGAACGATGAATAAGGTTCAGGGGCTGTATCGGTATCACGCATCGGAGGAGCAGTATGATCTGTTATTACAAGGTTCGATCTGGAGCTTCGATCTGGATGCAGATGAATCCCGAATAGCTTACTTTTTCCCGATGGACAGTCAGAATCAGAAAAATGAGTTGCATGTTGCCTACCTGAATGACAGCAAGATTTCGTCGGATACGGTGATCTATCGCAATATTGATAACTTCATCAGTCTGAAATGGAATGACGATGAATTATTTGCTGTAAGCAGCTCAGTGGATAAAAGTGAAATGTACCGCTTTAGTTTCAGAGCCTGGTAAGCTGCGGAAGGTATACGAATATAAGACCTTGGTCTGATGGGGCGATAGCTGCTCTGTGGACAAGGTCTTTTTTTGTTATGACATGTTACAAGTTGGATACAACTCCGGCCAGCCCGGATACATCTCCACCCTATAATGATAAGGGAATGTGCTACACGAATCTATACATACAAGTTCAAAAAAACTGGTTTTCAGTACCGAGAAGATGGGATGAAGCTAGAAATGGAGTAGCAGAGCGTAGGGAAAACTACGTGAGCAACGGACATTTCGGCTGAATTCTATATTCGATGTTGATGATGTCATTAGACATCCTTCGTAATCAAAAGCGGGCTTTTTTGAACAACCTCTGTACATATTTAGCAAGTAGAAAGGAAGACATGTAGCAATGCTTCAAGTTGAACAATTATCCCATTCGTTCCGCAATGGCCAGGGAACCGTGCCGGTGCTTCAGGATATCAACCTGACGATTGGAGAAGGCAAGATGGTAGCCCTGCTGGGCAGTTCTGGTTCGGGTAAATCCACACTGCTGAATCTGATGGCGGGGCTGATGAAACCGGATCAGGGCAAGATTCTAATTGCGGGACAAGATATTGTACGTTTCAGTGAGAATCGCCTGGCTGAGTTCAGGCGCAGTCATATCGGGTTTATTTTTCAATCCTATGAACTGCTGTCCAATCTTACGATCCGGGAAAATGTAGAGTTACCCTTGGTGTTTATGGGGATAAGCCCTTCGAAACGCAAAGCAAAAGCATTAAAGCTGTTGGAACAGGTTGGACTGGGTGAAAAAACAAAATTGTTCCCGTCCCAGTTGTCGGGCGGTCAACAACAACGTGTCAGTATTGCACGTTCGCTCATTACCGAACCCTCGGTGATCTTTGCAGATGAGCCAACGGGAAATTTGGATACCGAGACGGAGGAAGAGATTATTGCGATTTTGCAGCAGCTAAACCGGGATATGAATACAACCTTTGTCATTGTGACACATGAAGCAGAGGTCGCGGAGCAGATGCAAGTTGTGCTTACACTGCAACATGGAATATTGGTTGAAGAGGCTGTAAGGGAAGTTTGAGGCAAAAGGAGAGGAAATGTGAGAATACGGGATGTAGCACGTATGGCCTGGGGACAGATCATTCGCAGAAAAATGGTCACACTGCTGTGCATGATGGGGCTGTCCATCGGTTCTGCCGCCATGATCATTGCACTTAGTGTGGGGCAGTCCGTACAGACCTATAGCGAGAAAACATTAAACGACAATTACAGGATGGATGAAATTACGATTACGCCTAATGAGGGCATTCGTACCGGCAACGGCAAGGGGAATGGTCAGACATCGAAGTTTGAACGGGGAGCATTGACGTTGGAAAAGATTCAGATTATCCAAAGACTACCCCATGTTGTTGCCGTGGCTCCCATGTTAAAGCTGGATTCGCTGGAAATGGTGCTTCCGGATGGTCGCAGCACGTATGTTGAGGTCATTGGTACCCAGCTGGAGACCCTGGGCGGGTTTGGATACAAGTATGCTGAGGGACGTGGGGCAGAGGATGGTCGTATGGCGGTAACCAGTTATGGGGCTGCATTTGGACTCGTGGACCCCAAAGTAACTCAGAAGTTATTCGAGCAGTTGAATGCTGATCCATATAACAATGAGCTTTTGGAGCAGTTTACGGAAATGTCTGCGAAGCAGGATCAGTTGGTGCAGCAGCGTATTCAGTTTCGATATGAAGATTATGCGAATGCGAGTAAAACCAAAATAAGTGGTTCTATACGCGTGTCTGGAGAACTGATGAAGCCTTCCAACATGGATGATATGAGCGCTCAAAACGATAAAAAAGTATATCTGCCGCTCGATACAGCTCGTGCATTGCAGGATGAGCTTGGATTACAGCAGGCCGACAGCAGTGCGGCCAAGCATCTTAACTCAGCTCTGGTCAAGGTTGAGGACAAACGTTATGTATCCCAGGTGGAAGAACAGATTAAAAAGCTGACGTTAAACACACAGAGCAATCTGTTCCAAGAGGAAGCGATGGCAGGTCAATTGGCGATGTACCAAAAAGCGGCATTGGGGATCGGTGGTTTTATCATGCTGCTGGCCTCATTATCCATTATTGTAGCGATGATTATGTCTACGCATCAGCGTCGTAAACAGATTGGTGTGATGAAGGTGCTGGGCGCAAATCTGTGGCAGATCCGTCAGATGTTTATTACGGAAGCAGCGATGCTTGGATTAATGGGCGGCGTGGCTGGTGTGGGGATCGCCTTTGCTGCCCTCGGCGGGGTGAACAGTCTGCTGGCGAGTCAGATGGCAGATCAGATGAATGGTCCGATGACCGTCGTTATTCAGCAGTCGGCTCTGCCACTTGGCATCGTTTTTGCTGTTCTGGTTGGCATTGTATCAGGTATATATCCGGCAATCAGCGCATCTCGGACCAATGCATTAACTGTGATCAAATCAATGTAATTTTATCAGCGAAAGGGAAATTGGGCACATGAAGAAATGGATTAAAATTATCATCACCGTTGTACTTTTGGCAGGTGCAGGGTACTGGCTGTATGAAAAGTACAAGCCAAAACCGGAGGCGCCTATAGAGATTCCACCCCCGATTACCTTTGATGTGACACAGGAAACGATGACGCAAACGATACAGGTGAAAGGGAAATCCGTATACACCGATCAGACGGATATCTTCGCTCCGTATGCTTCCAACATCAAGCAGTGGCACGTGAAAAGTGGTGAGCAGGTGAGCAAAGGCGATATCCTGTTTAGCCTCGATACTTCCACGTTACAAACGGAAGTAGAACAGTTGCAGAGTGATCTGGAGAAAGCTCAGCTGGAAAACAAGATGAATCAGGTTACCCTGGATCAGGCGAATATGAGTGAGTCCCTTGGCGTGACGGAAGAGGAGCGCAAGAAGGCATTTGCAGATCGGGAAGGTAAACGCCTGACGAATGAATTGAATCAAAAAGCGTTGGCCCTCAAGGAGAAGGAGATACAGAAAAAGCAGGCAGTAATAAGTAAGTCTGTTGTGTATGCTTCCGCATCCGGTATATTTCAGATGAATGAAGAGGATAGCAAGACACGTGCGGTGACGGAAGGACAGCTGATCGGGTCGATTACAAACATCAGCAAACTGAAATTTATGACGATTGTTGGTGAGGAAGAAATGTTCAGGCTCAAGGTGGGCATGCCGGTTAAGGTGCGAATGACAGCGCAGAAAGACCTGCAATTCACCGGGAAGGTAAGTAAGGTGTCCAAATTCGCACGCAAGAGTACCGATACGGACCTCAAGCAAGCTTCACAGTTTGACGTGGTCATTGATCTGAAGCCGGACGCCAGAATGTATGGAGGCGTGAGTCTGGAAGGCGATATCGAGACAATGCGGAAGGATAAAGTGACGGTAGTGTCAAGCCTCGCGATCATGCGGGATCAGACCGAGCCTTACGTACTGTTAGACAAAGGCAATGGACAGACCGAGCCGCTGACGATCCAGGCTGGAATGGAATCGGGGGACAAGACGGAAGTGGTTAGTGGCTTGAAACCGGGAGACATTGTCGTTTTGCCTTAGATGTAGGAATATAAGAACGAGACATTATATGTAGTGACTAGCTAGACGAGAGGGTTAATTCGGCATTGTAAAACACGAGGTTCATTGTGGCAGATTGCCAGGATGGACCTCGTGTGTCTTTTGGAGCAAGGGATGTCCAGATTCCTGCCTGAATTATGGAAAAAAATATAATTAAATTTATATAATTCAATTTACAGTAAAATTTACATGTCGTATAATCAGAACATAAGGAGGTGACACCGAACATCATGTTTGTAGATGGATAGGCGAAGACCTTTTTTTTAACCGTTTGAAGAAAGCGCTTACCCAATTTAGGATTCAGACATCCCATAAGTCATTGTTCACACTTCTTCATGTCTAACACACGTTCAACCACACCCACCATATTATACTCATTCACATGATTCGCCCTCACACACCATTTGTTTGCTCAAGATTCCAGTGATACAACCATTTCTTTTGGAGGTGATACAACCAACTCATCCGAACGTTCTCTTCGTGCTAAGCATCATAATGACACAGAGGATCAGACATGAGTACAACCCAATCTAACTAAAGGAAAGGTGGAACTATGAAGACTAAATTGAAAACCAAATCGAGAGGTAAGAAGATCCTGCGGAAAGGTGTAAAACAAATGCTTGCAGCAACGCTGCTCGCGGCGGGGATTTTCCCTGGACTGTCTCCAGGCTTGGCTCAGGCGGCTGAAGCACATGTGGATAATCCATTTGTAGGGGCAACCGCTTATCTGAACGAGGACTATTCAGCTCTCGTGGATACGTCCATTGCACTGACCAACGATGCGTCGTTGAAGGCCAAGATGGAGACGGTCAAATCGTATCCAACCGCAGTATGGGTTGACCGGATTGCTGCAATCTATGGCGGGACGGACAACGCTGGTCGCAAAAGTGTAGAGCAACATCTTGATGCCGTTCTCGCTCAAAAGAAACCGGGTACGCCTATAACGGCTTCATTTGTTATTTACAATCTGCCCGGACGGGATTGTCATGCACTTGCATCGAATGGTGAGCTTCCACTAACACAGGCGGCACTGCAGACCTATAAAACGGATTATATTGATGTGCTCGCAGATATCTTCGCAGATCCGAAGTATCAGGATATTCGTATTATTGCTGTCATTGAACCGGACAGTTTGCCTAACCTTGTGACCAACCTGAGTACACCAGCTTGTGGTCAAGCCAGCTCAACAGGTATCTATGAGGCAGGTGTGAAGTATGCATTGGACAAGCTGCACGCCATTCCAAATGTGTACAACTATCTGGATATCGGCCACTCCGGCTGGCTTGGATGGGATAACAACCGTTCTGCAGCAGTCGCGCTGTATACAAGTGTTGTGCAAGGGACAGCCGCAGGTCTGAGCAGTGCAGATGGCTTCATTACAAACACAGCGAACACTACACCGCTGGGGGAGCCGAACCTGTCTAACCCTGATCTCAATATCGGTGGACAACCGATTAAATCTGCCAAGTTTTATGAGTGGAATCCTTATTTTGACGAAACCGATTTCACCGCTGCGCTGTATGCTGATTTCGTACAAGCTGGCTGGCCAAGCAGCACAGGTTTCCTGATTGATACTAGCCGGAATGGGTGGGGCGGGGTAGACCGTCCAGCATCTGCTACGGGCAGCAACATCAACGATTATGTGAATTCTGGACGTGTAGATCGTCGGGAGCATCGGGGGAACTGGTGTAATGCCAGTGGTGCAGGCATTGGTGAAGCACCTAAAGCTGCACCAGGACCAGCGCATCTGGATGCTTATGTATGGGTGAAACCTCCGGGTGAATCCGATGGCTCCAGCTCCGAAATTCCGAATAACGAAGGCAAAGGTTTTGACCGGATGTGTGATCCAACCTTCACAACTCGGGATGGTGTATTAACAGGTGCATTGCCTAATGCTCCGGTATCGGGTCACTGGTTCCATGATCAATTCGTGGCACTGGTGAAAAACGCATTCCCTGTACTTCCTGCAAGTAACGGTGGAGGTAATCCTCCGGGCGGAACAACAGCTCCGGCAGCACCAGCAGCATTGACAGCTTCTGCCGGTAACGCTCAGGTCTCCTTGACGTGGACTGCTTCCACAGGGGCTACAAGTTATAGTGTGAAGCGGGCACTGAGTGCATCAGGTCCATTCACAACAGTTGCAGCTAATGTAAGTGGAACATCTTACAGCAACACCGGTCTGATCAATGGTACAACCTATTATTATGTGGTAACGGCAACAAATGCAGTAGGTGAAAGTGTTAACTCTGCAACAGCAACAGCTACACCTGTTGCAGGTGTAACAGCGCCAGCTGCACCGACTGCTCTCACAGCAACTGCAGGCAATGCACAGGTGAGCCTGACGTGGACCGCTTCTACAGGTGCAACAAGTTATGATGTGAAACGCGCGCTGAGTGCAGCAGGTCCGTTCACAACGATCGCGGCGAATGTGAGTGGTACGTCCTACACCAACACTGCCCTGACGAACGGCACAACGTATCATTATGTGGTAAGTGCAGTGAATGCAGCAGGGCAAAGTGCCGATTCCGCTGTAGCTTCCGCGACACCTCAAAGTGTCGTTGTACCAACGAGTGATCTTGTCGTGCAATATCGTGCTGGAGATACCAATGCTCAAGATAGCCAGATCAAACCGTATTTCAACATCAAAAATCTGGGTAGTACTGCTGTGAATCTGAGTGATCTGAAGATCCGGTATTACTTCTCCAAAGAAGGCTCGGCTGCGATGGATTCTGCCATCGATTACGCTCAAGTTGGCGGAGCCAATATCCAGCGGACCTTCACAGACTCGTACGTTGAGCTGAGCTTCACATCTGGCGCTGGCAGCATTCAGGCTGGTGGACAGACTGGAGACATCCAGCTTCGTATGTACAAAACAGACTGGTCCAACTTTGACGAGACTAATGACTATTCCTTCGATCCAACGAAAACATCCTATCAGGATTGGAACAAGGTAACACTCCACCAAGGTGGAAACCTGGTATGGGGCATGGAGCCTTAAACTTTACTTGTAACTGTCTTAACCGCGATCCTCAGTGTGTTAGAGGATTGCGGTTTTTTGCTATGCATTACAATGTATTTAGAATCGCTTGAAGATCCGAAATTAGGATGTGAGAGCGGATGTATTAAGATGGGCTGTCCTCTGGTTATGAAAATGATCAGGGGGCAGCCCTATTTCTGTTCTAACGAACAGAGGGCACGCTATTTAGTTGAATTGATGCATTTGAAAATTCTAACGAATCGTAGACACGCTATTCAGTTAATTTGGGTGGATTTTGATCCCCTTAGACCCGTTTTGGTCCAAATAAGATTGCTGAGATTCGTAAGGATTCGTTGTTGGAGTATAACGCCCCAATAGGGTGTTTGAGATTCGTTAGAAAAACTTGGCGGTGAGCTTAAATCATCCTTCCGACTGAAGCGTCATCGGGTTGATTTTCCAAATGACTCCTAAAAACACTGATTATTAATCGTTTTGGACGGATATTTGCCTAGGGTCTAGCAGACAGGATGTCTATAATAGAACCCGATGGGCGGGATCACCTCGCTCGGATTGGAAAGAGAATGGAAGGGGGACCGCACTCTGGTAGTCGGGCAAGCTGATTTCTCTTTTTTAATTTTGTAAGCGTAATCATTTCGGGTTGAAACCTTCTTTCGAAGAAGGCCTCTATGAATTATCGAACGTCTAATCATCATCGATGTGTACAAGCGTTACCCATTCTGTCTCAAGGAGCGTGAAGGTGGATGAACTCAGAAACAACAGCGCCGGTACATAAGGGATCGGTGTCAGGTCGGCAATCCGGTCGCAGGAAGGCTCGTATGCCACTTGCAGCCAAGGTGCTCTCTTCGGCACTCAGCGTAGCTTTGCTCATTGGAGGAACCGCTGGGATTACCGGAGCGGAAGCTTCGAACGGTAATGGGGGGACGGAGGCTGGCCTGCAATCACATAAGGGGGACAGTCACGTGAAAGAGATTCAACTGGAATATCTGGATCGGGGTTTGGTGGCTGCATCGACCTCTGAAGGTGTTTTTCTCAGTTGGAGATTGCTTGGTGACGAGGCCACAGGGTATAGCGACAAAGGGCTGACAGGTACGGACTTTAACGTCTATCGTGATGGCAAAAAGATCGCTACCGTCACCGACAGCACCAACTATGTAGATGCCGCGGGCAAATCTTCTTCCCGTTATGAAGTGGCAGCGGTGAACAAGAAGGGGAAGGAGAGCAAACGCAGTGCATCCGTCAAACCTTGGGCGAACGGGTATGTGGACATTCCACTGCAAAAACCCGCCGATGGTGTGACGCCTGCGGGAGAAGCTTATACGTATTCCGCCAATGACATGAGCGTGGGTGATGTGGATGGGGATGGTCAATATGAGTTTTTCGTCAAATGGGACCCTTCCAACGCCAAGGACGTATCGCAAAAAGGATATACAGGTAAAACCTACATTGATGCTTACACCTTGGACGGTCAGTTGTTGTACCGGATCGATCTTGGGGTCAATATCCGTGCAGGTGCTCATTATACACAGATGCTCG
Source organism: Paenibacillus sp. 10L310 (assembly GCF_056395745.1). Taxonomy (NCBI): domain Bacteria; kingdom Bacillati; phylum Bacillota; class Bacilli; order Caryophanales; family Paenibacillaceae; genus Paenibacillus; species Paenibacillus sp. 10L310. The sequence goes on along the minus strand of NZ_JBFTKC010000005.1, from coordinate 146,504 downwards.
TTTACGATTTTGACGGGGATGGCAAGGCTGAGATGATGTTCAAGACCGCGCCGGGCACGAAGATTATCAAATATAACAAAAAAGGAAAAGTGACATCCGAGAAATACATTACACTTCCGAAGCAGGATCGCAAGGCAGGGTACTCAAACGAAGATGATTATCGCTTGAGTGCTGATGGGTACTACGATCATATGGTGGATATGTTCAGAAACTGGCATAAGCACGACGAGGTTGTAAAGGGGAACTGGCCTGCGACATTAGAAGAAGCTTTTGGAATCGAGAAAAAATATAATTACCCATTATCTCAGCAGGATGCCGAGGGCCTGGCTGACTACTTCATTGATGTATATGCGGTAGAACGCAGTAACCGCAATGAGCTGCGCAAGTTCGAAGGTTTTATCGTGGATGGTCCTGAGTATGTTACGGTATTTGAAGGCAAATCGGGCAAAGAGCTGGAGACCATCCCATATGAACCTGAGCGTCATGATGATGGCCTGATGTGGGGCGATTATGCCATGGCACGGATCGAACCTGGGAATCGGGTGGACCGTTTCCTAGCCGGAGTGGCTTATCTGGACGGCAAGAAACCATCTGCTATATTTGCACGCGGATACTATACACGTTCAACGATGGTTGCCTACAATTGGGACGGCAAGAAGCTGAAAAAGGAATGGAAAGTGGACAGCGGTTGGACGCCGATGAAGAACCCGTTCAATGACGGACCGCACGGCGTAGATGGTACAGATCCGCAGTACGGCTCCATTACAACTCAGGGAGCGCACTATTTCAGTGTGGCGGATGTGGATGGTGACGGCAAACAGGAGATTATCTATGGCTCCGCCACGATTGATCATGACGGCAGCGTGCTGTACAGCTCAACAGACCTGATGCCTGCCGAGAGTGCTGCACCGGGAACGATTGCCCGTCTGGGTCATGGGGACGCACTTCATGTGGCAGATATCGACCCGGATCGTCCGGGACTTGAAATTTTCATGGTTCACGAGGGTGGTCCGTGGGCGCCATACGGCTACTCCCTGCGTGATGCGAAGACCGGAGAAGTAATCTATGGTGGGTACACGGGGAAAGATACCGGTCGCGGCATGGTGGGTGATGTTGATCCGACTCGCCGTGGGCTGGAGACATGGGCTGTAGGTTTGTGGACAGCTAAGGGTGAGAAAATCAGTGATCAGGCGCCGGGCACAAATATGAATATCCGCTGGGCTGGTGATATGACGACACAGATCGTTGATGGTGCGATTGATGTTACACCAACCATCAAAGACTGGAATCGTGGCACGTTGCTGACGGCAACAGGCACATTGACCAACAATCACACCAAAGGTACACCTTCTCTTGTAGCTGATATCTTCGGGGATTGGCGGGAAGAGATGCTGGTGAGAACCACGGACAGTTCCGCGATTCGTATCTATCTGAGTACCGAGAAAACGGACCGCAAGTTGTACACGCTGATGCATGATGCGATGTATCGGGTGGGCATTGCCGGACAGAACAGTGGATACAACCAGCCTTCCTATCCGTCCTTCTATATGGCATCGGATATTGACTGGTCGAAAGTAACGCTACCTAAGTTCTACACGCCAGGTAAGGGCGGAAAGTAAGCAGACCGGATGAGCACTGCCTAGCAATAGCACTACAACATCTGAGCCTGTAACGTAAAGCAGCGTTGGCATTTTTAAGAATTGGCATCGAAGCTTAAAAGCTCTGGAATCCCAATGTGTCTCGCACATGGGGGGTTCAGAGCTTTTTTACATTGGAATCTGCGGGTAGAGCTTGGCGCGTTCCCAGCCATCCATGTTACATTATTCTTTTACATCGTTAGAGTCTAGATGCACGGTAGAAGCAAACGCTTCAATGGTGCATTTACCTTGATCATGGATCAATGTGGTGATGGAGCACTCGGGGATCAATTGGTTCTGCATAGCTATAAAATCGGAATGCCAGACGTTAAGCTCGCGCTCGGTAAAGGTTTGCACCAGAAAATCAGTAATAAGTCCACCATGTGTAACCACAATAATGTTACTGTTCTCTGGCTCTTCATTAGCTAATTCGGTTAGGAGGGAGGCCAGACGTTCACCTGCCTGTTTGGCCGAGTCTCCCACGGGTGGAATGTAATCTGGGTCAGACGTACATCGATCCCACATCGTAATGAATTCTTCGAATGACTGATCCGGGCAATCGCCCCAATTGGCACGTTCGCGCAGGCGAGGATCTTCGGTTATATGGGAATGGGTGTGGCGGGCAATCATACTTGCTGTTTCTTGGGCTCGTCGAAGTGGGCTGGTCAGGATTTTAGTAACGGGAGAGGTGGCTTTGGCAAAATGAAGTGCTGTGACTTCGGCTTGTAAAACCCCTTCCGAAGTGAGGGAGACATCCCCGATTCGTCGTTCTTTGAGACCATGTCGCACCAATTGAAAGGTGGTACTCATGAGTGGAAACCTCCTTAAGTATAGACAGTTTGCATAAAGGATTAGATAGTATGCTAATTATATATTTATCTAATTAAGTAATGCAATGATGGTTTTAACGAAGACAGTTTATATTCAACCTACAGAATTGCTACAATGGAGAAAAATGAGGATTGATCGTGTAGAAATGGGGGTATGGACATGAGCATCACAAAGCGCTGGACAGGAAGCCTGTATCAGGAGGAATTGCGAACAGAGGATTGCGGGCCGCGTTTCTACGCGTACTATTACAAGCAATGGGACAACTATCGTATGTCCTATCACCATCATGATTCGACGGAGATCATGTATATTATTTCAGGAATGTGCCGGGTGGATGTGCAGATGTCGGATGGGAGTTCGGAGCAGACCGTTTTGAAAAAAGGGCAGTTCATTATGCTCGATGCAGGTGTCCCGCACCGTTTGCTGGTGGAAGATGGTGTCCCTTGCCGGATGCTCAATGTGGAGTTTGGTTTCTCCACCTCGTCTCCCGGACAGCTATCCATCCGCCAGCTTGCGCTGGAAGAGGAAGAAGTCCACACTCTACTCACTAATGCTTCGCCATATCTGGTACTGCCTGACCCGGAAGAAGTGTATCATATTATGAAAAGTCTGGTACTGGAACTCGATCAGCGTGGTCTACTGGAGCAAGGAAGATCAACTGTGCCGATGAAGATCATTCCACTAGAGGAAAGGTCGCATCACCGGGAAGCCCGGAATCTCTCGTCCCACGAACAGGGTATGCTGGTGCGTACGCTGTTCGTGCAGTTGCTGGTCCGTGTTGCACGTCTGCGCGGAGAAATGAGCCGGAGTGCGCCAGATCAGGCGGAACTGTACGTCAAACGAACCATTGAATTCATGCATCACAATATGGATCGCAACATTCAGATGAAGGATATTGCGGCAGCAGTTAATCTGCATCCAGGCTATTTACATCGTATTTTTCGTCAGCACACGCAGCGCACACCTACCGACTACCTGACGATGCTTCGAATGGAAAAGGCCAAGATGCTGCTTCAGCAGACCAATATTCCGATTTCGGAAATCTCTGACTATGTTGGAGTAGGCAGTCGTCAGTATTTTCATATGTTGTTCAAAAAATATACAGGTCGTACGCCGGTTGAATTTCGCTCCTCTATGGAACGACATGTCAGTCAGTACCCGTCCGATGAATGAGCCGATTGCAGTTATTTCGAATACAACTGGATTATTGGAGCTAGCGCGTAAAAGTTAGGATTTTTGACAACAAGATCTTGAACAGGTCATGATTTTGATAACGCTTCCCTATATGCGGTTGGTACAATGATTTCATGAAGAGAGTCATTAACCGAAGCGAAAGATTCGGATTAAGGGAGGACATAGGGATGTCTTTTAAAGTGGCGTTTGTCGGGGCAGGAAGTATCGGATTTACACGGGGATTGTTAAGGGATTTGCTCACGGTACCCGAGTTTAACAACATCGAGATTGCGTTCTGCGATATTAGCCAGCACAATCTGGACATGGTGACTGAGCTGTGTCAGCGGGATATCCGTGAGAATGGATTGAATATTCAGATTCAGCCAACAACGGATCGGAAAGAAGCGTTGAAAGATGCAAAGTATGTACTGTGTACGATTCGTGTTGGGGGACTGGAAGCATTTGCAACCGATGTGGACATTCCACTGAAATATGGGGTAGACCAATGTGTCGGCGATACGCTGTGTGCAGGCGGGATTATGTATGGACAACGCGGAATTGCTGAGATGCTGGACATCTGTAAAGATATTCGTGAACAGAGCGCACCGGACGTGCTGCTCTTGAACTATTCCAATCCGATGGCGATGCTCACATGGGCATGCAACAAGTACGGTGGTGTACGGACGATCGGACTGTGTCATGGCGTACAGCATGGCCATCATCAGATTGCGGAAGCTTTTGGCTTGAAAAAGAGCGAAGTGGATATTATCTGTGCCGGCATCAACCATCAGACCTGGTATATCCAGGCATCTTATGAAGGTAAGGACCTTACAGGAGATCTGCTCGAAGCTTTCGAGAAACATCCGGAGTACAGCCGCACCGAGAAAGTACGGATTGATATGCTGCGGCGCTTCGGGTACTACAGTACGGAATCAAATGGTCATCTGAGTGAATATGTGCCGTGGTACCGCAAACGTCCGGAAGAGATCAACGAATGGATCGACCTCGGCAACTGGATCAACGGAGAGACGGGTGGATATTTGCGGGTGTGTACCGAGGGGCGCAACTGGTTTGAAACTGATTTTCCAAACTGGATGAAGGATGAACCGATGCAATTCATTCCGGAAAAACGGGGCGAGGAGCACGGTTCATACATTATTGAAGGGCTGGAGACGGGACGTGTCTATCGAGGACATTTCAATACCGTTAATCATGGAGTAATCTCGAACCTGCCGGATGATACGATTATTGAGGCACCGGGATATGTGGATCGTAACGGCATCTCCATGCCACATGTAGGCGATCTGCCCCTTGGCCCGGCTGCGGTATGTAATGTGAGCATTTCCGTGCAACGTCTTGCGGTTGAAGCCGCGGTGAACGGAGACGACAAATTACTTCGTCAGGCATTTATGATGGACCCGCTCGTGGGTGCCGTATGTAATCCAAAAGAAATCTGGCAGATGGTCGACGAGATGCTCGTTGCACAGGCCCAGTGGTTGCCACAGTATGGTGACGCTATCGCTGCCGCAGAAGCGAGACTCGCTGCTGGCGACCTTATTCCAACAAAGGAATATGAGGGTGCTGCTCGTCTCAAAGTGAAAACGGTGGAAGAGATGCAACAGGATCGCGATGCTGCGAACAAAAATGCGGGCGAATCCGATAAAGGAAAAGATCGCGAGAAAGTGCAGCAATAGATAAAGGCAGGATGTACAACAACGAAATATAAACGGAATATGAAAATTAAGAAAAATGAATAAGAAATATAAAGAGTAGACGGGGCCCTCTCCAGTATTGGAGGGGCCCTGTTTGATTCTATTTTTTCTCAACGACACGAACCACAAACGTAAAAAAAGTATCTCCCAGGCTGATCTGTGAATCTTGAGGGGAAGACCAGCGGATAAAAGCCCCGTAATAATGTGTCCCTGGTTCCTTGGGAAGTTGGAAGGTCCCATTCGTAGAAGAAATGGATGGATTGCGGTTGTCCACATATTCAGAAATACTTATCTCATCCGGGGGGACATCTGTACCCATGTCTATGGATAAATCCTCACCGGCAAAAACGTGCACCGTACTGTTGTCTTCAAAAATTAGGCTAGCGTAATCAACGCAGGTGCCTCCCCAGCAATAACTGCCCTGTATAGCAGGAATAGAGATGCCGCTTTCGCTCTGAATAGTTGGCGTAGGCAGTTTCTGAGGTAAGTTGGACTCCGGTTCCTGAACCTGTTTTGATCCCATTTCGACTTCCTTTGTACTATGACTTGGAGTAGAATTACAGCCGGATAATATCAGCATAGTTGAAAGAAAAACCAATGTGGTCAATGTTCTTATCGTATTGAAGAATTTTATTTCATCCACCTCCCTAATATTTTCCAGACGAAAAGCGAGAGAGAAATGTTGCTAATCAATGAGTGGGTACGGAGTTGAAGGGGCTACAAAATTGGGATTTCCAATATGCGAGAAGCTGGTAGAACCGGCACAAGTGAAAGAGGCTTTTTCACAGATTGTTGACAATTAAGCTGTATGAAATAGAAGGAAATAGGCAAGAGACTCGACTCTTCTCCCATGCTATGTTATTATAAATCTCTGATAACGTGGTAACGAACTAAAGCGTTTGGGTTTTGGTTATAGACATGGAGGGGTTCGAGAGATGAGAAAAAAAGCGATTCTACTATTATTCATTAGCATATGTGTATTGATTGTGGCTGGTTGTTCCAGTTCCGCAAGCAAAGACGATAACACGATTGTTGTAGGAATTGATGATAAGTTTGCTCCAATGGGTTTCCGGGACGAGCAGAACGAAATTGTTGGTTTTGATATTGATTACGCAAGAGCTGCAGCGGAGAAAATGGGTAAAGAAATCACATTCCAGCCAATCGACTGGTCTTCCAAAGAGTTGGAGCTGAATAGCGGAAGGATCGACATGATCTGGAACGGGTACACCATTACAGATGAGCGTAAAGAGAAAGTGCTCTTTACGAAGCCATATCTGGAAAACAGTCAGGTAGCTATTACACTGGTGGACTCGCCAATCACGAAGCTGGATGAGCTCGATGGTAAAAATGTAGGATTGCAGGCTCTTTCCTCGGCGGCAGACGCCCTCGCAGCAAGCCCTTTGAAAGACAAGGTGAAAACATCAGAATTCAAGGATAATGTACTTGCACTGACCGATTTAAAAACGACACGGCTGGATGCAGTCATTATTGATGAAGTGGTTGCGAGATATTACATGTCCAAGGAAGAGGGAAAGTACAAGTTGTTGGACGAAGCCCTTGCTCCGGAGCAATATGGTATTGGGATCAAAAAAGGCAATGAAGAACTGCTGAATCAGCTGCAAAAAGCACTGGATGAACTTAATGCAGATGGCACTGCAGCCAAGATTTCCACCAAATGGTTGGGTGAAGATAAAGTTCTGAAATAGACAGGTGTGACACCTGAAATATGAGTTAAAACAAAATGACCCCGTATTCCACGATGGAGCCTATGAAGCTGCCGAGGAGTGCGGGGTTAACAGATTAGAGGAGACATAATAATGAGTTGGGATTATATTTTTACCGTGATGAAGCCGATGCTGGAAGGGGCTCAGATGACGATTTTCATGTTTTTGGTCGCTATCGTGCTCTCTGTGCCATTTGGTTTTGCGATAACGTTAATCATGCGAAGTCGTTTCAAACCCCTGGCCTGGATCGCCCATATGTACGTCTATGTTATGCGAGGAACGCCGCTATTGCTGCAAATTTTCTTCTTCTGCTTCGGTCTGCCGCTGTTGCCTGTAATTGGCGAATATTTGGTGTTTGATCGGTTTGTTGCGGCAGCGATTGCGTTTATACTAAATTATGCGGCATACTTTGCCGAAATCTTTAGAGGTGGACTGCTCTCCGTAGACAAGGGACAGCATGAGGCAGCTAAAGTGCTGGGTTTAACGAGACGGCAAACGATGATGAAGGTCATTATCCCGCAGATGATCCGCGTGGTATTGCCTGCAACGGCCAATGAGTCCATTACACTGATTAAGGATACGGCATTGTTGTATGCAGTTTCTGTGCATGAGTTGTTGTATTATGCTCAAGCGGCAGTGAATCGGGATGGGCAGTTGATTGCTTTTTTCATCGCTGCGATCATGTATCTATTGATGACTCTGGTACTTACTTTGCTGTTTAAAGGATTGGAGAAGCGGTTTTCATTTGAATAAATTAAATCTGATCAATCAAAGGACTGTCTGCATATGACACATATAATAGAAGTAAATCAGTTGAGAAAATCATTCGGTACACTTGATGTGCTGAAGCAGGTATCCTTCTACGTGGAACCAGGTGAAGTAATTGCCGTCATCGGGCCTTCAGGTTCGGGAAAAAGTACGATGCTGCGTAGCCTGATTCATCTGGAGGATATTTCGGGCGGAACGATTCGCATTCAGGATCAAACGTTAGTCGATAATGGCCGTTACGCGGGTGCCGCGGAGATACGCAAAATTACGGATCGCATGGGCATGGTGTTTCAGCATTTTAACCTCTTCCCGCATCTGACTGTGAGGGAGAACTTAGAACTCGCACCAAAGACGTTGAAAAAAGAAAGCTTGGTAATCATCCGGCAGCGCAGTCTGGAATTACTCGGCAAAGTAGGGCTGTCGGACAAGGCTGATGTCTATCCGGTCAATCTGTCCGGTGGACAGAAGCAACGTGTAGCTATTGCCCGCGCGCTCATGATGCAGCCCGACATTCTGCTGTTTGATGAGCCGACTTCGGCACTGGATCCCGAACTGACGGGAGAGGTACTGCGTGTCATCAAACAGCTGGCACAGGAAAATATGACGATGATGATCGTCACGCATGAGATGGGCTTCGCCCGTGACGTTGCAGATCGTGTATTTTTCATGGATAACGGCGAGATCGCAGAGGCAGGTCCACCAGAACAGATCTTCGGCAATCCGAAGCTTGCACGTACCCGGACGTTTTTGCAGCGGGTGGAAGTGGAGAGGTAGAAGAATGAACGTAGAGGTAGCCAGGTGCGAATGCCAAGCTCACATGAAATCCCTGGGAGATTCGCACCTCAGAATTTGTCGAAAGGATCATTTTTGTTCCCTTATGGTAATAAATACTTGAATATTCTGGATGTGGTAGATTATAATAATTAGCTCGATAAACGAAAACACGTAATAAGTATATACTCATATGCTGCTGTTACGTGTTTTTTCGCTGTCGCACTCCGTATGGAGTGCGTGGATTGAAATCTTTTCACCGCTAGCAACCCGAACCGCATTTGCGTCGCACTCCGTATGGAGTGCGTGGATTGAAATCAAGATAACGATGTTTGACGTGTCTGATTTATCTGGTCGCACTGCGTATGGAGTGTGTGGATTGAAATAAATGATCGCTTCCCAATGTTTACTCGTATGTAAGTCGCATTCCGTACGGAGTGCGTGGATTGAAATTTTTAACTGACCAGTACCGTCATCGAGCTTATGTGGTCGCACTCCATATGGAGTGCGTGGATTGAAATCATTAAGATAATGATCAAGATAATCGAAACATGGAGTCGCACTCTGTATGGAGTGCGTAGATTTTAATCGGTGAAGTGAAGAGTGGAATTAAAGGCAAGGTTATTTCAGATCTTTTTGTTATGTTTGAACTCCTCATCCTGAAACTGGATTAATATACCCCCTATATATACATACTTCATATTGTTGTTCGATAAAGTAAATATTTTTAATATAATTGGGGTATTTACAAAATATGGAGCATGCTTTTCCAACTAATCAAGTATAATGATGTTACTTAACAAAGAAGGAGGATATACTTTGGATTATCGCCAGAATGAAGTAGATCGATATTATAGTGATACAGTTCCACCACCAACTTATGTAGTACCAAAAACAAACGGCAAGTCCATAACATCTCTCGTCTTGGGGATTCTGTCCGTCACCATTCCTTACGTGGGAATTTTAATAGGAATCGTCGCGATTATATTTGCATCTTTAGCCTTCAAAGAGATCAGAGTTCGCATGGAGCAAGGGAGAGGGTTAGCGATTGCTGGTCTTGTCTGTGGAATCATAGGTACAGCCATTTATGTATTACTTATTTTGCTTGTACTATTGTTTAATTTCGCTATCTCAAGTTCTGAAATTTACTCTACATACTAGAAATATGAAGTTAGCAAACTTAGATTGTATCTTAAATTAAAAAAGCAAAGGCGCACTTTAACTCACACCTCTTGTTGACCAGAAGAGAGTGGGGCTTAGGTACACGCCTTTGCTTTTTATTTTACTTTTTACAGGTGAAGTGCGACTTCACTGCTTACGTTTTCGTTCTCCGTGGTGTGATGCATCAGGAAATAAGTTAAGGTTCCTCCCAAACCAATCACTGCAAAGATGCACAGAATTCCGATCTGATCCCAGGTTATACCGAAATGTCCACTCGAAATGACAGCTTTATAACCGGTTACCGAATAGGTCATGGGCAACCATGGATTGAACACTTTCAACCAATTTGGAATCAGTTCGAGCGGGAAGGTGCCCGCGCTGGTAGTAAGTTGGAAGATTAACATGAGAATTGCCAGGAAGCGTCCGGGATTCTCCAGCCAAGTAACCAAAGCCTGAATGATGTACATAAAGCTCAAGCTGGTCACAAAGCTGAATAAGAGGAATAACGGAATGCTTTGAACCTCCAGACCTAATACGGACAATACGAGCCAGGAAGCGAGAAGGGACTGGACAGCACTCATAATCGTGAAAGCAAGTGTTCTACTCACAAAACGATTCCAGCTACTCGTATCGGTAACCGTACTGCCGCGTGTGGGTACAACTAGCGTTGCAATTAATGCGCCGACAAAAAGCCCCAATGACAGGAAGTATGGCGAGAATCCAGTACCGTAATTGGGCACTTCGTTATGTTTATGCTCATCCACCTGAACGGGCTGTGCATACATCTTCACAAGTTCATCCGTCTTTTTCACACTGCTCGTTTCAGCTGCCGCTTCATTTAACTTGGTGGCAAGTTCGCTAGAGCCGTCGGTTAATTTGGCAGTGCCTTCTTTTAATGTTCCCGCACCATCATCCAGCTTGCGGGAACCGTCGGCAATGGTGATGATTCCGTCTGAAAGCTGGTTCATACCGGTAACCAATTGGCCTGCACCTACATTTAACTGACTCGAACCATCTGCAAGTTTGGCTCCTCCGGCTGCTGCTTCGGTCAACTTGGTGTTAAATTGTTGAAGGCCCGTTGCAAGCTGCTTATGTCCGGTTGATAATTGTGTTGCTCCTTGTAAAAGTTGCTGTTCACCCTGCACTAGCTGACTGCTGCCTTGATGCAGTTGCTGTTGCGCAGCCTGAAGGCTTTTGCTGCCTTCCACTAATTGCTGTCCACCTTGATAGACCTGTTCGCTGCCAGCGGCAACGGCCTGACTTGCTGCCAGTAATTGCTGAACAGCCGGGTTAGCGGCAAGCTCGGGACTTGCTTCGGCTAATTGGGCAAGCCCTTGTGCAACGGCCTTAGCACCTTCACTTACTTTGCTGCTGCCTTCCACTGAGGTTTGCAATCCGGCTACCAGCTTCGCACTTCCTTGTTCGGAAGCTTCCAGTCCAGCATCCAACTTAGCCGCGCCTTCTTGAGCGGACTGAATACCTGCCTGTAACTGTTTGCCGCCCGTTTCAGCCTGCAATGCACCGTTACCCAGTTTCGTGCCTGCTGCCGCCAATTGGGACAATCCATCCGACAGGGAGCTGGCTCCTGCATGAAGCGTACCGATTCCTTGTGCCAAGGTAGCTGTACCCTCTTTTAATGGTGCCATACCTGTTTCCAATTTGTCGGTTCCATCCGCCAGTTTGGACAGGTTCTTTTTCAAAGTAGAGGCACCATTATCCAGCTTGGCTGCGCCCTCGTTGATCTTGCCAGCACCATCTCCGGCATCCGATAACCCGCTAGAGATCTTCTCCACCTGATCCAGTAACGTTTCGGTATACGATTCAGTTACTTTGGCGGAGACTTTGGATTTGATCTGTTTGACCGCAGTTCCACCAATCTGACCCGCGAGGAAGTTGTATCCTTCATTGGGCTCATAGATCAACTCCGCTGGTTGTGGGTGATCCTCCATCAGAGTGGTAGCTTTTGCTGAAAAATCCTCGGGGATCACGATGGTCATATAATACTTGTCGTCTTCCATACCTTGCTCCGCTTGTTCCCGTGTCACGAATTTCCAGTCGAAATCATTACTTTTTTTCAATTCATCGACCAGATTCTGACCGACTTCCAGCGATTTGTCATTGTAGGTTGCGCCCTGATCCGTGTTGACCACGGCCACAGGCAATTCATTCATTTTGCCATACGGGTCCCAGAATGCATTGAGGAACAAACCGCTATACAGCACGGGAATGAACAGTACAACGAGAATTGGAATAAATACTTTTGGTTTCTTGAAGGCGGACTTCAGATCCTGCCCAAATACGTGGAATGATTTCATCATGTTCTCTCCCCATTATCACGCTACTCCGTTATATATCTATCTCTAATATGTTTTGAATCTAGTACATGCCTTTTCTAGGTGGGGGATAAGCCATTCTTGAGAAAGAGGCCCACAAAATCCTTGATCTGATCTTTGTGCAACGTAGGATGCGCTTTGTTCCAATCTGAGGTTAAGGTGACATACAGCTTCAACAGGACAAAAGAAACCAGCTTGGGATCATCCCTCCGAATCTGCTCTAACTCCATGGCACGGCTGACCTGACGCTCCAGATATTCAAGAATGGCTGTCTCCACTTTTTGCAAACCTTCCTTGGCTTGCGGTGTACCGAACTCGTTAACCTCCTGAAAGAGCTTGATTAACAGCTCATGTTCCTCCCGATACTCCAGCAAAGAATCCATACTCATATGCACGTTATCCAGAAAGGAGTTCTCTTCCTTCACCGTTTGCTCCGTAATCTGTCTCATATCCGCAATGATCGAGCGCAGAATCTCGCTGAACAGATCTTCTTTATTTTCGAAAAAAGTATAGATCGTTCCCTTGCCCACATTGGCAAGTCTCGCAACCTGCTCCATCGTTGTGGCTTTGTAGCCAAACAGTGCAAAGGATTTCTCGGCAGAATCCATCACCTGTTGCCTTCGATCTATCGTTTTGATCACATATACACCTCCTTGTAAGTTTAAAGGATAATGGGTAAGGTAAACCTTATTTTTGACCGATTTACTATTGTGGTCAGTTGGTCGTTAACAACTGTAGCACTTGAGCAGGGAAGGTGGATGTGATCTTTGTCATAAACGGATAGGACAGGTGCGAATGTGATGCTCACATGAAAACCCTGGGGGATTCGCACCTCAGAATTTGTCGAAATGGGCAAAATTGTTACCTTAAGGCAACATGTAGTCATAATTTGATTGAATAATGATATGGAAAGTCATAGAATAATAGTGAAAAAACGTGTTTTTAATGGTTCGGGTTGTTGAGATACGTGTTTTTTCGCTGTCGCACTCCGTATGGAGTGCGTGGATTGAAATAACAAGAAGAAGCCGGGACATCAACCGAAAGAGGCAGTCGCACTCCGTATGGAGTGCGTGGATTGAAATCAGCAGATAAGCGATATATTCAGTAGCCTTGGCGAGTTGCACTCCGTATGGAGTGCGTGGATTGAAATCTCTGTTATCCCCGGTGGGGTGAGCTATTTGCTAATGTCGCACTCTAAATGAGTGCGTGAATTGAAATACGACAAGCCTTGGAAGCGAGCTGCACAGCGTTGGGTCGCACTCTATACGAGTGCGTGGATTGAAATAAACCAAGCGCTTTTATGGGTTATGTGTTCAGTCGCACTCTGTGTAAGTACGTGGAATGAAATCTTTGTAGTAGCGTTGTTACAGGTACGGGTGTCTGATCGCACTCCGTATGGAATGCAAATCGAATCCCTAAAAAAGTCTTACCTTTCTCATCTCATGCTAAGCATGGATAAGTGGGTAGGACTTTTCTATTTCAGAGAAATAAAAAATATTAAGTATAGAAAAAATACTGAAAACTGAAATGTGCTATTAAATGCAGCATATTTTAAGATCTTTTGTTAAACAATAGATTTGACCTGTGGTAGAAAAATCAATATAATGTTATTAATTGTAAAATAAGGAGGAAGGGTATGTCGAGGTATTATGATGGATACGGATTAGACTCGACTGTGACACTTCTCAGAATAGCTTATGGTCTTGACAACTGGAGAGAGGTCGTTAAGTTAGGTGAAACACTTTATGAAGAATCACTTCGTATATATAATTTACAAATGTTGACTAAGGAACAGGACATCGTTGAAATACATACGCAACGGGCAATAGTATATTACATTGGATACAGTCGTTTGATGCAAGGAATAGCGTATCAAAAACTACTAGAGTTTGATAAAGCTAGGGAATGCGTATTACAATATAGTGATTTTCAGTGGATTAAATTGACTAATCAAGAGACACTTAATGAAATTGAATTTTATAGCGATATAGCCAAGATCAATTTAATGGTTTTGGATTTACTTGAGGGTAATGCTACAAAGCTTGATGAATACGTAGCTTACATTCAAAAGTCAAAAGGTGAGATCATGTCTGGAATATTAACTCTCCTTGAAGCCAATCGTTTAAATAATTTACCTATTCAGGAGTTTGAGTATCTATTTGAAAAACATCGTTTGATTAGTGATACTACCATAATGACTGATATTGATGTTTCTTATTATCTAAAATTTAGTTTTGAGTTGGCGATGTACTATAGCCGAAATGGTAATGACTCCGATGCAATCGACATCTTACTGAATTGTTTGGCAATATCTCCTAAAATTAATCAGAATAAGATAAAATATGTAGCCTTTTTTGAAAAAATCAGAGAGCAGGCTACACATGCACAGATTAACACTTACAAATCTATCTTAGAGGGGATGTTATGATGAAGAAAAGAAATGCTCTAAATATGGTGTATTCAATTGTTTTGGCAACGTTAGCAGTACTCCCAATTGAGAGTATAATGCAGTTATTTAATCATGGCGTTGGTCATTAATTTTAAATAATCTACTGAATACAGAAAATCTGTCCAAAGTATAAACTATACCCTAAAGAGTAGACACTTTAAAAAAGTTCTCTATGGGGTATTTTTGTTGTATGCCACGATTTAGGATTAACTCAGGAGTAAAAACATTTATGCGTTACTTTCTGCTATCGCACTTTATACGAGTGCGTGGATTGAAATTTCCTTCCTAGGTAGGTTGATTGGTGCCCACTGTGGTCGCAATCTATACAAATGCACTAAAGTGGCAATCACAAGTCAAAAGACTTACCATCATCTACACTAATCTGTAGCATGAGGTGAGTTTTTTTATATTTGATTTGAATACAGTTTTGACTTAGCTGCAAAAGTATTACTGCCTTCATAAAAAATTACATAATATTCTAAAAATACAGGGTTTACAGAAGGGAAATGTATTTTGGTGTCGAAATTTACAATGTGAGTCTTTTTGCCTATGGATCTGGGATTAATGTCATGAAATTCAGTGGAGGTGAAGTGGTGTGACCTATATTGCGCATATCTGTCAAAAGGATGGAAGAATACAAACCGTTCAGGATCACTTAGTAGAGGTTAAGCAAGCAGCGGAGCAGGCTGGAGAGAAGATCGGCGTTAAATATTTGGCAGGCATTGCTGGTCTTCTGCATGATATGGGCAAAAATACAGATCTTTTTCGAAACTACATTCAGGAAGCTGTCGCAAACCCGGATGCCCCTCCTCGCAAAGGTTCAGTTGATCATTCGACTGCTGGTGGCAAGCTGCTGCACAGCCTTTACCATGGAAGCGGCACAACGCTGGAGTCAAAGTACACAGCGGAGTGGATTGCCAATTGTATTATCTCCCATCATCAGGGTCTAAGAGACTACATATCACCTGATAAAACTTCACCTTATATGGAGCGAGTCATTTCCAAGGAACTAGATCAATATGAGCAAGCGAAAGAAGAATTTTTCAAACACAATGCCCCAGACCTACTCAACCATATGTTTAAACAAGCGATTGAGGAGCTTCAACGATACATAAAGATCATCAAAGAGCATAAACTTCCGCCGATTGCAGGAGCACTGCTTATCAAGTATATGTTTAGCTGCCTGATCGACGCGGATCGAACGAATACAAGGCGATTTGAAGAAAATGAAACTTTAGCAGAAGAAATCAATTACAAGACTTTTTTTCAACAAAGCTATGAATTACTATCTCAACATTTAAGCAAGCTTGAGCACAGCAGTATAGTAGACACACCCATTAATCGATTGCGACGTGAAATGTCCCGGCAATGCGAACAATTTGCATATCGTCCATCAGGAGTGTACACCCTTTCCATACCAACAGGCGGGGGGAAAACGCTTGCCAGTATGCGCTATGCGCTAAGACATGCCATTGAACATAACAAACAGCGAATTATATATATCGTTCCGTACACCACCATCATTGAACAAAATGCGGCTGAGATCCGCCATATTTTGAAGAACGATGACATGATTTTGGAACATCATTCCAACGTGGTGGATGACAAGGATGACGAACGCCATGAGGGCGACGAAGGGGAAACCCTGGATTTGCGCAAAAAGAATCTCAAGCTTGCCCGTGATCATTGGGATCGGCCGATTATTTTTACGACAATGGTTCAGTTTTTGAACACCTTTTATGCCAAAGGAACCCGAAACGTCCGCAGATTACATCAGCTTTCCAAGGCAGTCATTGTATTTGATGAAGTGCAGTCGGTTCCGGTTCATTGTATCTCCCTCTTTAATGCTGCACTGAATTTCCTGCATGTGATTGGGAGATCCAGCCTGTTGCTCTGTACGGCTACTCAGCCTGCATTGGATTTTGTGAAGCACAAGCTACATTTCTCCAAGCAACCGGAGATTATTCAGAATTTAGATGAGGTCGGCCGAAGCTTCAAACGAGTTGATTTACAGGATCTTACGCGGGAATCACTTTCGGGCTGGGGTGCAGAGGAAGTCTCTTCTTTTGTCCAGGAACAGATGAGGGAAGTGGACAGTGTGCTGGTCATTTTGAACACAAAAACAGCGGTCCGTAAACTGTTTGAACAGTTAAATGAGGTGGAATGGCTGAGAGAGAGTGGCGTACAGGTGGTTCATCTGAGCACCAATATGTGTGCAGCACATCGCAAAGAGGTTTTATCCGGGGAGTATGGCGTAATTCCGAGATTGGCAAAGGGTGAACGTATCATCTGTGTGAGTACACAGCTTATTGAGGCGGGCGTGAATATCAGCTTTGATTGCGTGGTTCGTTCCTTGGCTGGATTGGACTCGATTGCTCAGGCGGCTGGACGATGTAACCGGCATGGGAAAGATAAGGTTCGTAATGTGTACATCATTCGCTCATCGGATGAGGTATTAACGAATCTGCCTGAGATTCAAATTGGTGCCGAGAAAACGGAACGTGTGCTTCAGGAATTCGAGGATGACCCGGGTTCGCTCGGCGATGACTTGTTATCTTCAAAGGCAATGTCCCGTTATTTCGAATATTATTTTAACGATATTGGAGACAAAATGCATTACCCCATTCCTAAGCTTGAACAGAACTTGTTTGATCTGATGGACCGTAATCGTTATTACGTGGATGCCTATAAGAAGAAGCATGATTGTAGGCCAGAGGTTGTGAATCATTATGCGATCGCTACGGCAGAGAAGTATTTCGAAGCCATATCCACGAACGCCACGCCCGTAATTGTTCCTTATGGTGAAGAAGGAAAAGAATTGATTCTGGACTTGAATGGAGCAATTGAACCTGGTGAAATGAGTCAGTTATTACGCAAGGCTCAGCAGTATACGGTGAATATCTACGACCATGAACTCCGTGCATTGGAGAAAAATGGAGATGTGAGACCTCTTTTACATGGGCATGTTCCTGCATTGAGAGAACCAGCATATTCCGATGATTTCGGCGTGGAATCTAAGGGTGAAGGTGCTTGGGAACCTATGATGATCTGATCATTTGATTCATTACATCTGGGAGATTCATGATAGATGTTTCTCCCTCCTATACCCCATAGAAAGGAGCTGAAATGTTGAGAAATCAAATCGAATTTGAGGTTTCGGGAAAATATGCGCTATTCACCGATCCACTGACCAAGTTGGGCGGAGAAAAATTCTCTTATCAGATTCCTACATACCAAGCCCTCAAAGGGATTGTTGAATCTATTTACTGGAAGCCAACGCTGACCTGGATTGTAGATGAAGTCCGTATTATGAATCCAATTCAGACCGAATCAAAGGGTATGCGTCCGATTGAATATAGCGGGGGCAACACACTGGCCTATTACACCTATCTAAGAGATGTGCGTTATCAGGTGAAGGCTCATTTTATATTTAATCCGCATCGTGAAGATTTGGTACATGACCAGAACGAACATAAACATCACAATATCGCCAAACGAGCAGTTCAGGTTGGGGGACGAAGAGATATCTTTCTGGGGACCCGTGAATGTCAGGGGTACGTTGAACCGTGCCAGTTTGGTGAAGATGACAGTTTCTATGATCGTATAGGTGAGCTTGATTTTGGCACGATGCTGCATGGAATCAGTTACCCGGATGAAACAGGAAGCAATGAGCGAGAGGTTCGTCTGTGGAAAGCGAAAATGCAGCATGGTGTCATTCAATTTATCCGTCCGGATGAATGCACATTGGTGCGCAAAGTGGGAGAAGGTACAGCTAAAATATTCGATGCAGGGAATATGCAATCTGTAGATGATCTTCATTCAGAATGGTTTGGAAATGAGGTGAGTGAATGAGTTGGCTTGCCAATTTAAGCAGAACGTATGATGATCACGCTAAGGTTGTCGGACAATTTGAAATGAAGAAAAATGGCAAGGAATACGCTCTGATTCCAATCTCGCACACAACACAGACCGCCCATATTGAAGTTCATCTGAATGGAAAAGGAGATATCGTAAATGCCAAAGTGGTAGAAAAGAATGATGGCAGTACGATTATTCCTTGCACCGAAGCTTCCGCAAGCCGAACGAGTGCGCCCGTACCGTATCCGCTTTTTGACAAGTTATCCTATGTTGCAGGAGATTACACTCAGTTCTGCGGAGAGGTCAAGGGAACACCATATCAGGATTATTTAAACCAACTGAAGGCTTGGTGCGAATCTCCCTTTAGTCACCCTAGAGTACAGAGTGTACTTCACTATGTCAGCAAAGGTACACTCATCGCTGATTTAGTGAACAGAGGCATACTTCATGTGGATAGCCAAGGTAAGCTGCTGGAGAAGTGGATCGCAGGGCCTGGCGACCAGGAAGGGAAAAAGCCTGACATCTTCAATGTCATCGCAGCAGATCAGAGTGGGGCATTTGTTCGATTTGCTGTAGATATTCCAGGAGAACCCGAATCCAGATTATGGCGTGATGCTTCGGTACAGCAGTCTTTTATCCATTTTTACGAGATGAGTTTGCAGGACAAGGATATCTGTTTCGTGACAGGTGATTACCTACCAGTTGCTGATAAACATGCTTCTCGCATACGTCACTCAGGAGACAAGTCCAAGTTGATCTCAGCTAACGACTCTAGTGGATTTACGTATCGGGGGCGTTTTCGTACCAGTCGTGACGCAGCTGTAGTAAGCTACGAAGCTTCACAGAAAGGGCATAACGCTCTGAAGTGGCTCATTGATCGACAAGGAACCACCATTGATGGCAAAGTGTTTCTGGTGTGGGGAAGCACAAGTCTGGATATGCCAGAACCTCAAGAAGATGCATTTAGCTTGTGGGATGAGGATGATGAGGAAGCATTTGCTGGCGGGGACACAACGCATAAGGAGTTTGCTTTGCAAATCAGGAAGGCGATTGGCGGTTACCGATACGATGGGGAGTATAACTCTAAACATGAAGTGACTTTGATGACACTGGATGCGGCCACACCAGGGCGAATGTCGATTATGTATTATCGGAGTTTAGATCAGAACGAGTATTTGGATCGAATATTAGCTTGGCATGAGAGCTGTTATTGGTTACATCGTTATCGGAAAAATAAAAATGACAAACCCGTCTCGTTTGTTGGGGCGCCTGCGACCAAAGACATTGCATTTGCAGCCTATGGTCCACGAGCCAGTGACAAGGTAGTTAAGGGATTAATGGAGCGAATGCTCCCATGTATCATAGATGAGCGACCCATTCCGCTGGATATCGTTCGCAGTTCTATCCAACGTGCATCCAACCCGGTAGGCATGGAAAATTGGGAGTGGGAGAAAACACTGAGCATTACTTGCGCACTTGTTAATAAGAAGGAGGGGTATGGAGTGAGTCTGAATACAGAAACAACGGATCGTAGCTACGTATTTGGCAGAATGCTTGCCATTGCAGATGTATTAGAGAGAAGTGCTCTGGGTAAAGAGGAAAAACGAGCGACAAATGCCATTCGATATATGAACGCCTTTGCACAACGACCAGGCAGAACTTGGAGCATTATTCAATCTAATCTCCAACCTTATCAAGCGCGGATGGGGACGGGTGCCAGATATTATAATTCGTTGCTGGATGAAGTTGGAGATAAACTACAGTTGGAAGATTTTACAGACAAGCCACTTACGGGATTATACTTACTAGGCTTCTACAGTCAGCGTAACGATTTATATACAAGTAGGAAAGATAAAGAAGCCGCAGCTACACTTGATAAAGACGATGAAAACCAATTGAACGAACAAGGGGATAACTAAATGAGTACACTTGATCACAAAATCGATTTTGCTGTTGTACTGTCTGTTCGTAATGCCAACCCGAATGGTGATCCATTGAATGGAAACCGTCCTCGTCAGAACTACGATGGCTTAGGAGAAATCTCGGATGTATGTATCAAGCGTAAAATTCGTAACCGCCTTCAGGATATGGGAGAGTCCATTCTGGTGCAATCCGATGAAAAACGGAATGATGCTCACCGTTCCATTAAAGATCGTGTCGATGCCAATGAGAATGTACAAGAGCATGCCAAAGGTAAAAAGGCAAATAAGGATTTGTATGCAGAAGCCGCTTGTCAGTCCTGGATTGACGTACGTAGCTTTGGACAGGTATTTGCTTTTAGCGGCACAGATGTATCTGTGGGGATTCGGGGTCCGGTATCGATTCATACAGCGGTTAGTTTGGATCGGATTGACATCTCAAGCATGCAGATTACGAAGAGTGTTAACTCTGTCACAACAGCTAAAGATCCAGACAAAAAAGGTTCAGACACGATGGGCATGAAACACCGCGTAGATTTTGGAGTTTATGTTTTTTATGGAAGTATCAACACGCAACTGGCAGAGAAGACCGGATTTACATATGAAGACGCGGAGAAAATTCGTGAATCACTGAGAACCTTATTCGAGAATGATACGTCCTCGGCCCGTCCTGATGGTAGCATGGAGGTTCACCAGTTATATTGGTGGGAACATAGCTCCAAAATGGGGCAGTATTCATCTGCGAAAGTACATCGTTCTCTGCAAATTGAATTGAAGCCAGGCGTAGCAGAAGCAAAGTCCTACGATGATTATAATTATACAGTGGTGCCGCTGGAAGGCTTGGCAGTCCAAGAATATGAAGGACTATAACGAAGAGGATTATCTGCTGCTTTCGGGGATTCAGCATTTTAACTTTTGCAGAAGGCAGTGGGCATTAATTCATATCGAACAGCAGTGGGAAGACAACGTGCGCACCATTGAGGGGGATCATTTGCATCGAAAGGCAGATCAGCCAGCGCTTCGTGAAAAACGGGGGGATAAACTGGTGGTTCGTGCACTTCCGGTACAATCGAGAGAACTTGGGATCACAGGCATCTGTGATGTGGTTGAATTCATTCGTGATCCATCTGGAGTTCCACTTGCGGGAGAGGAAGGGTTATACCTTCCTTATCCTGTTGAATACAAACGCAGCAAGCCCAAACGAAATGATTCGGATCACTCCCAATTGGTAGCACAAGTCATATGTCTCGAAGAAATGCTCGTATGTGATATTCCCAAGGCCTATTTTTATTATGATGAGATCAAACATAGGGTTGAAGTCATAATTACTGCGGCAGATCGGGAACGAGTGAAGGCAAGTATTCAAGAGATGAGACATTATTTTGAACGGAACCATACACCCAAAGCCAAAGCAGGACCACACTGCCTAAGTTGTTCTTTGAACAATATATGTGTGCCTGATATCTTGAACAAACGCTCCGTTTCAAGTTACATCGAAAGCAGGTTGAATGAATGAAAAAGCTGCTGAACACCTTATTTGTAACATTACCCGATACATACCTTGGACTGGATGGGGAAAACATTGTGGTGAAGCAGGAGGAAGAAATTCTTGCTCGCTATCCGCTACATAATTTGGAGGCCGTTTGTACCTTTGGCTATGCTGGAGTAAGTCCAGCACTGATGGGGGCTTGTGCGTCACGCAATGTTAGTTTGACATTTATGACACGAACGGGGCGATTCCTCGCACGGGTGATTGGTGAGGATCGAGGAAATGTGGTTCTTCGCAAAGAACAGTATCGTATCTCGGACGATGAGGTGCGTAGTGCGCGGGTTGCTCGTAATATGATTACAGGCAAGTTGTACAACAACAAGTGGATTCTGGAACGAGCCACACGGGATTATGCACTACGTATCGACACGGAACGAATCAAGAAAGTTACGGAGTCGCTAGGCGAAACGATGAAGCTGTTGCGCGAGGTGGAGCAATTGGATATATTGCGCGGATTGGAAGGATCGGCTGCCGTGCAATATAACTCTGTGTTCGATGATCTGATTCTCCAGCAAAAGGAGTCATTTTACTTTTATGGACGCAGTCGGCGACCTCCCTTAGATAAAGTAAATGCGTTATTATCCTTTGCCTATACCTTGCTCGCTAATGACATGAAGTCTGCACTTGAATCTGTCGGACTTGATGCATATGTCGGTTTTTTGCACAGGGATCGTCCTGGCAGAGCTTCTCTTGCATTGGATATGATGGAGGAACTTCGAGGAGTGTACGCAGACCGATTTGTACTTTCTCTCATTAATAAGAAGGTAGTTAACGATAAAGGTTTTTATGTGAAAGAAAATCTCGCAGTGATTATGGATGATGAGACGAGAAAGAAAGTGTTAAAAGCATGGCAAGAACGCAAACAGGAAAAGATTATGCATCCGTATTTGAATGAAAAAATACCTTGGGGGCTTGTACCCTATACTCAAGCATTGCTATTGGCCAGGTATATACGGGGTGATCTGGATGAATATCCTCCGTTTCTGTGGAAGTAGGTGTGATGATTGCTTATTTTGATTACGTATGATGTAAGCACGATAGATAGTGAAGGCCGTAGAAGACTATCTAAAGTGGCGAAAAAGTGTGTGGATCACGGTCAGCGAGTACAAAACTCAGTGTTTGAATGTATACTGGATGCTGCCCAGTTTAGACGATTAAGATTCGAACTGGAAGAATTAATTGATAAGGATACAGATAGTCTCCGATTCTATAACTTAGGTGATAATTACAAAAGTAAAGTTCAACATGTGGGTGCCAAAGATTCCTATGATATGGGTGATCCGTTAATACTTTAGCAGGTGCGAATGCCAAGCTCACATGATTTCCCTGGGGGATTCGCACCTCGGAATTTGTCGAAAAGGTCTTTATTGTGACCTTTTGGCAATGATTTATGATCGGAAATTTGTGATAACCGTTTTAAAGAAGTAGAACTATCGAAAATACGTTAATAGTTATTCTTCAAGCATAGTTATTACGTCACTTTTCGCTGTCGCACTCTGTATGGAGTGCGTGGATTGAAATCATTGTCCTTCTTCGTTGCAAACCGTGTAAAAGGGTCGCACTCTGTATGGAGTGCGTGGATTGAAATAATGAAACGGTAGGAATTGTCATTTAGTGTTAACCGTCGCACTCTGTATGGAGTGCGTGGATTGAAATAACCTATTTTCAAGTCGTTTGACCCTTTGCGTATCGTCGCACTCTGTATGGAGTGCGTGGATTGAAATTTCTAACGAAGCCCAACCAGCCTTAGCGGTCGAACGTCGCACTCTGTATGGAGTGCGTGGATTGAAATAGTCCAAAGTTAGCCACCACATGATTGTTCTTCCGGTCGCACTCTGTATGGAGTGCGTGGATTGAAATATTCCCTCAATAAGCATATTGATTTGTCCATCTTCGTCGCACTCTGTATGGAGTGCGTGGATTGAAATTGAATAACCTGCTCTATATGCAGCCCTTAACTCAGTCGCACTCTGTATGGAGTGCGTGGATTGAAATACTATAATAGTCTTAATTTTATCTTTTGCCCTAGTCGCACTCTGTATGGAGTGCGTGGATTGAAATAATTTAGCGTGTTTTACGTTGTGCTCGATGATATCGTCGCACTCTGTATGGAGTGCGTGGATTGAAATTTTTCGATATTTGCGAGGGCATATCCGGACATAGTCGCACTCTGTATGGAGTGCGTGGATTGAAATCTTTATACTCCTATTGAAAGCACCTAAAAAATAAGGTCGCACTCTGTATGGAGTGCGTGGATTGAAATATCTCCTTTTCTAGCTTTATCAAATCCCGCTTATCGTCGCACTCTGTATGGAGTGCGTGGATTGAAATCCAAATGTTTGCCCACGCTGTCTAACGCACTACGAGTCGCACTCTGTATGGAGTGCGTGGATTGAAATAAATTACCCTGTCCACAATTGAAGGCGAATGATACGTCGCACTCTGTATGGAGTGCGTGGATTGAAATTTGTAACGACTGCCTTGCAACAATTTGGCGTGGTGTCGCACTCTGTATGGAGTGCGTGGATTGAAATGTTTTGCTGTTACCCATAGGCAACAATCCGATAGGGTCGCACTCTGTATGGAGTGCGTGGATTGAAATATTATATTTGTATTGAGATATCCACCAGTCCCTAGTCGCACTCTGTATGGAGTGCGTGGATTGAAATTATCCGCTCCTTTGTGTGGTGGGAAGGGAGGGTAGTCGCACTCTGTATGGAGTGCGTGGATTGAAATCCACAGCTTGCGAAGTATGATCCGAAGCTAGTTGAAGTCGCACTCTGTATGGAGTGCGTGGATTGAAATCGTTTATGTACCTACCGACAAAATCATACGAACCTGTCGCACTCTGTATGGAGTGCGTGGATTGAAATACTCTTCGTATCCTGCTAGTATGTGTAGTCTACCAGTCGCACTCTGTATGGAGTGCGTGGATTGAAATTTCCGCACTCTCAGACATGGTAGAACGGAAATTTTGTCGCACTCTGTATGGAGTGCGTGGATTGAAATGGCTAACACGGCGAATCTGATCGAACAAATCAACGGTCGCACTCTGTATGGAGTGCGTGGATTGAAATTTAATTAGTTTCTTACCCTCCACATAATCACATAGACGTCGCACTCTGTATGGAGTGCGTGGATTGAAATATATGCGGTCATACCTTCAATCCTCCGTTTCCGAAGTCGCACTCTGTATGGAGTGCGTGGATTGAAATTTACGCATGTCATCGTAAGGCATCGACGTCGTGCCGTCGCACTCTGTATGGAGTGCGTGGATTGAAATCCGTAATTACCAATCCGCCAGAAGAACGGATGAGGTCGCACTCTGTATGGAGTGCGTGGATTGAAATTACATGTACTACCAGCAGTCAGGCGCAGGCATAAACGTCGCACTCTGTATGGAGTGCGTGGATTGAAATCTTATAAAGATGTGGACTTCTCAAACAATCGACTGTCGCACTCTGTATGGAGTGCGTGGATTGAAATTGTTTCGGCTCCAGCTCGTGAATGTAGAACACACGTCGCACTCTGTATGGAGTGCGTGGATTGAAATAGGACGCTGTAGAGAACGGTCATCCAGCTACATGTAGTCGCACTCTGTATGGAGTGCGTGGATTGAAATCGGCCTCTAACCAAGGAGGGATACAGATGGCAGGCGTCGCACTCCGTATGGAGTGTGTAGATTAAAATAATAGCATTCAACTGAGCTGAACTGCCTTATGTATCGCACTATGTGGATTGAAATTGGATAAACCCAATTGTGAAATTATCAGTAAATTAAGGTTGCACTCCGTATGAAGAATGTGTATCGGAATTTGAAGGTATCGCTGAGTCTGATGCAATTGTCGGTGTCGTACTCCGTATGGAGTGTGCGGATTGAAATTATGTAGGGAAAGTAAAGGACCCCAACACCCTTTAGTGGCACTCTATATGGAGTGCGTGGATTGAAATTTCAAGCTCCTTGCGGACCCGATCGCGTTCAACGAGTCGCACTTCCTATAGTGTGTATGAATTGAAATTTTGGTAGGAGGAAGAGCATGGTTTCGGTATCTAACTGAGCTCCTAATACGAGTAATGAATTCACAGATGGCTGAGCTGTTTGTGTTTTTTGTATGGCAACGGTTAGAACTACGATTACTACATAAGCTTTGCTACCTGTTTTTTGGAGTAATCCAGAAATGCCGCTTGCATGAATGAAGTACACGAAGGAGCATATTGACCCAAATAACTGTTCCCTGTTCTTAGGTGTTTATTGAGTTGAATAGCTGATCGTAAAAAGCTCGTAACTATGTCTTAGTTAAATTCGTCTACTAGGTTGAGGTGATTGATCATGAAACCATTTAAATATTGGAGCCAGCGTTTGAATATACTTTTAATTCTAGTCATTATTGTTGGCTGTGGAACATCAAATAAGGGTGAAATAACATCCAAACCCCAGGAAACGATTACGAAAGAAGTTTCAAAGGAATCAACGAAGCGATGCCTGGGAACCCTTGAATGGATTGATTTTCTGATGATTCATAATGTTACATATTTTCAAAACAACGAAGGGGCCAAAGTGGTACCTGCAGAGCAAATTGGGGATAGGGTAGGGGAAGTAAGCTACATGCTGAACGAGCATGCGTGTGCGGATCACGTGACCGAGAATGGTGATGCGGCATATCTTCCAATTGGAACTGTTATATATGAACTGAAAGGTTATAAGTCGCATTATCGCGTAGTAGCGAATAATAAGGTTTACGAAGCAAAAGAAAATCCCAATGCTAAGACAATGGGAGACCTGATGGACATTAAAGACAAAGTGGAAAAAGTCAGCCTTGAAAGCGGGAACGATGGCAGCCCAATCGGTGACTTTCCCCAGGAAGCCGCATCCGAATTCATGAACGAGCTTTTGCCGTTGCGATATGTTGGCTTTGATGAGGTGTATAAGAAATCCAAGCATGAGACAGGGATTTTTTTACGTGTGCACCTTCAAGATGGAACATCTTTTCGAATGGTTTATTATCCGAAGGCGAATGCTTTCTCAGCAGGTGCATTTGGCACAGCAAAGTTACAATCATTAATCGTTTCTCAGAGAAAAGAAATTAAAGCAGCTGCAGGATTATAGTGGATTGGAGGTTCAACAATCAGTTGATGACACCACTGTCTGTTAAATGATACCGGGAAGGTATAGAGCCTACCCTGGTAACAACAAAAAACCAAGGCTTTGAGTGTAGTCACTCATGAGCCTTGGTTTTTTTACTGTGTCGTATTCTTGTTCTCTATATCCTATTAATTCTATTCTGCACGTACTTTAAAGAATGAGATCAGTTCTTGTAGTTGCTCGGATACAACCGAGAGTTCATCGGAGGCACTCACAATGGCTGCCATGGAGGCTTCCTGCTCATCAATTGACTGCTCAATTTGTTTACTGCTGCTTGCTGCCTTGCTGACATTGGCAGACAGTTCATCGGCGGTGGCAGACATTTCCTGTGTGCTTGCCGAGATTTCTTCAGTAGAACTGGAGATATCCTGAATCTGGTTTGCAACTTTATTTGTAGCAGTCAGAATATTCTCGAAGAATACACCAGTCTCTTGGGTAACTTCCAAGCCTTTGGTAACTTCCTTGGAACCCAACTGCATCGCTTCGGAAGACTGCATGATATCCCGTTGAATTTCTTCAATTAACTGTCGAATTTGCTTCGCTGATTCCTGCGATTGCTCTGCCAGATTACGTACCTCACCTGCAACCACCGCAAAACCTCTTCCTTCTTCACCTGCGCGGGCTGCCTCGATTGAAGCGTTAAGTGCAAGCAAGTTGGTTTGTCCAGCAATCTCCGTAATCACGTTAACAATGTTGCTAATCTGGTTCGAGTTGTTTTCCAAAGACTGAATCGAATTTGACGTATTTTGCACCGCACCGGAGATCAGGCGCATCTGCTCAATGACTTGTTGCATCACCACATTACCTGTGCTGGAGCGCTGCTCCATGCTGAGTGCTTCATCTGCCACATCGGCTGAGCTACTGGCGATCGTCTGCACTACCGTTGACATCTCTGTCATGGCACGTGCGTTCTCCACAGTGGCTTTGTCTTGTGACACCAGTCCAGTAGATATTTCTCGAATATTGGTGCTGATGGATTGAATGTTAACATTATTTTTCTCGGAAATGCCCAGTAGTTGTTTGGAAGATTCCGAGAGGTGATGTGAAGCATTCTGTACTTTATAGATGGTTGTATTGAAGCGATGGATCATCGCATTAAACTTCTCGTTGATGATACCCAGATCATCTCGTCCGGTATCGATGGTTACGTCCAGATTACCCGTGCTGACTTCTTCGATACCTTTCATCAGATTGCGGATCGGAAGCAACGTTCTTTTCAGCAAAATGAATTGCAACACCATGAACAGGATCAGGAAACCGATCAGGAACATCAAACCGTACGTAAGCAGTTTGTTCAGGCCTTTTGGAACGGCACTTGCATCTACATCGAAGTAAAGAGCAGCATACATGGAGCCATCTGCGTTATTAATCGGATAGATCAGAGTGGTCCAAGTCCCGTACTCATCCGTGTAGAAATCACTGAAGGCAGGTTTTCCGTCCTTTTTCATCTGTTCCAGCACTACGACGTTATTCTGAGGCAGCGGGTACATGGCACCTGCGGGCAGATTACCTTCCTCAAATGGTTCCAACAGATTCGTTGGAATCGCGATGATGGACGTTCCGTTTCCTTGCTCAAGTTCTGAACCAAAAATGTACGCTTGCGCGATGTTTGGATAGAATTCATGGATGGAATCGAGATAAGTTTTCATTTCCAGCTGTATAGGACCGGAGTAGCTTTTTTCCTTAGCCGCTTCTGCCACTTTGGCAGTGTCGAGATCATCGTACCATTTCTGGGTGATGACGGTAGCCTGGTCGTGCAATTGTTCAACCAAGATGTTCTTTTGCAATTGATACGCGGCAGTAATCAGAATTACACCGATCAACATGATGCTGCCGAATGAAATCACCAAATTTTTGATGAAGAAAGGCATGGTACTCCAGCGAAGCTTATTAAACAAGATGGTTCACTCCTTCTACGATTGTGACGAAGGACTTATCCTGGGTGTTGTACACGCTATGTAATTGTTGACTTAAAAACTGTGAAATCGTCCCTAAATATCCTGTCTGATCAAATTCTTTTTTGTTTCTAAAAGCTTTTCGTAATGGGTTTTACTATTCACGTATATGAACTCCAGGTAAGTTCTACTCTTCAGATATATCGTTATATAGGCATATTAATATTAGATATTTGCAACAAAATAGGACTTATGAACCGGTTCCAAGGTTATAATTGCGCTTTTTTTCATTATATTTCTTGTATATCCATGAAAATTTCATAGTGATACATATCATTTTTGATCGCGTTTAAGATTCACTAAAGGTTCGTCCCCTACCATGGTTACATAAGCCTCAGTTGCTTAACAGAAATCCAAGAAGGAGGATTCATCATTTGAATATTTTATTACGAAAAGTTGCAGTAACGGCATTGTCCGTGACGATGGTAACGACATCTTTTGGTCTGATCGGAAGTCCGAATGCGGCATATGCTGCAGAGAGTACAGCGACAACCACAAGTGCAGGCGTGACGCAAGCTTATGAATCGTTGTTTCAGACGGATAACGTTATTGATGTGAATGTAACGATTGATGATGCAGACTGGAAGAGCATGCTCGAGAGTCCGCTGGATAAGGATTATAAGAATGTGAGTGTGGAAGTGGACGGCAACAAGCTGGACAATGTCGGTTTCTCCACCAAGGGCAATCTGACCCTGAAAGCTGTAGCCTCAATGGAAGATTCGGACCGTTACAGCTTCAGACTGAAGTTTGATAAATACGACAAAACACAAACCCTGCTTGGACTGGATAAAATGGTACTAAACAATAACTACGCCGATCCGTCGTACATGCGTGAAGTTCTTCACTATGAAGCACTGCGCAGCATTGGCATGGATGTACCAATGACGAACTATGTTAATTTGTACGTTAACAGCGAGCTGGTTGGTTTCTATACTGGCGTTGAAGCAGTGGATGATAGCTATCTGGAGCGCAACTATGGTGAGGATTACGAAGAAGGCGTCCTCTATGATACGGATGAGAAGAGTTATCTTCAATATGAAGAGGGCAGTGACTACAGTACAATCACCAAAGATTTGGGTACAGATAAAGACAAAGCCAAATTCAAAACCTTCATCCAAACGCTGAACGAGATGCAAGAAGGTGAAAAAGGGGATATTGAAAATGTACTGGACGTGGATTCGGTGCTTCAATATATTGCAGGCAACATGGTTTTTGGCAACTATGACAGTTATAACGGCGACAAAGGACACAACTACATGCTCTACAGTGATGCCGCTGGCAAGTTCACCGTTGTTCCTTGGGACTTCAATATGTCCTTCAACGGGTACTCTGGTGGAGGCGGACGTGGCACAACAACCGGATCAACCACGACCAACACCAACGCGACAAACGTATCTGTGGACGAGCCGGTACTAGGCATTAACATGGAAAATGTACCGATGATTAATAACCTGCTTGCTGTGCCGAAGTATAAGGAAAAATATTTGAGCTACGTCAATGAACTGACGGACTACATGGAAGGCATTCAGGATCGTATCACTGGCCTTGCCGATGAGATTCGTCCTTATGTGGAAGCAGATCCAACGAAGTTTTATACGACAGAACAGTTTGAATCCAACATCGCTTATTCTGCAAATGCAGACGCGGCAGGTGGTATGGGCGGTACACCACCAGCAGGATTTGAAGGCATGACCCCACCTGAAGGTTTCGAAGGAATGACTCCTCCAGATGGAACAACACCTCCAACTCAGCCGGGTACTGCAACCGGAAACGGTACAACAGATGCAACAACGGGTACAGATAATACGCAGACACGCCCTGGTGGTAACTTTGGCGGTGGGGGCGGAGGCATAGGCTCCATGGCAGCCGGGTCACTGACGACATTTGCACTGAACCGTCTTGCGAATCTGCAAGAGCAACTTGGACGTGAAGTAACGCCTTTGCCTGAGACTTCGGAAGAGACAGGCTCGAACACCTCATCCGGAACAACCGACAAAACCATTACCGTAACTCTCGATGGTAAATTGATCACATTCCCGGATCAGGACCCGCTGCAGCAAAGTGGCCGAGTGATGGTGCCTGTGAACGCAATCCTCGAAGCAATGGATGCAGAAGTGACTTGGGACAAAGCGGCGAAGACGGTAACAGCGGTTCTGAATGATCAGACCCTTGTGCTCAAGATCGGAAGTAGCACCGCAACCGTAAATGGAGAGACACTTGAAATTGATGCACCAGCGATCATTCAAAACAGTCGCACACTTGTGCCTGTACGCTTCAACTCAGAAGGACTGGGACTTACCGTGGACTGGGATCAAACCGCTGCACAAGTAAGCCTTACATCCAAATAAGAAATATCTCCTGCAGATCAACGTTAGTATGGAGAACGAGAAAAGGGATTCGATGGTCAGATCGAATCCCTTTTTGCTCTGTTTTGTCAGGTTAGACGGAGCGAACATCCAGCAAAATCCGGCCTCGTCCATGTCTGGCCTCACTTTTGGCATGCGCTTGATTCGCTTCACTTAAAGGGAAGATAGAATCAATCTCTGAGCGGAGGGAACCGTTAGCGATTAGCTGAGCGATTGTGTACAGATCCTCTGATGTCGGGAATTTGGAATTAAACTTGGCTGTAACGCCATACTGCGCTGCTTTTTCGGCAGAAGGCAGTTGAGTTAACGATACCAGTCGGCCCCCAGGTTTCAGAACACCCCATGAGCGATCTTCGATCTCTCCACCAACAGCTTCAACAACCAGATCTACATTGCTTACCAGCTCTTCAAACAAGGTTGTCTTGTAATCAATTACTTGATCGGCACCCAATGAAGTAACAAAATCAACATTGGCACCAGACGTGGTAGCAATAACATGAGCGCCTTTCCATTTTGCCAGTTGCACTGCGAATTGTCCGACACCGCCCGCAGCAGCGTGGATCAGAACGGTTTGCCCGGCTTCCAACTCACCTTCGGTGAACAGTGCTTTCCATGCAGCTTCAGCTCCGCCTTTAATGGTCGCAGCATCCTCAAAACTCAGGTCGTCTGGCATATGCACCAAATCCGTAGCAGGAGCCATACCATACTCGGCATAACTTCCGTTCACATTACCAAAAACGCGATCTCCCGGCTTGATGGTATCGACACCTTCTCCCACGGACTCAACGATGCCTGACATGGCCGTTCCGGGTGTATAAGGCAGCTCTTTGACAAACACGTTCTGCAACCAGCCGTTACGAATCTTCCAGTCCAGTGGAATGGCTCCAGCATACTGAATGCGTACCAGAACTTCGCCGGCAGCTGGCTGGGGCTTATGGACTTCCTGTTCGAACTGTAATGTATCGGGTCCTCCGTATTGATGAATTTGAATAGCACTCATTTTAGATGTATGCATTGTTCACACGCTCCATTCGTTAAGGAAATTTAGGATAGGGATGAATCAATCTGTGCAGCAATTTTCTGTGAAAGAGATAACAGTAAGTTCTTTTCTTCCTCGGAGAGGCCAGCTGTGGTGATCTGCTCCACTTGGCGCCAGGCGTTATTCACTTGATCCTCCAGTGCGCGTCCGGCTTCTGTCAGGGATACAATGGTCACCCGTCCATCTGTTTTGGACCGACTCCGAGTAACGAGACCGGCATCTTCCAGACGGCGAACAGACTTGGCTACGGTTGAGTGGTCCAGGCGAAGGGTGCGACCCAGAGAGTTTTGGGATTGATGATCTTGGGCATATAACTGCATCAGCATAATCTCTTGACCGGGAAAAAGCCCGGTATCCCGAATCAACTGCGCAGCAAGCCCTTTGTGAGAGCGCGCAAGAGCAAAAATGCTAAAACTGATGGGATAGTTCGCTACTGCACTGAATTCCTCATTATTTAATTCCTGGAGATTATCAGGCTTTTTGAAATCATCTTTGGCTGTCATCATGTACCTCAACTTTCTTAATTATGTTGTCGGAAACATAAATATAACACTTGAATATGTGGTTGGCAACATAAATTGAACTAAACAGTTACATGAAACGTAGAGGACAGAAAGAACCTGAAGAAGCGGAAGGTTCGCCTAAAAGCTTTCTGAAAAGAAAACTTCATCGAAAGGTTGTTCTGTCATCGGAGTGTCCAGTGTAAATATTCTTTAGTTCAACTTATAAAGCTCTTCTAAATTTCTAGACAGCAGATCATTCTCACATAATTACGGAGAAAGCGGAAAAACTTTGATTTTTAATTTCGATTACTGTGATAAAAGTCACTGAAATATTATAAATATTGTGAACACTCCTACCGATAAGACTATAGTGATATTCGAAACTGAATCGAAATTGGCTCGAATATCCCCACAATTACATAGGGAAAAGGGTGGCTCACACACATGCGAAGCATGAGCATCGGTACCAAAATCAGTTTGATCGTTATCAGTATATTTATCGTCTTCTCTTCAGCCGTGGCGGTAAGTGTAATCCTGGAGATGAGGCAGGGGATCACGACATTTGCTACAGAGAAGGCAAAGCGAGATTTGGAGATGGCGAATAGTATCATTACATATAAGCATCCAGGAGATTGGGCCATTAAGGACGGACAATTATTCAAGGGAGATACCGCGCTGGAAGGCAACTTTGAACTGGTGGATGAGATTGGAGAAGCTTCTGGTGACACGGTGACGATCTTCCGAGGTGACGAACGTGTTGCAACAAATGTCATGGTGGACGGAAAGCGTGCTGTTGGCACGAAGGTATCGGACGAGGTCGCCCAGACCGTTTTGCAGCAAGGGGAAAAATACTTCGGTGAAGCCGTGGTTGTGGGTCAGAAATATCAGACGGCCTATGAACCAATCAAGAACGCATCCGGAGAGATTATCGGAATTTTCTATGTTGGCGCTTCTCAATCGTTAATTGATGTGATTATCTCCTCGTTCCTCAAGACATTCGTGATCGTATTCCTGCTTGCAATGTTAGTCGCAATTACCCTGATCCTGCTGTACGTTCGCAGGGTGAGAGTAAGAATCGAACGGGTATCCGTAGCGATTAAACGTGCGGGTACGGGCGATTTCACACAGCCAGTTGTGGACAACGTCCAAGACGAGATTGGCATGCTGGGCATGGGATACAATGAGATGAGAAGTAATCTCCAGGTCATCATTCAAGGAGGACTTCAAGCTGCGGAGAAAGCAGAGCAATCGACTGGGCTGCTACTGAAGATTGCGGACCAAACGTCCAAAGAATCGGCGCAGATTGCATCCTCCGTTGAACAAGTCGCACAAGGAGCCGAGAGTCAGACAATTAGTACAGAAGAAAATCTGCAGGCCATGGAAGAAGTGGCGATAGCCGTACAACGCATGGCGGACAAGGCCTCCAGTATCTCGGATTCTGCTTTGTATTCACGCAAACAGGCTGAAATAGGAGGTGAAGCGGTGCAACTTACCGTTCAGCAGATGTCTACAATTGAATCTTCCGTTACCAAAACGGATGAAGTCATTCGTATGCTGGAAGGGAAGTCGGCACAGATTAGCCAGATGGTTTCCGCCATTCATGAGATTGCAAATCAAACGAATCTGCTTGCCCTCAATGCATCCATTGAAGCAGCAAGAGCAGGGGAGCATGGCAGAGGATTTGCCGTCGTATCTACCGAGGTTCGTAAACTGGCTGAACAAGCCGGAGACTCTTCAGATCGTATTGAAGAACTGGTCGAAGCCATGGAACAAGATATGCAGCAATCGCTATCGGCCATGTCTAGAGTGAAGGACGAAGTACAGGAAGGACTGCGCTTGACCCGGGAAACGGAGCAAAACTTCAGCCTGATCCGGGATACAAACCTACGTATTGCTACAGAGATTGAGGACATGGCTGCGACAAGTGAAGAGATGTCCGCAGGCGTGGAACAGATCGTAGCTTCTGTGCATGAGATCGCTCGCCATGCGCAAACGGCTAGTACCAATTCACAACAGGCTGCCGATTCTGTTCATGAACAGCTCAAGTCGGTAGAGCAGATCAAGGCATCTGCGGCTATTTTGTCTGATGTGTCGACAGAGCTGCAGACCTCACTTAGTCCGTTTAAGATTTAAAATCTGTTACAATAGGGAAAAGGAGGGACTTCATATGGCCCCTGATAAAACAAAACTTTTCCCGAATGAGAATATCCGTACGGTATGTTACATTCAAAACCTGCCGCCGCGTTCCAACGTGGACATCGGTGATTATACGTATTATAGTGACAACACAAATCCGCCAGAGCAATTCTATGACCGGATACAGCATCATTATGACTTTATTGGTGATCGCCTGGTCATTGGCAATTTCTGTGCAATTGCGGAAGGTGTGACATTCATTATGAATGGCGCGAATCATCGGATGGAGGGTATGACCACGTATCCGTTCAACATTTTTGGTGGAGGATGGGAGCGTGTGACACCTACACTGGAACAACTTCCATATAAGGGTGACACGGTACTGGGCAACGATGTATGGCTTGGACAAAATGTAACGATCATGCCTGGTATCACGATTGGAGACGGGGCAATCGTTGCCTCCAATTCAACCGTTGTTAAGGACATTGAACCCTATACGATTGTTGGTGGTAATCCAGCCAAGACTGTTAAAAAGCGTTTTGACGAAGAGACGATTGCACTGCTGCTGGAATTGAAGTGGTGGGATCAGGATGAGGAATGGCTGGATACGCATTTGGAACGTCTTGTCTCTACATATGATCTACAGATCTTGCGCGAACTTCTGAACAGCAAATAGGATGGATGTGCATTGTGCTTAAAAGACAAATAAGCTGGTTCCTGACGGAGCCGGCTTCCAAGCAAATCAGGCCCTGGACCGTTTTGAGCGGATCAGGGCCTCTTGTTGTCCAAGATGAAATGTTAATTTAACGGGTGGGTGGTCGTAGGGTAAAATCAGACTTTGTTGATGGGGGCTTCAAATGAGTGTGATTTTCTGTATGATCCGAGTTTGTCTGTTTGCCTGAATAAAAGTTAATGATATCATCAACGGTAGTAAACACGACATTTAAATCCATATTATCATTGTGTGTTTGAATAAAAACCTCTTTTCAATAAGTTGTTGCGTTGTTTAATTTAAAGCTTCTTTCATGCTTAAGCCTGCTGTGAATACAGGAACTTTACCTGCAGGTAGTTGAATTTCTTTGCCTGTTTTCCGGCTTCTTCCCGTTCTTGCCTCACGCTTCTGCACTTCAAATTTCCCGAATCCGACCAGTTGAACTTCTTTGCCTTCTTTGAGAGCTTCGAGAATCGAGTCCAGTACAACGGTTACAGCTTTTTCAGCATTCTTCTTGGAGAAACCGCCAGCCTTGGCTACTTCTGTGATCAATTGTTCTTTATCCATGGGGAATACCTCGCTTTCAATCTTGGGATGTGAAATCTTTTCTTTACTGTGTAACATATGTGTAAATAAAAAGCTGCCTTATTAATAAGGCAGCTTTCATATAATTAAAGTTTAGTAACGTTCTCAGCTTGTGGTCCACGGTTACCTTGAGTTACTTCAAATTGAACGCGTTGACCTTCGTCCAAAGATTTGTAACCTTCACCTTGAATTGCACTGAAATGAACGAATACATCTGTTCCTTCTTCAGTTTCGATAAAGCCGAATCCTTTATCCGCGTTGAACCATTTCACTGTACCTGTTTGCATGTGATTCCTCCAAAAAATAAGTTTTTAGCCGATCATTATGACGAGTATAATTTAAAATTGACACTCACCTGGTGCATTTAAACCACGAACTTGATGTCCGCTAATGTATCGATTAATATGATAATACCATGTCCGCTAATATAAGTCAAGATTTGGAGGTATTTTCTAATGAATCAGTCATCAGGGGTTTCGGTGCAGCGGGAACCGACAGTAGAGGAATTCATACATATGCTTGCTAAAGAGGGGGAATTGCATCCCAAAACCGTGAAGGAATATGCAAGTGATCTGAAGCACTTTATTGAATGGTACAAGGAAAGCACCATGCTCAGCGCAGAGTTTTCACTGCGAATTGAAGATGTGGATACATCCACTTTAGTCAGTTATCGTGAAGATGCTCACCAAGTTATGTTATTGAAACCAGCCACCATTAACCGGAGATTGATTACGCTGAAGCGTTTTTTCAAATGGGCTGTCTTGGAATCCAGGCTCAGTCATGACCCTTCTAAACCATTAAAATTCATTCCGGAAGACAAAGTAAGTCCACGTCGAATGACATTTGAAGAAGAGCAGGCATTTCTCGCGGCAGTGGAGTATGGTAATTCCCTTCGTGACCAGACCATCC
The DNA here is from genome assembly GCF_056395745.1 of Paenibacillus sp. 10L310. Taxonomy (NCBI): domain Bacteria; kingdom Bacillati; phylum Bacillota; class Bacilli; order Caryophanales; family Paenibacillaceae; genus Paenibacillus; species Paenibacillus sp. 10L310. The sequence continues at coordinate 109,271 of NZ_JBFTKC010000005.1, read as the reverse complement.
TGACCCTTATGTTTCACACAGGCTTGCGAACGATGGAGGTATGCAACCTCAAGCCTCATGATATCGAAATTGCTAGACGAAGCGGTCACCTGACTGTGAGCGCCGATAAACGCAACGTGCAACGTAAGATCCCTTTGAATATGCAGTGTGTTGTCATATTGAATCAGTACTTATCTGATCTTGCTCCCGATCGTGCGTATCTTTTTCCTTCAGAGAAGACAAATGATCGTTTAACGGAGAGAGCATTGCGCCACCTGATTAAAAAAGTAATGATAACAGCAGGTCTGGAAGGACTGAGTTCACACGACCTGCGTCATCGTTTTGGCTACGCCATGGCTGAGCATACGCCACTGCACCGTTTGGCCGAGATAATGGGACACACCAACCCAGATACAACAATGATTTATTTTAAAGCATTAAGTACGAATCATCGTAAAGAACAAGAATGAAGACTGAATTATAGTCAGAATGAAAACACCTCTTATTAGAAGTACTTCGAAATTTTCCGTGTTTATATTACTTTAACCTACCTTTAGCATTCATATACGATCCTTCACATTTCACTTAGGCACTGCCCGACAGGGTTGCCTTACCTCTATTGAAGAAAGCGATTACATATCCCTGATAATATTGTATATTATGATGGCAACCTTGGAACAGATCAACATGAGCCCTGTGCATTTTGCTTCAATTCGGTGACAGAAAGAAATCAAATGGATCACAATGCTACATATATATTCGTTGATAGGGCATAAGGCCGGCATCAAAAGGGAGGAATCCAAACGTGTACCGGGTACTGCTGGTGGATGATGAAGAAGATGTGCGTGAAGGACTTGTTGTAGAGGTCGATTGGGAAGCGCTCGATCTGCGGATAGTCGGTTTGGCTGAGAATGGGCGGGAAGCATTGGAGATGGCGGAGAGGGTAGAGCCGGACATTGTGGTGACGGATATCAGCATGCCATTCATGAATGGTCTGAAACTCGCACAAAGATTGAGGAAACGTAATCCACTCGTGAAGGTGGTCATTTTGACTGGATATGATGAATTTGATTATGCGAGGCAAGCCATCTCGTTAAGTGTGGACGAATATCTACTGAAGCCGTTCTCGGCAGGACATCTCACAGAACTGCTCACAAGACTGCGCGCTCAGATGGCGGCTGAAGTGGCTGAGCGTGAAGATGTACAGCAGCTGCGTGAGCACTATCATACCAGTTTGCCTTTATTACAGGCAGATCTGATGGCGACCTTGCTCCATCGGCAGAAATCCTCAACATATATTCATAGTAAAGCCAAACAATGCGGATTGGATCTGACAGGAGAACGCTATGGGGTGTCCGTATTGACACTGCATATAGATGGAGATGTGCAAAAGGAGAAGTCTGAGGGAGTATTCAGCGAGCCCCCACAGCGACATAACAAAACAACATCCGAGGTAGCGGATCAGTCTGAGATATTCATTCCCGGAGGTTCCTTGCGTCAATCTGAGGATGCTGAGCTGAAACGCTTTGCGGCACTTAACATTGCGGCAGAAGTTTGGGCGGAGCATGGGGCTGGTCATGCCTTTATGCATCAGGAGACGATTGTCCTGCTCTATGTGGATCGTACGGGCGGTACAGATGGAGTGAAGCGGCAACAGAAGGCATTGGAAAATGTGATGCGCAGCATCAACCACTATTTACGTATCCCGGCTACGGTGGGCTCTGGTCAGATTGTGGATACACTCGCGGATGTGAATCATGCCTATGAAGATGCCCTGCTGGCATTGGATTATCGGCTTGTGCCCGGGACAGATTCAATCATATACATTGCGGACGTGGAGCGACAGACGGCGGGCAAGCTGCGGTTCGACGAGTTGAAGCAGCAGACGTTGACACGATGCCTGAAGGCAGGTACACAAGCAGAGCTGGAGGAAGCACTGGCGATCATTTTCCGGGAAATTACAGTGGAACACGGGCGAAGTGATATTCAGCTCTATTTAATTGAAATATTAACAACAGTATGGAAGGCAGCACAGGCATCAGGAGAAGCGATGGAAGACATCTTTGGTGCAGGGTTCCAGTTGTATGCGGATTTGTTCCGACTGCCGGGACTCACTGAGGCACAGAAGAAGGTACAGGAGGTCTGTCTACTCGTACAACATCGCATTGCGAGCGGACGCCAGCATGTATACAAAGATATTGTCGAGCAGGCGTTAGTTTTCACGAAAGAGCATTATGCCGACCCGGACCTGTCCATTCAGAAGGTGTGCGGGCATTTGCATATCAGCTCCGGTTATTTTTGTGGCATTTTCAAAAAAGAAGTACAACTTACCTTTCTGCAGTACCTAATGCAGATCCGAATGGAGGCAGCGCGTGAGCTGCTTCGCTCGACCGAGCTGAAGTCGTTTGAAATTGCGGAGCAGGTTGGCTTTGCCGAACCCAATTACTTCAGTTTTTGTTTCAAAAAACATATTGGTGTCTCGCCCAAAGAATATCGTAAACAGGCTTCCCAGGCGGCAAGTGAAGGTTCGATCCGATGAAGTTCTTGTCCAGATGGGTGAAGTCCATGGGACCTCAATTACGCTCTCGTCTGCGTTCGTCCAGAGTCAGCAGTATCCGGTTTATTATTACGTGGTCCTTTTCCGTCTTCATCGTCTTGGTGCTGACCATCATGGCGATGCTTCTGCATGACAAGTTCACGCAGGCTGCCGAGCGAAGTGCGGAACTCACGACGAGACAAATTGTGGATCAGGTCAGTTATAACTTGGAGGATTACGTCCGCAGTATGTCGCATCTGTACCGTGCCATTGAGGAACACATGCTGCGTGACGGGACATGGGAAGGGGAACTGGTGGACAAACAGCTTGACACACTGCTCAGCAGTCGTGAAGATATCATCTCGATTACTCTGCTTGATTCCACGGGGAAATTGCTCAAAAACCGACCTACAGCCGAATTAAAAACCAGCGCCCATGTGACACAGCAAGGGTGGTTTCAGTCTGCGCTTCGTGTGCCGGATCACCTGAGTTTCTCGTTACCTCATATTCAGAACATGTACACAGGCCCATATAAATGGGTCGTTTCCATGAGCAAAGGCATAACGATACGGCAAAATGGTCAGGATCGGCAGGTTATTTTGCTGGTCGATATCAATTTCAAACAGATGGATGAACTGAGCCGTCGGGTCAGTCTGGGGCAACGAGGATACGTGTATATCATCGATGAGAGTGCGGGCAATATCGTGTACCATCCGCAGCAACAATTGATGTATATGGGACTCAAAAGCGAGAATATCGAACAGGCTTTGGTGGCTTCCGGCAGTTACGAAGATGAAGCAGATGGGCAGAAAAGGCTGAATACCGTAAAGTCCGTTGCCAATATCGGGTGGAAAATCGTCGGTGTTGCTTATTTGGATGAGATTATGACAACGCGTCAGGAAGTGAACGGATATCTCATTCGTGTATTGGTCGTTGTACTGGTACTGGTCATTCTTGTCTCGCTGTTCTTATCCTCGAGTCTGACTCGTCCGATTCGGCGAATGGAGCGCAAGATGAAGGCCGTGGAGCGAGGGGATTTCAACGTGGAGTTGCCTATTGAAGGGCCGCTGGAGGTGGAACGACTATCTCGTCGCTTCAACCTGATGGTCAATAAAATTCGCACCCTGATGGATGAGATTATCCATGAACAGGAGCAGAAGCGGCGTCTGGAGCTGGAAGCCTTGCAGGCCCAGATCAATCCGCATTTTTTGTATAATACGCTGAATTCAGTAGTGCGCATGGTAGGTATGAGCCGCAATGAGGAAGTGATCACGATGATCACGTCTCTCTCTCGCCTGTTCCGCATCAGTCTTAGTCAAGGTAAAACGATTATCACGATCAGGGAAGAGCTGGAACATGCGCAGCATTATTTGACGATTCAGCAGATGAGGTTCAAGCGCAAATTCAACTTTACGATTAAGGCAGATGATACGCTTCTGGATTGCCTGACATTAAAGCTGGTGCTCCAGCCCCTGATTGAGAACGCCATTGTTCATGGCATCGAGTACCACATGGACGAAGGAAGTATTGAGGTTGATGTTTATTGTGAGGACAACAAGCTGGTGTTTCGCATTACAGATAATGGGGTCGGCATGACGGAAGAACAGATGTCGGGATTATTGAGTGGCAGTCCGGTTGTCAAAAGCGGTGCAGGATCAGGCGTAGCTGTACGCAACGTACATGACCGAATCCGGCTCTATTATGGGGAGGCATATGGCCTTGAATTTGCAAGTGAGTTGGAAGAAGGCACCACGGTCTGGGTTCGGATTCCCATTCAATCGCAGCAGAAGGAGGGCGAGCCTAATGACAGACAACCAAGTGGATAGGAACGATGCCCATAGAGTTAAAGGATTGAATATTCGTACGTTTTGGAAAAAGGTTGCTGCGAGCTTCCCTGGAATCCGGAAATGTCGGTTAGTAACCCAGACAGCTGCAAGCTGCTGTCTGCTCATATGCAGCGCCTGTGGCTTATCGAGTCCCGATGCTACGACAGTACCGCCACGTATCGCGCTGATTACGCCAGCTGGGACAGGGGAACTTGCGGAAGCTATCCGGCTTGGCGCCGAAGCAGCTGCCAAAGAGAACGGAGCCGAACTGATTACCGTGGAAGCATACCCTTCCGATGGTGATGTGTACACGCCTGCCATTCTGGATTCTGCTGGAAGTGAGATGCAGGTCAAACAGGCAAATATCAACAGCCATACGTTGTCTCGCAGTGGGCGAGAGCAGGCTCAAGTGGAGGCCGCCGCATCGGCTCTGAAGCAGGGAGCATCAGCTCTATTAGTCGATCCTTTGAGCGAGAAGGCGCTTAGCGACATTGTTCAGGAGGCGCAGGCAATGAATTCAGATGGAGCCATCATTCCGGTCATAGTGCTTAACGATGAATTTCCCGTGAAAGGCATCACCAGCGTCATCTCCATGGATAATGTGGAGGCTGGACGGCAGGCAGGGCAGGCCATGGCGGAGCTGTTGGAAGGGAAAGGGCATGTTGCCTTATTGGGCCCCGACCCTCTTAATTCTGGTCTGATTCAGAGAGAGCAGGGGGTTATGGAAGCCTTGGAACAGTATCCTGATATTCAAGTGGAACCCAAATCGATATGTAATACACGAGATGGATGTTGGCAGACTGCGAAGCAATTGCTGGACCAGCAGGAGGTGGATGGACTCATTACTCTTCAGGAACCGGCTTCCCTGGGAGCAGCCGATGAACTGAATCGACGCAAATCTGCGGACAAGGTAAGGATTGTTGGATTTGGCAGTGAACAACAGCAACTGGAGCAATTGCAAGAAGGGGTCTTTGATCATCTCATCGTCCAGAATGGATACAGTGCAGGTTATCTAGGATTGAATCAAGCCGTTGCGCGGCTGAACAATCAACAGGTGCAAGCGAGAGTGTTACTTGAGACCAAGCTGGTTAGTACAGACAATATGTTCTGGATGGATAACCAGAAGCTGTTGTTTCCTTTTGTACAATGAACCAATGCTGGAACGAATACTGAATGAAGAAATTAAGGTGTTTGTTAACTTGAGGAAGATTTCGATAGAACAGGTGAAGATATTGTATTCGAATTTAATGTAAACCTTTTCATAATAAAGACATCGGTGAAGCCGAATGAACTTGGGGGAGGTCATTAGGATATGAAGAAAACATGGATGACACTGTTGATTACGGCATGTATGGTTGTGGCGGCGGGGTGTAGCAGCGGCGGAGACAGTGCAGGTGGAAGTACGGGAACAGATACAGGAGGCCAGACAGCAGCCGGTACGGAAACGCCCAAGATTGGTGTTGCCATCTACAAATTTGATGATACATTCATGACGGGTGTACGTAATGCCATGACCGCAGCAGCGGAAGGTGTCGCGACTTTGGATATCGTGGATAGCCAGAATGCACAGCCGACCCAGAATGAGAAAGTGGATCTGTTTGTGTCCAAGAAATACAATGCAATGGCCGTGAACCCGGTGGACCGGACGGCGGCAGGTGTCATCATTGACAAGGCTAAGGCAGCGAACATTCCAGTGGTATTCCTCAACCGTGAGCCGGTGGCTGAAGATATGAACAAATGGGATAAAGTGTACTACGTAGGAGCAAAAGCGGAGGAGTCCGGTACGATCTCCGGTCAGCTGATTGTGGATTACTGGAAAGCACATCCGGAAGCGGACAAAAACGGCGATGGCAAACTGCAATACGTCATGCTGAAAGGGGAACCGGGTCACCAGGATGCAGAGCTTCGGACCAAATATTCGGTTCAGGCGATCCAGGATGCCGGTATCGAAGTGGAAGCACTGGCGGAAGACACGGCGATGTGGGACCGGGTGAAAGGTCAGGAGAAAATGCAGGCGTTCCTGGCTTCCCATGGTGACAAGATTGAAGCTGTTCTCGCGAACAATGATGACATGGCCTTGGGAGCCATTGAGGCATTGAAAGCAGCCGGATACTTCAAGGATGGCAAATCCATGCCGGTGGTAGGTGTGGATGCAACAGCTCCAGCCATTCAGGCTCTACAGGATGGCACAATGCTGGGCACGGTGCTTAATGATGCCAAGAATCAGGGTGCAGCCACGGTGGCACTGGCTTCCGTACTTGCCAAAGGTGAGACACCAACAAAGGAAAATACCAAATACGACATTACAGATGGTAAATACGTCTGGATTGCATACAAGAAGATTACAAAAGACAACATCGCCGACGCCCAATAAAAGCACGAGACAGGGACGTCCGACATTCGGGTAGCGTCCCTTTTTTGACGGTCATATGGAAGGGAGGAACCAAGATGGAGTCACCTTACCTGCTGGAGATGAATGGAGTTTCCAAAGCATTTCCGGGTGTGCAGGCACTAAGTCAGATCACATTGAAAGTAAAGCCGGGGACGGTTCACGCCTTGATGGGAGAGAATGGAGCGGGGAAATCCACACTTATGAAATGTCTGTTCGGCATGTATCACCCGGATGAAGGAACGATACGTATCGAAGGAAAGGATGTGGATATTCCGAATTCCAAAGCGGCACTTCAGCAAGGCATATCCATGATTCATCAGGAGCTGAATCCGGTCCCGCATCGTCCGGTGATGGAGAATATATGGCTGGGTCGTTTTCCGATGAGGGGAATACTGGTGGACGAGAAACGGATGTATACCGATACGCTGGCCCTGTTCAAGGACTTGAACCTGGATATTGATCCGAAGGCTCAGGCGGGAACACTGTCTGTCTCCAAGATTCAATCCATGGAAATTGCCAAGGCGGTCTCTTTTCAATCCAAAGTCATCGTCATGGATGAGCCAACTTCTTCCCTGACAGGCAAGGAAGTGGATCAGCTATTTGCCATTATTAATGAACTGCGCAGTCGCGGCGTATCCATTATCTATATTTCACACAAGATGGAGGAGATCCTAACGATCTCGGATGAAGTGACGATCATGCGTGATGGTTTCGTTGTCGGGACATGGGATGCTGCTGATCTAACGACAGATCTGATCATTACGCGTATGGTTGGCCGTGATCTGGACGAACGTTTCCCGGAACGGACGAACGTACCCGGTGAAGTGATATTAAAAGCCGAGGGTCTGACATCAAGCCAGTCCAAATCGTTTTGTGATGTATCTTTTGAGCTGCGAAAAGGAGAAGTGCTTGGCATTGGCGGCCTGGTTGGAGCACAGCGGACAGAACTGATTGAGTCCTTGTTCGGACTGCGCGGACTCGCTTCGGGTACCATTTCAATTCATGGGCGCAAGGTGAAGATTAATTCCCCCGCAGCAGCGAAGCGTCATAACATTGCGTTGCTCACGGAAGAACGAAGAGTCACAGGAATCTTCCCGGTGTTGTCGGTGTATGAGAACACGATCATTGCCAGTCTGGGGCGCTACCGAAATCGCGTGGGCTTGCTGGACGAGAAAAAGGGCCGCGAAGAGGCACGTGAGCAGACGCAGAAGTTCAGAACCAAAATGCCTTCAGTTAACACGCTGATTCGAAACCTGTCTGGCGGCAATCAACAGAAAGTTCTGTTAGCGCGCTGGTTGCTGACCGACCCGGAGATTCTGCTACTGGATGAACCGACACGTGGAATCGATGTAGGGGCCAAGTTTGAGATTTACACCATTATTACGGAACTGGCTCGTCAGGGCAAAAGCATTATCATGATTAGCTCAGAGATGCCCGAACTGCTGGGTATGTCGGATCGCATTATGGTGATGAGCGAAGGGCGTCTCACCGGAATCGTGGATGGAGCCGAGGCAACAGAGCAGGATATTATGAGGCTGGCCGCGCAGCAGCGGATGGCTTAGTCAGGAGGGAAACAGATGAACACACAGATGATCAATCAAGTGAAACAATATGTAACACAACGCGCCATCTTTATTGTACTGATCCTGCTCATTATTGGTATTGCGATTGCCGATCCGAATTTTCTGGCCTTCTCCACACTGCGGGACATCTTGCAGCAATCCTCTACACGGGCCATTATTGCGCTCGGCGCCGCCTTTATCCTTGTCACGGGCGGGGTCGATCTGTCCGCTGGACGGGTGGTTGGTCTGACAGCGGTTGTATCGGCATCGATGCTACAAATTGACGAGTATGCCAATCGCTTCTTCCCCGATCTGCCCCACTTATGGGTGGGTCTGCCGATCCTTGTCGGGATTACCGCAGGTCTGTTTGTGGGATTGGTAAATGGACTCATTGTCGCCAAATTACATGTGCCACCTTTTATCGCAACACTGGGTACAATGGTAGCCGTGTATGGACTGAACTCCATTTATTTTGATACGGAACCCAACCAGTCACAGCCGATCGGAGGATTGAGACCCGATTTTACCGTCATTGGCTCTGGATACATTGATCTGGGCGGGGGTTATTCCATCCCGTATATTGTCCTCATTGCTATTGCGGTGGCATTAATCTGCTGGGTGATCTTTAACAAAACACGTCTCGGCAAAAACATGTACGCGATCGGCGGCAACATTCAGGCAGCGCATGTATCCGGGATTCATGTGGCACGCAACCTGGTTGCCCTGTATGCCATTGCGGGTGCGTTGTATGGCCTGGGTGGTGTACTTGAGGCAGCACGCACAGGTGGAGCAACAAACAATTACGGTAACATGTATGAGCTGGATGCGATTGCCGCATGTGTGGTAGGCGGCGTATCAACGGCGGGTGGTATTGGAACAGTACCTGGGGTAATGGCGGGTGTACTGATCTTCGGGGTCATTAACTATGGTCTGACGTTTATCGGTGTGAGTCCATACTGGCAGTTGATTATCAAAGGATTGATCATTGTTGCTGCGGTGGCTTTTGATATCCGTAAGTATATGGCAAAGAAATAAGATGAGCCTCAAGAGGTTACACCAGTCACTCCGATGACAGAACAACCTTCTGATCGCTGTTATCCCCAGATTTTTTGATTCCCTTCTAAAGAAGTGAAAATCCGGGGATAGCATATGCTTCCGATGCAGCTTTCTTTCAGAAAGCTTTTAGGCGAACGCTCCGCTTCTTCAGGTTATTTCTGTCCTCTACGTTATCGTGTAAACAATTTGTTCATCTTATATGGAAAAGCAGCAAAGAAGCCAGCCCTCGGGATATAGAGAGCTGGCTTTAATTGTTTAACCATTGACCATCCAATCGATAACGGAGATAACTGGTCCAATGATGCATAAGAGCAACATGAATCCGGCGACGTTATAAGATACACTTGTGCCATAATGTGAACGATTTTTTTTGGCGATCAAGAAGGCTGGAATCCAGAAGAGGGCTGCTACTACAAAAGGAATGTGAAGTCCTTGAGTTCCGTTGCTATAAATAGGTATGTTTATTAAGTTAAAAAGATAATGACTGATCATAAAATTTGTTGTGCCCCATTGAAAATTAAAGGCGAGACCCATCAATAGTACGAGTAGAGAGAGCGTTCCGAGGCCCAGTGGTTTTCGTTGTGTTGTCATGTGATATCCTCCATAACCAAGTATTTATCCTAAATTAATCCATTATTGTATTGTACCACAATAATGATTTATGCGAAGAGGAATTGTTTCACTTTTGTTGATTACAATTACATCATATGTCCTATTGCCTTCATAATTTATACATTCGTGCGAATTTGGCGAGCCTCCACTAATCGACAACATCAGCTAATCATAATCGATATAATACATGTACATAAGTTATTTGATGTGAGTTTTATGTCAAAGGGGGCGAGGCTGTTTGCTTAGTTACACGATGAAAATGGTGATATTCCCGCTAGGTTGTCTGCTTGTCATTTTGTCCTCTTATGTTCTCAGGCTTACCCCTAATATGGCAATAATGTCACTTTCGGCGACATTATTGGTAGCAAGTATTTATGGGGAGAGACGATATCCTGTGCTGCGAAAATTTCAGTGGATTTTTCTCGGGATATTCCACTATTTCAGTGAACTGAACTGGTGCAACATGCTGTATTATATGCTCATTATTTCAATGATCCAGGACAAACCAAGGTTGGCACAGACCTTGCCGATTTCGTTGCTGCTTATGCTGCAATATACGTTGATTCGGCTTTCGTATGTGCCTGTAGATACATATGCTTTGCTGGTTTCGTTATTTGACCTGTTAACCTCGGTTGTTATCATTTTTTTGTATCATACCTTAATCAACAGTGAGGTCGAGAAGCGCAGGCTTCGGGAAAAAAATCGGTTCCTGACCCTGCATGATCCGCTTACCGGACTGTTGAATTACGAAGGTTACATGGAGGTGTTACATAAGACAGTAGAAGAGCAACGGTCTTTTTTGCTTGTCCTTTTGAACGTCAATAACTTTAGCGGCTTTAAAAAAGAGTCAGAAGATCCTTGGTGTACGGTAATCACAGGTACAGGTCAGATGATCAGCAATCATTTCACCGAGGCCTATGGCATATCCCGGTATGCAGGAGACCGATTTGCAGTCGTTTTGCCAGAGATACAGGATGTGGAAGAACGAATGTCGTCACTGTTATCCGTGCAGCTTCAAGGACTCCAGGTAAGCTACAGCATCTCCCTGTACCCGGAAATGTCGGATTCGTTGCAGCACTTTATGACGGTTGCCGAAGATAGGCTTCTTCAACAACAGCGTAGCAAATGGCTGAAAAATGAAGAAGAAGTATTTCGTTCCGAAAGACTAAGGGCTGTGGGTGAACTGGCCGCAGGTATGGCTCACGAAATTCGAAATCCGCTTACCGCAATTCGGGGATTCCTGCAGTTGTCACGTGGACAAGCGTTTAATATCGCGCCATGGTATGAAGTGATTATGGGTGAGGTGACGAGAGTAACCGATCTGACAGCTGAATTTTTGCAGTTTTCCAAACCACATGCCAATCACATGAAGCCTGAACATTTGGGTCACTGCCTTGAACGAGTGATGTCTTTGACCGAGTCAGATGCGGCATCCCGAGGGCATCAAATTACGCTTGAAATGACTAATGAGCCAGTTGTGATCATCATGGATCGAGATAAAATTGTGCAGGTATTGATCAATCTGATTCGTAACGCTTTTGAAGCAATGACAGACCCTGGTGAGGTCCATATGGATTTGTTGCAGGACGGAGACGCAGTGCTCATTTCAATTACAGATACAGGAAGCGGCATTCCGGAAAATTCGCTATCCACCATCTTTAATCCATTTTATACAACCAAAGAAGAAGGTACGGGACTTGGACTTGCGCTCTGCCAGAAAATCGTTCAGGATCACAATGGTAAAATTACCGTCCATAGCGAAATGGGGGTTGGCTCCACCTTCACGCTTCATCTGCCAATGGAGACTTAAATCATATAAGAGATCCAAAGATAGCAATTAAGTAGTCATTAGACAAAAACATAAAAACGCCGCATGGGTCCAGAAGAACCCCGTGCGGCGTTTAATATTTCGATTAATAAGTTGATGTGTGGAGACTACATTGGTTCAGATCATTTTAGCTATATAAGAGTGTGTCTGCAAATTCAAGTAAGCGATATGATGATGGAGGTCAGCGTATAAAAGTCTGAAGTTCAAGCCGGTTGATCCTGGCGAATGGTTAGTCGATTTTCTAAGGAACATAGGACGTCTTATTTGGCCTTCAAGTCCTTACTTTAATTTGTAAGAAACTTCAGACACGTTATTTCCCAACATCCCATGAAAAAACGCTGAAAATGGCTGTTTATTTGGATATAACGTGTCTCAGGTTCTTTAGATTTCTGAGGGAGCTTCAAAAGCTTGAATAAGGCGCCTCAGATTCGTTAGTTTACGCTCTTGCTCTGTTCCAACCGTGAGCTGGACGATGTCCTCAAGCCCGCCCGGCACGGAGTGGAGCTTTTCATTTGGAATAGAGAAAATCCACTTTTGTGGCATATTGATCGCTTGTTCGCACGCGAAGGACATGTTCTCCCACATTCAGGATACAGCGCAATTACTTGCTCCATACGCGCTAAGGTCCGCTTCGGCATGGAGTAACTTTGCAGAGTCGCTTTAGTTCGACTTATTGAGCTGTCCCTGATGTAACTGATAGTAGAATCCTTGTTGCTTCATCAACTCATCATGGTTGCCCCGTTCAGCGATCTGTCCATCATCAATGACGAGAATCTGATCGGCTTCATGAATCGTGCTCAGTCTGTGGGCGATGACAAAGCTGGTACGGTCTTTCATTAAAGTGCGCATCGCTTCCTGAATGTGCATCTCCGTACGCGTATCAATGCTGCTTGTTGCTTCATCCAGAATAAGAATGGCCGGATCAGCCAGAATTGCCCGGGCAATGGTCAGCAGTTGTCGTTGTCCCTGACTCAGGTTGCTTCCCCCGGAAATGATGGGGGTGTCGTAACCTTGTGACAGTTTTCGGATGAACGAATGTGCATTCGCCAGCTCAGCCGCTTGCCTGATCTGTTCATCGGTTGCGTCGGGCTTGCCGTAGGCGAGATTGTCGCGAATGGTACCCGAGAACAGGTAGGCATCCTGAAGTACAATGCCGAGTTGCCGACGGAGTTGATCCTTCTCCAGTTCCGAGATGTTACATCCATCGATGGTAATCCATCCGCCTGTAATCTCGTAGAAACGGGGTAACAGGTTGATAATGGTCGTTTTGCCTGCGCCGGTGGGTCCAACAAGTGCAATCATCTCACCAGGTTTTGCAGTAAAACTGACCTTCTTCAAAATGTCTCGCTCCGCACTGTATCCGAAAGAGACGTCTTCAAATACCACTTTACCTTGAATCTGGTCCAGTTGTTTCTTCTGTTCCTCTACGTATTCGCTAGGCGTATCCATAATGTGAAACACACGTTCAGCACCTGCAATTGCAGCCTGAATCAGATTGTACTGATTGGCAAGATCGTTGAGCGGCCGCTCAATCTGGCGGGAGTAAGCGAGAAAGCTGACGATCAGTCCGATGGACGTCATTTCATGATAAGCCATCCATCCACCTACAGAAGCCAGTATGGCAAACCCGATATTATTCATCACGTTCATCGTAGGTCCAACCAAACCCGAAACGGTCTGGGCCTGTGTGCTGGATGTGCGCAGTTTCTCGTTCAAATTCTCAAAATGTTGATGTGCCTGATCCTGACGGTTATAAGCCGCTACGACTTTTTGTCCAGCAATGGTTTCCTGAGCATACCCATTAAGCTCACCAAGCAATTTCTGCTGGGCTGTGAAGTGTTTACGTGTTCTTGACGCGATCAGGCGAGTGGCGATGGTAATCAACGGTACAGTCACCAGACTGAGCAGGGTAAGCCGTACATCAAGTGCAAACATGATCGACAAGGAGCCAACGAGCAGGATGGCACTGGACATCAATTGAGTTACGCTTTGATTCAGCGTTGTAGATACGTTATCGATATCATTGGTCGCCCGGCTCATCAGATCCCCGCTTTGATTTTTATCAAAAAAATGGATAGGCAGCTCTTGCAGTCGGGAGAACAACGCATGTCGCAGATCCTTAACGGTCAGTTGGGACACACCAATCATGACATAGGATTGAGCCCACATCAGGAGTGAGCCAAGGACATACACACTCAGCAAAAGAAGACATTCCTTCAGCAAACCCGCGGTTACCTTGGGCACAATATGTTCGTTAACGGCACGGCCGAGAAGGTAAGGTCCTGCCAGATTGAGCAGTGTTCCAAGAGCCGTCAGCACTAATGCAGCAATGACTCCTTTGCGATGACGTCCCATATACGACCATACCCGGATTAGGGCATGGCGAGCATTTTTCGCTCGGATTTTGGGAACAGGTCCTCTTCCCGCTGGTCCGGGTCTTCCGATGGGAGGCACGACCGTTTGTTGTATGGAGGAAGATGCAGGTTTAGCCAAATTGAACATCCTCCTTCCGTTGCTGCGAATAATAGATGGCTTGATAGTGTGATGAATGAGCCATAAGGTCATCATGTGTGCCTCTGGCAACGATCTGTCCTTCATCAATGACATATATACAGTCTGCATCCTTCACGGAGGAGATCCGCTGTGCAATCAAAAAGGTCGTGCTGTCTTTCATCAAGGACTGCAAAGCCTTCTGAATGCTCGCTTCCGTACGCAGATCAACAGCACTGGTGCTATCATCCAGAATCAGTACTTCCGGTCGCATGAGCAGGGCGCGTGCAATGGATATCCGCTGTTTTTGTCCACCGGACAGATTGACCCCGCGTTGACCCAGCTCCGTGTCATACCCATCTTTCAGTTTCATAATAAAATCATCCGCTGCCGCAGCTTGTGCCGCAGCACGCAATTCAGCATCCGTTGCACCGGGCCGGCCGAAACAAATGTTATCCCGGATGCTGCCGCTGAACAGGATGGATTCCTGTAGCACAATGGACACACGGCTGCGAAGATCCTGAAGATCCCAGTGGCGAACGTTCACTCCATTCACGAGCACTTCACCCTGCGAAGCATCGTATAGACGGGGAATCAGCTGCACCAGCGAGGTTTTGCCTGAACCTGTTGAACCGATCAGGGCCACTTTCTCACCCGAGCGAGCCTTCAGGTTAATGTCAGTGAGTGCATGGTCTCCGTCATAACGGAAAGATACGTCTCTGAACTCCACTTGACCGCCTGTGTGGGAGGGAAGAGAAGACGTTTGGTTTCGGGACTGATCACGAGTAGACGGGGATGACTGTACATTCCCGGAGTTATCGGTTCCCGATTGAATATCCGGCTGTGTATGTAACACCTCGTTGATCCGTGTAGCTGATACCTTGGCGCGGGAGAAACTCATCATCATCATGCCGATCGACGTGAGGGACGAGAGTACAACCGTGACATAGTTGATAAAAGCAATCAGATCCCCGGCAGCAATATCGCCTCCCACTACCTGGAAACCTCCAAACCACAGCACCGCTACAATGGTAGCGTTCAGCATCAGGCTGAGTACGGGTGCATTCAGTGTGACAATACGCCAGGCTTTGACGGCAGTTGAGGTGTAATCTTCATTGGAGTGTTTGAACCGCTTTTTCTCCAGACGCGCACGTGCAAACGCCTTGACGACACGAATGCCGGCAAGATTCTCCTGAAGCACAGCGTTGACCTGATCAAGCTTGCTCTGCACACTGGCGAACAGCGGATAGGAAGCTTTTATCAGAATAAATAAAATAATAAACAGCACCGGTACAGTCGCAATAAGAATTAAAGCCAGCTTTACACTGATCGTAAACGCCATGATGATACTACCGATGATTAGCATTGGTGAACGGATAAACATCCGTAGCAGCATCTGTACAAAGGTCTGCATCTGGGTAATGTCACTGGTCAGACGAGTGATCAGAGATCCTTCCTGAAACGTATCCAGATTGCGGAAGGAGAAGGTTTGAATATGGTCAAACAGTTCTTGGCGCAGATCTGTGCCGTATCCAACGGCAGCTTTACTTGAATAGAGTGTACAGCCTGCGCCGCCAACCCAGCCGATTAACGCAACAAGTAGCATGATCAGACCTGTAGTTATGATATGGGGCAGATTCCCTGCAAGTACACCATCATCCACGATGCTGGACATCAGCTTGGGCTGGAGCAGGTCCATGGTAACCTCAAGTACCATGAGCAGCGGGGCGACGATTGCCGCCGACTTATACGGGGTCAAGAATCGTTTTAACGTCCACAATAGGGAATCACCTCAATCTTCATAGCATAAGTGAATCAATTTCATAATACCTTTAGCTGCTTCAATCGCGAATCTGTATTACCTCAAGCTTCACGCAGGTTTTGAAGCATACGCTGTGCAAGTGCAGACATGATCTCGGATTCTTCCGGTGTAAAATCTTTCTGGGCTTGCTGTTCCAACTCCTGAATCACTTCTCTCAATTCTTGTAGCGCAGAGCGCCCTTGATCCGTCAGGTATACCCGCAAACTGCGCATATCTTTCGGGTCTGCTTCACGTCTCACATAACCGGATGATTCCATGCGCTTGAGCATCACGGTTACCGTTGCGGGACTGCGCTGAAGTTGTTCGGCCAGGTTTTTCTGGGATTGACCATCTTCCCGTTCAAGCTGGAACAGCAAAGGGGGCTGCCCCGGGTATAACTCGGGGTGGTTCACAAGTTTCTCATGAACCTTGTAGCGTTTCAGTTTCACGAGTTCGGATAGCTGTCCCATTAACCGATCATTTTGGACTGGGTTCATATCATCTACTCCTATCCTTTTAGTTAGTCGACTAAATAAATCTTAAGTTCGATTTGACATATCGTCAAGTGAATACAGATCATTTATTTAGGACTGGAAATATTGACCTGACATAAAATGATGTGATAAATTGATATTATCTAATTGTTAATAACACAATGTTAATAACAGAATGGAGTTTGGTTATTATGACTTACGAAGGTTCCTCTGGAGGAAAAACTCCCGATTACCGGGAGCATCAGGATCAGGTACATATCAGTGAACAACAGTTTCTGGAAACGTATAATGCTGGTGATTACGAACGTCCTTCCGTCACCGTGGACATGTTGGTCTTTACGATTCGCAGTGAAGCTCAGGAGAATTATCGCAAGCTCGCTGAACCCGAACTCCAGTTACTACTAATCCGGCGGGGTGGTCATCCCTATCTGGGCCAATGGGCGTTACCGGGCGGATTTGTCTCCATGCAGGAATCATTGGAAGATGCTGCTCGGCGGGAATTGTTGACGGAGACAGGGCTGGATGATATTTATCTGGAGCAACTGTATACCTGGGGAGATGTGGAGCGAGATCCGCGTACACGGGTCATCAGTTGTTCCTATATGGCGCTGGTCGATAGCAGCGAGCTGGAGCTTCAGGCTGGCGATGATGCCAGTGAGGCCAATTGGTTTCGGGTGGAGCAGCGGCTTCTGGAAGAGAAGCGCCATATCCATGAGCGTGGACGTGTGACAGAACGCAGATTGCAGTTGATTTTGACCAATGGAACAGAAGAGTTATCGGCAATTGTTGAAACGAAAGAAACGATAGAAGGAAAAGTACGAAGCCATCGTTTGACGTTGGGGGAGGTTCAGGGGATTGCATTTGATCATGCCAAAATCATTCATTATGCACTTGAACGTCTGCGATCCAAGATCGAGTACACGGATATTGCATTTAATCTGATGCCGGAGACGTTTACGCTGACTGCACTTCAGAAAGTACATGAGATCATCAGTGGCAAAAAACTGCTGGCTGCCGCTTTCCGGCGTAAAATCGCCGATTGGGTTATTGAGACGGGAGAGTATGCGAGCAGTGCCGGTCATCGACCATCACGTTTATACAGATTGGACCCAGAGAGGCAGACACCCTGAAAAGGGGAAGCATCAATGAACACGGACGAAGTGATTCAAGCCATGGGCGGGATCACTGCAACCATGAGGAACAAGTAAAGAGGGGATATGGATGGAAAAGTTTACGTTTTTCTGGCGGACTGCATCTCCGTTCTCGCAGTGGCACCCGGCGGATTTTACCATGAACGGGGTTCACTACACGAGTGCGGAGCAATACATGATGCACCAGAAAGCGCTGCTGTTTGGCGATCAGACCATCGCAGACAAGATTCTGAAGGCAAGCTCTGCTTCGGTGCAAAAAAAGCTGGGCAGACAGGTCGCAGGTTTCGACCAGACTTTATGGGAAACGGAATGCCAGCGCATTGTCTACGAAGGCAATTGGGGCAAATTTACACAAAACAAAGAAATGCTAACCGCGCTGCGTGCCACCCGTGGAACGACTCTCGTGGAAGCAAGTCCGGATGATCGCATCTGGGGTGTGGGACTGGCGGAGGAAGATCCGCGTATTCGGAATAGAAGAACATGGCGGGGAACCAACTGGCTGGGTGAGATTCTCACCCGTCTAAGAGAAGATATAGGAAGTGATTCAGATGAGTGATAAGCAACAGTATAAGAACAATAGCAGTAATAACAAGAACAGCAGTGGACGTTACAACAACAACAACAACAACAACAGTACACTTGATAGATCAACGGGTATTACCGGCTCCAATCCACGTACCATGCGGGCCAGTATCGCACAGCAGACGCTGGCTATTTTGGATGAAGGGCAATACGTAAATGGGTATGATCGCAAGGTTGAGATAGGTATTGATGTGCAGCAAGCCATTCGGGATTCGGTATTATATCGTCCTTCGGAGCTTTCCACACTCAGGGGGAAGTTCCGTACAGAAGCTCACGCAGAAACTCATTCGGTAGCCTCATCAACTGAAGCTGAAGCTGCATCTGTGTCAGTGCGCATTGAGGTTACTGGAGAGACTACACTTGGAGCGGCTTCACGTTTGACGGTAGCTGAAGGAAGAGAAGATGTGGTCTGTCTGAACTTTGCATCGGCGAAAAATCCTGGCGGCGGTTTCCTTGGTGGAAGTCAGGCACAGGAAGAGAGTCTGGCCCGAGCGACAGGACTATACCCGTGCATCGCCCAAATGGATGAAATGTACGAGTACAATCGCAAACAGCGATCAGGTCTCTATTCGAATCATATGATCTATTCTCCTGATGTTCCGGTGATCCGTGATGATGAAGACCGACTGCTGGACCAATATTATTTATCATCCTTCATCACTGCGCCAGCGGTGAATGCGGGTGTGGTGAAAGAGCGTGGAGAAGCTGATGATCTACAGATTGAGTGCGTGATGAAGGAACGCATCCGTTATATTCTGGACGTGGCTGCTACGAATGGTCATCGGACGATTGTTCTCGGTGCATATGGTTGTGGAGTATTTCGTAATGAACCGGCAGTGGTGGCGAAGTATTTTCACGATGTGTTAGTGGGAGAGGGATTTAAGGACTCCTTTGAACGAATTGTATTTGCTGTATATGATCGATCCTCAGGTCAGCGAACATTAAAGGCATTTCAACGTTTTTTGACAGAGGCCTAATAAAAAAATATGGGATATAGATTGAATGAGAGCGCGTGAAAAGGAGATGAATGCCATGCAGTTTCATGAGAGAGAACAGGATTTATTTGAACTGGGGGATGAGTACACGCTTGCGCACTGCATATCAGCCGATGCAAGGATGGGCAAGGGCATTGCGGTACAGTTTCGGGAGCGATTTGGTTTGGAAAATCTTCAAGAGCAGGCCAAACAGGAGCCGCTTGAGATTGGACGATGTTATCCGGTAGGACGGACGATGAATCTGGTCACCAAGGTAAAGTTCTCCAATAAGCCGACGTATCAATCGTTGACTAATGCGGTAGAATCCATGCGAGACGTATGTGTGATGGATGGCATTACGAAACTGGCTATGCCCCGAATAGGATGCGGGTTGGACAGGCTGAAATGGGAGAAGGTCAGTCCGATTATCCAGGAAACTTTTGCCAATACGGATGTTGAGATCATTGTCTGTACACTGTGAGCACACATGGTAGAAGAGGATGGACTACAGCTTGCTGGCAGATCCAAAGCAAAAAACCTCAGCTTTGAGGGGAATAGAGCGTCCGTATGATTCATACAAACGCTGTTCCGATTTCAAAGTGAGGTTTTTTGTTGTTTTTATAGTTGATGGGTATCAGATGTATCGGACACTTTATTTTTTGGAGAACATTTCTTTGGCTTCATCCATGGCCATTTTATTACCGATCGATGAGTAATCCAGCCAAGGTTGTGCACCAATCGGGTAGACATGGCCGGCTTTGACTGCTTTCAGGCCTTGCCAGATCGGATTGTTTTGTAGCTCCTTGAACATGGTCTGGGCTTCATCATCCGAATTCACAACTACAAAGATCGCATCTGCATCATAGTCCGGCAATATTTCACGGGAGACGACTTGATACGGTTTAGTCGAATCGATATCTGTGATCCCTTTGGCAGGAGTCAGACCGAGATCCTCATACAAAATGGGACCCATGGGACGGCGTGTACTGAATACACGTAATTCTTTAGCAGTAACACGGATTGCCATCACAGTCCCATCACCAATCGTGTCATGAATCAGAGATTTCACTTCTTCCGTTTCGGTTGCGTAGTCCTGAATGTATTGCTCGGCTTCCTTCTCGCGATTTACGAGTTTGCCAATGTCTTTCAGATGGTCGCGCCATGTACCGTCATCCAGATTGAAGACATGCACCGGAGCAATTTTTTCGAATTTGGCAATATCACCACCGGAGAATTCTTCGTCCAGATAGATCACATCGGGTTTCAGGGCAAGCAAAGCTTCCATATCCGGGTCTTTAACCGGACCAAGTGGCGTTGTATTTTGAAGTTGATCAGCAACATGGGACAGGAAACCTTTGGCTTCGCCACCGATAACGGAACCAACCGGAGTAATGCCGAGAGACAGCAGATCATTGGTCAGATGGATCGACATGGAGGCAATACGTTGCTCTCCCGAACTTGCACTGTTGTCTTGATTCTTGGTTGAAGTATCCGTGGACGAACCACCAGAAGCAGATGATGAATTATTGGTCGTTCCACAGGCTGCAAGCACAAGCACCAGACAGATACTCATGACAAGCATAAGATTTTTCTTTAACATGGGTAATCACATTCTCCTTGAACATCTCTTGGATGTCTTTATTGTTTTTTTGAAAAAAAGATCACTTGCTTCGTACTAAAAGGTACAAAAAGTAAGGTGCACCAATCGCAGCAACCACCACGCCTGCCGGAATGGCATTAGGCTGAAAGATCGTTCGCCCGATTGTATCGGCGCTCACCAGAATAACCATACCGATAAGCCCGGCGGCTGGAATCAGATGCCGATGCATCGGACCGACAAGCCTACGCGCCAGATGTGGTGCCGCCAGACCGATAAAGCCGATTCCACCAGCCATTGATACACTAACGGCAGACAAAGCCACGGCACAGAGCAGCAAAATAATACGCTGGGATCGGACAGGCGTTCCGATACTGGTTGCGGCAGCATCTCCAAGATTGAAGGCATCGAGCGTTTTGGATCGACTCCAGATGTACGATATACATAACACCACCCAAGGAAGCAACGCTTGCACATGAATCCAATCCCGGCCCCAGACGCTTCCTGCCAACCAGCGAGCGGCAAAGGAATAGGTGTCTTCATCCAGACGCAGGGATAGGTAGAGTGTCAAGGCATGGAACCCGGCCGCTACCGCGATTCCCACCAGAATCAGCTTGATGGGTGATACGCCGTTATGGCGATCATAAGATAACAGCATGATGATCAGGGCAGCGGCCACACTGCCTGCAAAAGCAAACAACGGGATCAGCAAGGCCACAGAGCCATCCATCGTAAAGGAGAGACTAACAAACACCATTAGTCCAAATGCAGCCCCTGCATGTAATCCCAGAATGCCCGGGTCCGCCAATGGATTGCGGGTGATCCCTTGCAAGGCTGCTCCGGCAATACCAAGTCCCGCTCCGGCCAGTACAGTTACCAGGATGCGAGGCAGTCGGTAATCAAACAGTACAATCTGATCATCCGAACTGCCATTACCAAACAAAGTCTGTAACACAGCCGCTGGGGAGAGACGAATGGTTCCCGTGTTCAGGCTGATCACAATAACGGCAATGGCTATGCAGAGCAGCGTGATACTGACGACTATCGAACGTTTACCTCGTGAAGGTGTATTAAAATTCATCGCTACAAGGCCCTCCTTTCTTTACGGGCCAGATAGAGGAAGAAAGGTACACCGACAAAAGCGACCATAATGCCTACCGCGAGCTCCTCGGGCGGGTTCACGATGCGTGAGCCCAGATCAGCGAGCACCAGTAATATCGCTCCAAGCAGAGAAGACATCGGAATGATGAGTCGATAATCCACACCCACCAGTTTGCGTGAGATATGAGGGATGACAAGTCCGACAAATCCAATCGAGCCTACTGCCGACACGGACACACCAGCCAGCACAACAACCGCTGCGAGGGCGAGAAACCTCGTCCAGCGCAAGTTAATCCCGAGATTAATCGCTACTTCTTCACCGAGTGACATAAGGGATACACGCCGGGCGAGTGGCATGATCAGTACCAGCGTCACGAGCAGCACGGGAAGGATTAACTTCAGATGCCGCCATTCTATTCCGCCAAAACCTCCCGCATACCAGAAGGCCAGATCCTGACTCAGGTCAAAATAAATGGCAACACCTGTGCTGAGCGAGGTTAACATGGCTGCAATAACCGCTCCGGCAACGGTCAGTCTGATGGAATTCAGACCACCAGGTGCTGCCATTCCAAGCAGGAAGATAAGCAGTGTGCCCAGAACAGCTCCCACGAATGATAAAAACATAATCCAGCCGTATGGCAGTCCGGGACAAAAGGCAAAGCTCAGTGCTACGACAAAAGTGGCTCCAGCATTAATGCCCAGAATGCCCGTGTCTGCCAGCGGATTACGCGTAATGCCTTGCATTAAAGCTCCTGCAACGGCAAAGGCAGCGCCGATAATAACTGCGGCAAGGACACGAGGCAGCCGCAGCTCATGAATAATCTGATGTGGTGTCAAAGCTGGGTTGTACTGAAATATGGCAGCCCATACGGTTTCCAGCGTTAGCCCTTTGGCACCTAAAGAGATTGCGACAAACATACTTAGCAGCAGTATGGCTATGGCAGACAAAAACGTCAGCCCAACGGTCACTGCAGATTTTCTTGAATTAGACGGACGATGTGGCAGTCCCGGATGTTGAATACGGGTCACTCCTTTGGTACCAACAACGTATTTCATTGTTATTGATTATCATTATCAATTAGTGATCATTATAGAATCTTAATTCAGGCCCGTACATGGCATAAATTAAGATTCTGGAGATGGACATTTTTTAGATTACAAAAGTGAAGGTTTGTTCGTCAACATAGAGAGCGCTTCATCGAGCTGGATGTTGATGGAATATGGAGCATATACGACCCATGAGTTCCAGTCGATGAGATGTACACGTCCGTTTTTTACCGCAGGATGGCTGTTCCACAGTGGATTCGAAGCCATCTCTTTCAACAGTGTTGCCTTTTCATGCATAGAATTAATCGCCAGTACCAGCACATCTGCCTCAAGTCCGTCCCATTCTCCTGGTGTGAAGGGCAGCCAGTTGAATCCAACGCCGGGAGATTTGCCAGCCAGTTCGGTCTGAATGCGCTGAGGAGCGGCCAATTGCAAGGTTCGATAAAAGACATGTCCAAAGTTCCGATGGCTGTACATCCGTGGACCTTTAGGTGTTAACGTGCCAACGGCAACGGTGATGTCCCCGACGAATTCCTTGATTTTTTTGCGTGCACGCTCTGCCTTGCGTTCATGTCGATCCAGCCAATCTGTGGCTGCTTGGGTACGATCCACAATGGATGCAATCTGATGCAGATGACCGAAGACGTCTGTCTGGTTCCAGGGAATCGTGATGATGGGCGCGACATCGCCAATATGCTCCATCGCTTTGGCAGCTGCATTGTCCTTGGTCAGAATCAATTCAGGATTCACATCAAGAAAAGCCTGACGTCCCTGTTCCCAAGGTTCATAGGCGTGGAAGGGCAACGTCAGCGATTTGGGCATATGAGGAAGATGGCCTTGGATCTGAGCTGCGCATGGCGTGATGCCAAGTGTCATCAGGTGGTCCGTGTATGGATAGGAGAGCGACACGATATTTCGGTGGACCTGCTTCGAATAGGAAGTTGGCGCATAACCGGCATGGTTTCGGAAACGTCGGCTGAAATAAAATTCGTCACGGTAACCCACTTCACGAGCCACATCACGGATACGCAGATCTGAAGTAAGCAGCAATTCCTTGGCTCGGTTCATACGCAGATGAGTGATGTACTCAATCGGATTTTTCTGCATGCGGCTCTTGAATAGCTGCGAGTAATAGGACGGGTGCATGTCAGCCAGTTCAGCCAGCTTCTCCAGCTTGATCTCGTGCATATAGTTTTCGCGCATGTATTGCAGGGTGGACCTGAGCCACTGTTCGGGTTCATCCTGCCCAGCCCCCACGTCAGTCTGGTCTTCTTGAGGCCAGAGCATATGTAACAGTTCCGTCAGGAAGAGCTGTGCTTTCAAGCCCCTTTCCAAACCTTCATTGCTTAATTGTGTAAGCTGTGCGGCAATGCGCTGTATACCGTAAAATGGGCCCTGAATACAGCCTGTAACAGGTGAACTGAGCTCACGTTCGTAGATTCGTCTGGCTTTTGTTTTCTCCGTAGCCCGATACATATCAAAGTGAATGATATACAGTTCAATATCATGGTCTTCATCACTAAACAGTTCAATTGCAGTTCCTGGTAGGGACAGACAAGCTGATTTGCGAACCACGTGAGATTTGATTCCATTCATGATCAGTTGGCCTGTGAATTTGTGCATGTATATGAAGGTATGATGAGCTAGCTCAGCTGTGGACCAGCGCCATTTCCCACGGGTTATAATATGTTCTGCCTGACGAAGTTCGATCAGGGTATCATTCAGGAAGGCATCCAGGCCTGCCCGGGTTGAGGATTCCTTTTCTGCGTTGGGACTTGTCTGCTGATGCAACGTGTGTGGATTCATGCCGCTGTGGGCGGTACCGGGGATGGTAGTCATGTTGCTATGCGACCTCCTCTCTTTGGAAAAGTTTAGGTAATAATTGAATCTGGAACGTACCATATTTTCTCGGACATGAAGGTCTATCTTAAACGTCTATTGATGCGTTTTGCATGATGTAGTTAATACTGGCTGCCTTGTCAAAAGCACGTTTGCAGTATAGCCAGATGTTTTATGAATAGCACAGGGTATATGATCCCGTTATCAGATGTGATCGATAGTTTAACCAGATTGTCGCTAGTTACAAGTATGTTTACGGACAAGACTTCTTGGCCCTAGTCTGCTGATAATCTTAGCAAATCTACTGGAGAATTGAAATGTACACAGATATGTTCGAGGCCCTGATGAGCTTGAAGTCTATTGAAAGCACATAATCGAAATCGTTTTCTGACGTAAGCGTTTCTTTTTGGTAAAATAAAGGGGATAACATGTTGGCCTGATCTGAATCATGAACCTTTTCAACTCAAATTGCAGTAGGGAGGCTTTAATATGACAGAAGTAGTGGGACGGGACAAAGTACGCTGGGGCATTATGGGCACGGGATGGATTGCATCCCAGTTTGCAAGGGATCTGGAGCATGCGGGAAACGCTGTGAAAGCAGCGGTAGGTTCACGGACAGCGGGAAGTGCGGAGAAGTTTGCAGCTGAATATGGTTTTGCATGCGCTTACGGTTCTTATGATGAAATGCTGCAAGATCCTGAGGTAGATATTATCTATGTGGCAACACCTCACCCTGTGCATAAGGAGAATGTAATGGCTTGTCTGGAGGCAGGCAAGGCGGTGCTATGTGAAAAGCCGTTTACGATGAACGCGCGTCAGTTGGAGCAACTGGTGGAGACGGCACGGGAGCGTAACCTTTTCC
Organism: Paenibacillus sp. 10L310; assembly: GCF_056395745.1. NCBI lineage: Bacteria > Bacillati > Bacillota > Bacilli > Caryophanales > Paenibacillaceae > Paenibacillus > Paenibacillus sp. 10L310. The sequence goes on along the minus strand of NZ_JBFTKC010000005.1, from coordinate 83,542 downwards.
TGATGGAAGGGATGTGGACACGATTTTTGCCGCCGATCGCTCAAGCCAGAGCCTGGATTGCAGAAGGACGAATCGGTGAAGTACGTTTGCTTCAGGCAGACTTTGGATTCCGTGTCGGCTGGGAGCCGGAAGGAAGATTGCTTAATCCCGATCTGGGTGGGGGCGCTTTGCTGGATGCAGGGGTGTACCCGATCTCCTTTGCATCGATGATCTTTGGTGAACAGCCCCAGCATGTATGGAGTACAGCCAATATCGGTGAGACGGGTGTGGACGAGCAATTTTCCGTGTTGTTGTCCTATTCCGAGGGACGTTCTGCATCACTGAGTGCTGCCATTCGTCTGAACCTTAGCAATGAAGCGGTCATATACGGTACGGAAGGCAAGATTCGTCTTCCTTTATTCTTGGCGGGTAAAGAAGCCTATCTGCATGTGAATGGTCAGGACGAGCCGGAGAAGTTCACGGATGATCGAACATGTATTGGTTATGCTTTTGAGGCAGAAGAAGCGGGACGTTGTATCCTCGAAGGTCGGACGGAGAGCAACACCATTAAACTGGACGAATCCTTGGAAATCATGAAACTGATGGACACGATTCGGGGCCAGTGGGGATTACGTTACAAATCGGAGTAAACAGACAGGAGCTGACGTGTGATGGTGAAGATTCTGATATCCGGGTTTGAACCTTTTGGCGGGGATGCGGTGAATCCGACGGGGGCATTAATGGATGCTCTTGCAAACGAAGTGATCGAGGGTGCTGAGCTAAAAACAGTACTGTTGCCCGTGCACTTCGATGAATGTGCAGACCAGCTGATCGCAGAGATGGAAGCCTATCGGCCAGATGTCGTTATCGCCTGTGGGCTGGCCAAGGGCAGAACATCCATCACACCGGAGCGGATCGCCGTGAATGTCAAAGATATTCCGCCAGGCTCCTACGCGGATAACCAAGGACAGCGTCCTGTGGACGAGCCAATTGTAGACGGTAGCCCGGACGGTTTGTTCTCCACGTTGCCCATACGTGCCATGGTGAATGACATGTCCGCAGCAGGTATTCCAGCTACCGTGTCCAATACAGCAGGTACATATATCTGCAACAACACAATGTACCGGGTGCTGGATCACATTCGAGTAGGGCAGCTTCCGATCCGTGCAGGATTTGTACACTTTCCCGCCTCAACAGAGATGGCTGTGTTGAAGCCTTCCGTCCCGTCGCTGCCTATTCCGATGATGCTGGATGCACTGCGAATTATGATTCGTACGGTTGTGGCTGAATCTTAGGGGATGGTTACGATCGTTCGGCTGCGGTTGCAGCAGATCGTAGGTGACGGTTGGTTGGATTCGTAGACCGTAGTTGTGAGAGGGAGAGTAGTGAGTTGGGGTGATGGAGGTACAGTAGGGTTCAAGATGACGTGGAGAGCGTGTAGTTGCATGGTTTTTGTCTGCTTCGATCTTGGGTTGAGCAGAGTGATAGATATGAGTATAAATATGAAGTTGAACATAGAGTGAAAAAAGAGCTGTCCCATCGTCTTAAGTCTGACGTTAGGGGACAGCTCTTTCTATTTCGTGTGTCATGTGTCTTGGGTAGTGTAGTCCAACATGGTTAGTGAGGTCACTAGTTTGCAACAAGTATCTTGATGAAAGTTTGTTGCCTAGGTAAAAAACAGACTCTAAAACCGCAAACCGCAAACCTCAAATCCGAAACCCATTAAGGCTTATACAACTGTTGTTGGAAAGTAGGAATTCAGCAAAACAGGTACGGGGCAGTTAAAGGACAGACTCCGATTCGTGCCCTCCTGAATGCGACCTTTACTAACCCTAAGTAACTAAGCTCTTAAGAAACAAGACGCAAGGACACCACCATCACCCTGGCTAGCTAAGTGGTTTGTATCCACGAAAACCCCGAATAGACTTCTACGAAGCTTACTCCTCAGAACACCTTGGAACGGACTCAAACGAACCGAGCACACGCTATTCTAGGAAAATCTGCACATACCAATTTCTAACGAATCGTAGGATCGTTATTGGGTGGAATGAAGCGAATTTGTTGGTGATATGACCGATTTCTAACTGAATAGAGTGTCTGGGATTCGTTAGAATTTTCGTAGCATGATATTTGGCTAAATAAGGTGCACTGGGTTCGTAAGAGAAAAACCTTCGAATTTGTAGCACCCTAAGTCTATTTTTACAAACCATTTCGATTTCGAATACCTAGGATAGGCTTCTAGGAAGCTTGCTCCTCAGAGCGTCTTGGAACGGACTCTAACGAACCGAGCACACGCTATTCTAGGAAAATCCGCACATACCAATTTCTAACGAATCGTAGGATCGTTGTTGTGCGAAATTATGCGAGTTTGTCGGTGATATGAACGAGATTTAGCCGAATACGGTGTCTGAGATTCTTTAGAATTCTCATACCACGTTATTCGGCTAAATAAGGTGCGCTAGGTTCTTTAGATATAGATCGAAGAGAAACTAACTCAAATTAAATCAAAGTTAGATTCGCAACAGATCAAGGTCGAACTCGGGAACGAGTCCTTCTTTCATGGCGCGGCCAAGCAGTGCAGTGATTGCACCGTAACCATCATCACCCAGGTTGGCGCTGAACTCGTTAACGTACAGGCCGATATGTTGTGCAGCTACGTCAGGGTCCATTTCTTGGGCATGTTCCATAACGTATGCTCTCGACTCATCCGGGTGCGCCCATGCATATTCAACGGAGGCGCGTGCCCATCCGGCGAGGGCATGAGCATCCATGTTGCGACGTGCGATGATCGCTCCAAGCGGGATCGGAAGGCCTGTGTCGCTTTCCCACCAGTTCCCGAGATCTGTCATTAGTTTGAGATCATAATTCTGGTACGTGAAGCGTGCTTCATGGATGACAAGTCCGGCATCGATCTTGCCGTCACGAACAGCAGGCATGATCTGGTCGAATGGCATGACAACAATCTCGCCTACACCGCCAGGAACATTTTGCGCTGCCCACAGACGGAATAATAGATATGCTGTCGAGCGTTCACTTGGCACAGCAACCCGTCGTCCAGACAGATATGCTGGATCGGTCGTGCCATTTGCGGTCAGAACCAAAGGACCACAGCCTCTGCCAAGTGCGCCTCCAGCAGGAAGCAGAGCATAGTCAGATAACACGTATGGCAGTGCTGCATAAGATATTTTCATCACTTCAGGTGTGTCGGGTCCATCCGGATTTGCTGCCAGACCATTGGTAATATCAATATCAGCATAACGGACATCCAGCTTAGGTGCGCCCGGGATTAACCCGTGCACCCACGCGTGAAAGATAAATGTATCGTTTGGACAAGGGGAAAATGCAATTTTCATGATGTAATAACCTCCCGTAAAATGGAACTTGCGGCCCGGAGCGCATCGAGGGCGTCCTTGATGCGCCAAGCGTCGCGGTCGCGTGGACCGACCGCGTTGGATATGGCCCGCAGTTCGAGTGCTGGCACGCCGAACTGCTGGGCAGCTGTTGCCACGCCGAAGCCTTCCATGCCTTCGGCGGCGGCATCGGGCACGCGGCGCAATAGCTCCGCGGCCGTCTCCGCTGTTCCGGTCGCCGTGGACACGGTGACCGCAGTGCCTCCGCTGACAGCGAGCCCAGCCCGCTGCAGTTCATGGCGCAGGCGAGCGGCAAGCTCTGCGTCCGCCGCCACAATGGACGAGCCGAATCCGAGCTCGTCCACACTAAGGAAGCCGTCTGGCGTCTGCGAGCCCAGATCGGCAGCAACCATGGCGTCGGCTACCACGAGGGAGCCGACGTCTGCCCGGCCGGGGAACCCGCCGCCGATGCCGGCACTGATCACCAGCATGTAGGCTGGTGATCCGGCTCCGGCAAGGGGCCCCGGCCCATCCGATGTGGCAGATGCCTGTGCCACATCGGATGGGCTTGGCGCAGTGGAACCCTGCGCCAACGCCCTAGTGCTTGCAGCCACTACGGCATATGCCAATGTAGCGGCTGTTCCCGCAGCTGCCGAGGCTGGGCCAACGCCCGCAGCGATGACGTCAAATCGTTCCGCGGCCATGTCTCCCAAACCACGGAGGACCGCATCTTTCTCCGCATCAACCGCGGTTACAATTAACACACGTTGTGATGAATTTGCTTGTACCGGACTAGTATCTGAAGTCGTTGTTGCCCCGCTTAATTCTCCCTGTTGGTCACTAGTCTCGAATGAGGCGTTCGCTTTATTATTCTGATTTTTATCCTGTCTATGTTCATTCATCTCGGATTCTCCTTATGAGGTATTAGAAGTGTAACATATGCCTCCATAGTATCTTTCTTACAGCAAGTTTCTAGTTACACTTCTTAGGGTTACTACTTACTTCTATATTTTCGTGTAAATGTATAGTTCAGCTTATATAAATGGAATTCGGGCATATATTTGTCCACTACAAAAGGACATTTATCTTGATTTTGTCTTTCAAAGAGTGGACACTTTTTCTAAAAAGATACTATATCCATCCATGAATATGAAACACTACATATAGATGTTTTCAGATATAAAATTAAAAATAATCTATATGTAGAATATCAATTCCGAGGTGCTTTCTCATGTACTTGTCCACCCTTTGAAAGACAAATATGCAATATGTATGCTCAGTGCGGACAGCACGAGTTGGCACTCCAAACGAACAGATAAACGATTGAAAAGGCTGGAGTCTGCCCGACCCATCCAACGCGACTCATATATAGCCTTAGGATTTTAGACCAACAAGCCAAATGAATAACGGTCCAGTCTACACTCGACCACTGCATAGTAGCTTATTTGTGCAAACCCGAATTTAAAGCAAATACACAGTTTTACTAACTCTGATATAGCTACCCACTTTAAGGCCTACCGTTTGTGCAGACAATAGATCTATAACGCGAGACAACACAACACAACAAACGCATAACAGACCTAACAATCAATCAGATTAAACGCGCACAAAAAAGTAACAAAGATAAAGTGATTATTGAACAATATTTCATCCCCATCATAACGGAAGGGGAAAGACCTGAACAACCTTTGCATGTAATTCTGTCAAAAGCGGTCAAGCAAAGGTTGCGGGTAGCCGTATCACTTCAAGTAGCCACATTGCTTCAGATAACCGTTTTGCCTCACCTCATGTGAACGCCACCCTGATCGTGCCGCGTCCTAAGCCGGAATGAACCTGCTTCCCAAAATTATATATGTCATTTAAACCATATGATCTATCTTTATTAACGTACTCCCAATAAAACAAGAAGTCAAAGTCAACGGTTGACAATTCGTTTTAACTGTATTAATAATAGTAGTACAGTTAATACAGCTAAGAGTTGAATACGTACAGCTGTACAGCTTAGGTAATGCCTTTTTACAGCCAGATAACTACACATACACCTCAGATACAGTCATTTAAACCCATAGGTTATTCACACATTTACAGAAAGGAGGTGCGGGATGTTCGAATTAGATGTACGCAGCCGTAAGGCGATCTACGAGCAACTAGTGGACAAAGTCAAAGAAATGATCGTATACGGTATTCTAAAGCCCGACGAGCAGCTTCCTTCCGTTCGTGCGTTATCCACGCAGCTGACCGTGAATCCAAATACGATTCAGAAAGCGTATCGTGAGCTTGAACGTGAAGGTTACATTTATTCTTTGCAGGGAAAAGGGAGCTTCGTATCATCGTCAGTGGAACATCCGAATGAAGCCATGAGAGATGAGATCAGAGAGTCTCTGGTGAAGTTGATTGCAGAAGCTTCGTATTCCGGTTTGACCAAAGCGGATATGACGCTTTTGTTTGAGGAAGCGATGGCCCGTATAGAGAAGGAGGAGCCTCATGATTGAGCTGAATCAAGTCGTCAAAGCATTTGAACAGGAAAAGGCAGTGGATGGCGTAACGATGCACATACATAAGGGGTCGATCTATGGTTTGCTTGGTTCCAACGGGGCAGGCAAGACATCGTTGCTCAAAATGATGGCTGGTATTTACCGTCAGGACAGCGGGACTGTTCGTATCGAAGATAATGAGATTTATGAAAATATGGATCTCAAAGGCCGCACAATTTTTATGGCAGATTCACCCTACTTTTTCCCGCAATCTTCAATAACTCAGATGGCTGCATTTTATCGTTCGGTATATCCGCGCTGGAATGAGGAACGGTTCAAGCAACTGGCTACCGTGTTCAAACTGGATGTAAAACGCAAGTTACATCGCATGTCCAAAGGCATGCGCCGTCAGGCAGCCGTATGGCTGGGACTTAGCTGTATGCCTGAAGTGCTGCTGATGGATGAGCCGATTGATGGCCTTGACCCGGTCATGCGTCAGCAGATCAAAAACTTGCTGTTCCAGGAAGCAGCTGAGCGTCAAGTAACTATTGTCATCTCGTCCCACAACTTGCGTGAGATCGAAGATCTGTGTGACCATGTGGCGATTATGCACAAAGGCCGAATTATTGTAGAGAAAGATCTCGATGATCTGAAGGCGGATACGCATAAAATCCAGGTCGCTTTCCGCCACCCGGACCATGCCAAAGCCATGGATGAGCAGATTGATATTTTGCATGAAGAGAAACGGGGAAGTGTATCCCTGTACATTGTCAAAGGTAACCGACAACAGGTAACGGATCAATTCCGTATACATGATCCGTATCTGCTGGATATACTGCCTTTGACGCTCGAAGAAATCTTTATTTACGAAATGGAGGACGCAGGGTATGATATTCAACCGATTGTTCTGTAACCGGGGCATCCTGATCCAAAATTTCAGACAACATGGATGGATAGGCATTTTATATCTCATCACATTGTTGTTCTCACTTCCGCTATATATTGGAACACAATATATAGAAGTACCTCTGGAAATCACCAGTCTGTTTCAGGCTAATGAAATTCATCTGGTATTTGCGCTGACCTTTCCTGTCGCCATAGCGCTGCTTCTCTTCCGCTATATTCAGACTGGTGCGCCTGCGGACTTATACCACAGTCTGCCCTTACAGCGTAAACATCTGTTAACGATGAATCTGTTGACGGGATATGTCATGATTCTGCTTCCGATCTGGATAACCACCGGGATTACCGGGTGGGTATGGGCGGTGCTCGATCAACCATCCTATATTTTCAGTGGTCATGATATCTGGATGTGGGGCGTGACGATGAGCATCTTCTCATTGTTTATGTTTACCCTGACGGTTGCCGTGGGAATGTGTATAGGCCAATCTATTCTGCAAGGACTTACAGTTTTTGGTCTAATATTAATTCCGGTGATCTTTTGGGGAGTTTATGAGCTTCATTTACAACGTTATTTGCTTGGCTTTACGTACAATAATTCGAGTAACTTTAACATGGAAAAAACATCCCTGCTCTTCCGAATGAGCTCTATGGGTTATTATCCTCCAGAATGGGGGGAATTGGGAATTTATGCAGCTATAACTTGTATACTCTTCGTGTTGTGTTATGTGCTGTATGCGAGAAGGCATGTAGAATCGGCGACACAAGCAATTACGTTCAGGATCGTCAAACCCATCTTCCGTTTTGGATTCATGTTCACATTGGTATTGTTAGGAGGTGCCTACTTTACCAGAATTGCTCCTGAAGGATCAGGTGTATGGGGTATCTTTGGTTATCTGCTCGGTGGCGTGGTTGGTTATATTGGTGCTGAGATGATTATACGTAAAACATGGCTCATCTGGAGCAACAGGTTACTCCCCCGGTTTGCAGTATATGGCATCGTGGCAGGATTAATTCTGTATATCCCTGTGGCCGATTGGAACGGTTACGCTAATAATGTGCCCTCAAAGGAAAATGTACAAACGGTACGACTTGGAGGAGACCATTACATCTATGTGAATGGAACAAGTGTAAAACTGGATGATGACCCGTTTTATTCAGATACTCCGGGTTATGTGGATGCTGTCCTTGCACTTCATCAGAAAATTGTGCACTCTGATCTGCCTTTGCTCGAAAGAGTACGTAATCAGAACAGCGGTCAGAACAGAAGTAACGATGAATATGTATTGATCGACTACCAACTCAATAATGGGAAAACGATGACACGTAGGTATCAGATTCCCGAAGAAGAATTCAGGCAGGAATTAGCAGAGGTGAAACAGTGGGAAGATTATAAATCAACGACTTATGACACCTATGCATTGGATGGAGATGTTCGCAGTATTGGTATTCGATCCAGTCTCAACTCGGAGCATAAAGTCTTCATTAGCGATCCGAAGCTGATTCGCGAATTCAAGGAACTGTTAAAGTCTGAAATACTCAATCAGACATATGAGGACCAGCTATCCTCTTGGGAGTCGTTCGCTTCGATAGAAGTCAACCAGGATTATCTTGATGAAGCATCTTCCAAAGAAAAGCTGGATCGACCTAGCCACAGTGTGAGTTATCAGTTCAAGGCAAGCTATGGCCGCTTGATGGAATGGCTCAAACAGAACAATCTCTATGATCAACTTACGGTATCGGCTGAGGATATGGCTTCTGCCCAATTTGTTAAACAGGAGATTGATAATCCAGGTAAATACAGAATGGTGTATCCTGAGCCTAATTTTGTGGATGTAAATATCGATGGTAACAGACAGGTCGCTACCAAAAATAAAAAAATAATCAGCGATCTGCTACTGCGACAAAGAACCGGTTTTTACACCGATCAGGATACGGTCTACCAAATTAAGCTTAACTCGGTAAGGGGGCCGAACATCTATATGATGTTGAAAGAAGAGGATCTGACCGAGGAAATGAAAGCTATTTTGGTCAATCAATAAGCTGGGCTGTATCAAGTTGTTAACTATAAGCGGGAAGGGTTCTCCCGTTGATCGAAAGTTTTATTCAACCAGTGAAACCAGATTTACTTGACCAGACACAGTGAATGGAATATATTAGAAAAAGGAAAGGTTCGAGCGACTCGTTCAATCGAATCTCATATGGAACGGCTTATGAGGGAAGCACCCGTAAGAGCAGGCAAATGCCTGACTTGCGGGTGCTTTTTTGTCGTTCGCTGATTTCGTTGGCTATTCTGCTAAATATTGTAGAAGAAAGGGTGTAGAGACGCATGCAAACAGAAGCATGGAAGGAAACGATAAATGAACAGGAGGCCATGGTATGTTGTTCCCTATTGGAACGATCAAGCTCTCATAACTTCATAGAACATCACGGTTTAGTAGAAGAGAAGAAGGGGCGACAGCATATCGAAGATATATCTACAGAAGAAATAGCTTTAATGGAGACGAGTGACATTCTATTCCCTTCTCCAATAGCAGGTAGCCATAGTCACATGATGGAACAAAGTAACGTACGGCATCGTCAATTGCCATCGATGACTCATCTTATTTTCGGATCACGCCTGCTTATAGGGCTTGTGATTCTGTTCAGTGCAGGCACGATCTATTTTGCTTCTTCAGTGGAGGCTGCTGGCATAGATCTTGGCGTAACAGCGCAAAAAGCATGGGATTCCGTTTTGAACAAAGCCGACGCACAAACCAAGTTAACGTTGAAGCAAGCATACGAGAAAGTGGGGAACTGGAAGGCTCAAGAGCAGGTTTGGGAACAAAAAATAAAGACACTTCATGCCGCCAATACCGCGCAATTGGAGCGATTACGTGTAGAAATAAGACAAATCGATGATGCGAAGGTCGCAGCTCTAGCTGAAAAGGTAAAGCAAACCCAAGCCCGATATGAACCACTATTCGCCCTCTATAGTTCAGTCAATAGACAGTTGGATGCAGCCAAAGCCATCAAAAATAAGGAATGGAGTGCAGCAATCCGCACTCAGGCAGAGACGTTGAGACCCGTTGTGAAACTTGCCAGAGAAGACATCCGGATCAAGAAAAAGGAACTTGCTGAAGCACGCAAACGGAAGAGCGCTGAAATAAAACGTTTACGAGCTATGCTAGCAGGGGCCGACTCCGCGAAGAAACAGATTCAAACGGCTAAAAAACAGGCGAGTCTGGCAAAAGAACGATATTCCAAAGCTCTACAACAGTTCAAACAGAGTACAAAACAAAGCCAAACGTCACGTGTACTCAGCTCATTGAACACCTTGGCGTCTGCAGCAGAGAAGTGGGCAGGCACAAAACAACATATCCACACACTGGAGCAAAAAGTATCCACTACGTATGTGAAAGTCAGACAGGAAATCGCCAAGAGACCCAAATAAGAGGAAACCCGGTCCTCTCCGCAACGTACACAACTTTAGATGTAAAGACGCTTCGATGATGATGGAACGAGGTGAAACTATTGCAGTCCAAGTTGGAAACGAAACGTACGAGGGCAAAAGGTTTTAAACGTAAACGTTACTGGATTCCCAGCGTTGTACTAATTTTGATCATAGCTTTTATTGGGATTGGTACACAATGGACACCCAAAATAACGGTGTTTTTATTAAAATCATTAATTGAAACTACTAATACAGACACAAATAGCAAGGACACTATGCTCTTGGATGGGATAACTCGTGTTGCGGATGTACCCTATGCAGACGAAGGGCGTAATGACAGTACGCTGGATATCTATTATCCTTCCGTAACATCGGAACCTTTGCCTGTCGTGTTGTGGGTTCATGGTGGTGGATGGGTCTTGGGTGACAAAAAGGATATCGCAGATTATGCCGTACAATTAGCCAAACAGGGTTACGTTGTGGTCAGTATGAATTATGCGCTCGCACCAGATACGAAATATCCCATTCCCGTGATCCAGACGAATCAGGCTTTGACTTACGTGAAGAACCATGTCAGTGAGTATAAGGGTGACCCGGAAAACATATTTCTCGCAGGCAATTCGGCAGGTGCCCAGATTGCAAGTCAGACTGCGGCAGTGGTGACCAATCCATCTCTCGCCAAGCTGATGAACATAACACCAGCCGCCCAGCCGGAAGAGTTGCGTGGGGTTCTGCTATTCTGTGGTCCATACAATCTAAGCACGGTAGCCAATACAGGCTTTCCACTCATACGGACATTTCTGTGGTCATATACGGGAGTCAAAACATTCGAAGACTATCCACGACTGCATGAAATGTCGACCGTGCTTCAGGCCACAGCAGAGTACCCGCCTGCATTTATTACCTCAGGCAATGATGACCCGTTGACCAGTCAATCGATTGAGCTGGCACAAGTATTGAAGCGCCTTGATGTTGAGGTGGAAACCTTGTTTTTCTCAAACTCATCAGAGAAGCTGGGACATGATTATCAATTTGATCTGGAGAGTGACGCTGGACAACAGGCGATACATTCGGCAGTACGATTCATGCAACAGTATAGTCGATGAGCAGACAAGTCTGTGGTACACTCGAAGCAAATGAGGGCGCAGGAGGAGAAGTATGGCAGATAAAGAAGATTTGACTCGGTTCGGGGTGGCGTTTCCTACACCTCTAATTGAGCAGTTTGACCAGTATATTGAGGAACAGGGATACAAAAACCGATCTGAGGCTTTCCGTGATCTTGTTCGCAAAACATTACTGCAACCTTCTGCACTGCAATCCGATCAGGATGTGGCAGGCACCATTGTGATGGTCTATGATCACCATATCAGCGATCTTCCCATTCGTTTGATGGAGCTGCAGCACGAGGCGCATCATGACATCATTTCCAATATGCACGTGCACCTGAACCATGACCAATGCCTGGAGGTAATTGCCATACGGGGTAACCTGGGACGATTGCGTCATTTGCATCAACAGATCCAGGTACAAAAAGGTGTTTTGTATGCGGAGCTGTCTGTGACTTATGTAGATGAACTCAACAAACTGGCTCATGCTCAGAGTCGTCAGGATGGCAACCCGGATCAAAGTCTGGATCATAATCACAGTGCGGGGCAGCATGGTCACAGTCATCATCATCATCGCTCTGCAGATTAAATAAATAAGAGTGAAATTTTGAAAAAGTAAGTGAATGTAATTAAAACAGACTCTGGGTTAGACATGAGATGTAACTTCATCGTAGACAGCAGAAAAACAAACTCCCACGTCTACGATGAGGGGAGTTTTGTTTTGTCTAAACGAAGTTTTGTTTCTTTAGAAATTAAACTACACGTTGTACAACGCTGTCTTGAGCTCCAATTCAATCCGAATGTAGAAGCTAAACATTTTAAGGTAAGCAAGAATTCAGTACAGGATACAGAGTACACGGATTGGACAATACTCAGGGGATTGTTAGTAAACCTGCTCATAAAGGGAAAAGATGCTCTCCTGTGATTAAAGAGCTTAAAAAAATAGCTCAAAAACGTATTGCATAATGGAAAAGAAGTGAAGCGTCTTGTTTCATAGGTACTCATCCCATGCAGATAATAAACTCGTGATGGATACCTTGAAAAAGGCGTACGCCAAACATTCAGGTGAGCTGCCTATGAGCTAGGGTGACAGAGGCGTTCAGTACGTACACGTCTCATGAGTAGAACCATCTTCAGTTGAAGTACGGATAAACGAAGAGGAAGTTTCGTGTAAGTAGCTGTCTGGATAACCAACCGACTGAATGATTCTGGGGAACTTATAAGTTATAAAGTTATTATCCTACGAAGTATGGCACCTACGAAGATCTTTATAGCGCCGTTAACAGGTATATTACGTAACTAAAATAACTACCGCACACAGAGAATTTGGGAGGTATATATCCGAACGAATACCAACGTGCTGCATAAAAAAAGATGCCTTAGCGCGTCAAACGAGCTAAGGCATCTCAATGAACTCATTTTTTGTTTTTAACTGCTACTTTACAGGGAGCAGTTCAAGATGTAGGTGGCCTTCTGTAATTAAATTTGTTCTAGGATTTATGATTGTACAAATGCTCAATGATAATATTTTGTAATTTATTGCTGTACCGTATCTCAAAATAGTTAAGACACAGTAAGACAATTATCAGAACCAGCAGAACAGACACAATTTTTTGGAATTTACTCATTACCAATTATACCCCCACATTGAATGTGTTACTTAAATCGATCAATGGCACTGTGCCATTCCGAAACATGACTGACCTGTACTCCGGTGTAAGTAGATGCAGGATTTGCTTTCCAGCTGCTACCTAATTCAAGTCTATCTGATCCTTGGAGATTCTTTAAGAAACCAGGTGTGATTATCCACTTTGCTGTATCTGCACTTGTGTTCTCTGTGACAGAAATGTTGGGATTACCATCGTAAGTAAAACTCCACTCTAAACCCCACGGATACGCAAATGAAACTGTGTAAGGTCCACTACTTGAGGTTTTAGGAGAAGCACTATATAAATCATCTTTTGCGTAAATGACATCATGAGTAACTGTTAACTTCTTGGAATTGGTAGAGCCCAAGTTTGTTTATTCGAATAATATCTTTGATTGCGAAATAATCAAATTTTGGATCTGACTCATTATTTTCTTTGTACAGAAACCATTGAGTAACCATTTCACCACTATATTGTCCATAAAGGCCGACAACAGTCCTAATATCAGTTGTATTACTTTTTATAATAGTAGCAGAAGGAGTAATTTGATTCGCTCTTTCTTCGTGATTGACGATTTGATTTAAAATAATTGATGCATCCGTAGGTATTTCGTTTCCGTTTTCATTCATGTTTTGATAGTTAAGCAACAACAATTTATAGTTTTATCCTCGAGTGTATAACCCACAATCTCTTGTTCGGTTGTTTCTCTTAGGCCGCTTTTTAGTTCACCTTCGTTTTGTTGAACATCATTTAATGACGAGCGATCTTACTTCCCCCCTCAGCTTCATTACTTACTTTAAACTCTAACGGTTGGTTTAAAAGCTCCTCATATTTCCCCGAAGTCAGCCCACCATATAAGTAAACCTTTTTCCCGCCTTGAAGTGCTTTTTGTAAGAATGATCTCATTTCAGGGTTGATTGCAAATTCCTTTACATCATATGGGAAAGAGCTGTAATCATTAAGGTCATGTAAATCAGAACTAGGTTTCTCTAGTACAATGTTTGACTGTGCCACGTTTTTGCTAATTTCTTCAGTGGTAGCAAAAAACAATCCTTCTTTTGGTTCAACAGAAACAGGAGCTCATATAAAGATGAGCTAGTCACTTAGAAAACATAAGAGATGCAGCCAATCTTAATCCAAATAATTTCACCTTACTCTTAGACATTTTTTCACCATGGTTTTTTATGAGCAGGAAAATAATAGTGTGTAATATATTGAACATTCTATCTTTTTCCAACTATTATAATATATAACAACAAAAGAGTGACGAAATTTTTATAATTAATTAATTTTTTTATGAAAATTCTTTTTCTTTTTGGTTCCGAAACCTTAGTGCATCATCCGAGCTATGACATCTCAATGAACAAATCCTTTTAAACTGTCTATTTAAAGGGAGCAGTTCAAGAAGCCAACCGTCTGTTTTTTTTGTTTGTTATAATACCTGACTTTATAGAGCGCTACAAATGCTCGGTTATACAATTTTTTATTTATTAATTCTGAAATATGAAAAAATATGGATTATGAAGTTAACTTTGTTGACATATGATTTGTATTTTGTGCTACAATTTCTCTAAAAAGTAACACGAAAAAAGGGAGTGAAGCACATATTTAGAGGGGGAACGACCAGAATGGGCAGATTTTCATGGAGATGGGGAAAACGAAAAGGTAGAACAGGATTAGGCATTTTGCTTGTATGTTCCATAGGTTTATCTGGTTGTGCACAGAGCACAGCGCCAACAGCTTCATCAGCAGAGAATGGACAGTCAGTTCCAACGTCAACCAAAGACGAATTGGTGCTGGCGGTTGGCACCGAGCCGGAAGGTGGGTTTGATCCAACAACCGGATGGGGGCAATATGGGTCACCACTTTTCCAGAGTACCTTGCTGAAGCGGGATGCCAAGTTACAACTGGTTAACGATCTGGCTACGGCATACTCAGTTAGTGAAGATGGCCTGACCTGGACGGTTACACTCCGGAACGGTGTGAAATTCTCTGATGGGGAACCCCTGACGGCTGAGGATGTAAAATTTACGTTTGAAACAGCTGCCAAGAGTGGGTCCGTGATTGATCTGACCAATATGGCTGATGTACAGGCACCTGATGATAGCACGGTTGTATTCACATTGAAGTCGCCGCAGTCTACATTCATCAGTCTGCTGACGACACTTGGCATTGTGCCTGAACACGCCTATGGGGCTGATTATGCAGAACATCCGGTCGGATCAGGACCGTACAAGCTGGTTCAGTGGGACAAAGGACAACAGGCTATCGTTGAGGCCAATGAAGAATATTACGGTAACAAGTCTGCATTCCACAAACTCACCTTCCTCTATCTGGATGAAGATGCGGCCTATGCCGCTGCACAGGCAGGTACGGTGGATATCGCTGCTATCCCGGCAGCGTTTAGCAAGCAACAGGTGAATGGCATGACATTGGAGGCCGTGAAAACCGTAGATAACCGGGGCATCATGTTCCCCATGCAACCTGCTGGTGCCAAGTCGGGCGATGGTCTTCCCGCAGGGAATGATGTGACATCCGATCTGGCCATTCGCCAAGCGGTGAATGTCGTGATTGATCGTGAGGCTTTGGTTGAGGGTGTACTGGAAGGGTACGGTCGTCCAGCGTATTCCGTCAGTGATGATCTGCCTTGGAGCAATGCAGAAGCTGTATTTACAGATGCCAATCTAGAAGAAGCGAAGCGCATTCTAGCGTCTGGTGGCTGGGTGGATGCGGACGGTGATGGTATCGTCGAGAAAAACGGCGTTAAGGCTGAGTTCAGTCTGCTTTATTTTGCAGGTGATTTAACAAGACAATCTCTGGCACTGGCTGCTGCGGATATGGTAGCCCAGGCGGGAATCAAAATCAATGTTGAAGGCAAAAGCCGTGAAGAGACAAAAAAGATGGCTTACTCCAACGCTGTATTATTTGGTTGGGGCAGTCATGACCCTTTGGAAACCTATAACCTCTATAGCAGTACTCATAAAGGAGAAGGGTATTACAATGTGGGGCTGTACAGTAATCCTGTCGTGGATTCTTGGATGGACAAAGCCCTTCAGGCCACCAGTGAAGAAGAGGCATTACCATTCTGGCAGAAAGCGGAATGGGATGGAACAACAGGTTTCAGTTATCAGGGTGATGCGCCATGGGCATGGCTCGTAAATATAGATCATCTGTATCTGGTTACGAATGGACTGAACATTGGCGAGCAGCAGATCCACCCCCATGGTCACGGCTGGCCGGTGACAACCAATCTGGAGGAATGGTCCTGGGATAACAGTACAAAGTAGGAAACGTAAAGGTAGTTTTAGCCTGAATTGGGGAGAGATTGGATGACAGGCAGGAATGGATGGGCCAGATTTGTTGGTTTTAAAATGTTGCGACTTGTATCTCTATTGGTTGGAGTCAGTGTGTTGTCTTTTATATTAATGCAATTCTCTCCTGTTGATCCGATCGAAGCCTACATTGGTGGAGACATGATCAGGGTAAGCGCCGAACAGCGCAGTTTAATCGAAGAACGTTGGGGATTGAATGAATCTCCCGTGGAACGATTACTAACCTGGGGACAAACGCTGATTCAGGGAGATCTGGGGACATCAATGATCTACAGACAGCCTGTAGCGGATATTATCCAGGAACGATTCATGAATTCTGTCGCACTTATGGCTGTAGCTTGGATATTATCCGGCATCATTGGTTTCACTCTTGGTGTAGTTGCCGCCATGAGACGGGATTCGAAGCTGGATCGCCTGATCTGTTGGTATTGTTATACGCTGGCTTCCACGCCAGTATTCTGGATTGCGCTGTTGTTGCTGATGGTATTTGGTGTGTGGCTTGGATGGCTTCCGGTTGGGCTTGGAGTACCCGCCGGGATGTCAGCTGATCAGGTTACATGGGGAGATCGGGTTATTCATATGATTTTGCCAGCGTTGACTCTCAGCCTGACCGGGGTAGCCTCTATTGCTTTGCATACCCGGCAGAAGCTCACAGATGTGCTCGAGTCAGATTATATTCTGTTTGCGAGAGCGCGAGGTGAGCGTGGATTTCAGCTGTTCCGTCGACATGGGTTCAGACATGTTGTTTTGCCAGCCATCACGCTGCAGTTTGCTTCGTTCAGTGAACTGTTTGGTGGGGCTGTGCTTGCAGAACAGGTTTTTTCATACCCCGGCCTTGGTCAGGCGACGGTTCAGGCGGGGTTGCGTGGAGATGTTCCACTGCTGCTTGGACTTGTGATGTGCAGTACGATTTTTGTTTTCACAGGTAATATGGTTGCCGACATTCTGTATCGCTTGATTGATCCACGGATGAAGGAGGAGCTGATGTCATGAAGCAGACGGTAGAACGCTCCTCCGAGCAGACGACAGAAACAGCCAAAATACAGAAAGTGAAAACTGCGAATCAAGAGGTACGGTACAACATTAATACCGGGTCTCTACAAGCTGGGAATGGAACAGGAACCTCACGCCCATCGAGAAAAGATTATACGGCTGCCAGAGACCGAAATTTCCGCAACCCTCGCCAAAGAGCGGTGATCTGGGGAAGCCTCGCGGTGATCTGGATTGCCGTTGTGTGGTTGACGGGCAGACTGCTTCCGGCTGGTTCTACGCTGACTTCACTAATGGATCGGAATTTGGCTCCAACCTGGGCGCATCCATTTGGCACAGATTGGCTCGGAAGAGATATGTTCATGCGTACGTTAAAAGGATTGGCAACCAGCATTCAAGTGGGATTGCTCGCTGCATGTGGTGGCGGATTGATCGCACTGCTATTGGGTTTGGCTGCCGCTTCAAGCAAGGCTGCTGACCGGGTAATCTCATGGATTATCGACCTGTTCCTGAGTGTACCTCATCTGGTATCGCTAGTTATGCTGGCCTTTGTATTCGGTGGAGGTTTGGCAGGAGTGGCGGCAGCGATTGCGCTGACGCATTGGCCGAATCTGGCCCGGATTGTAAGAGCGGAGATGATTCAACTGAAATCCGCAGAATACATTCAGGTTTCACACAAGTTGGGCCAATCGAGGTTACAGATTGCGGTGCAACATATGCTGCCACATCTGGTTCCACAACTGTTCGTGGGCGTACTGCTAATCTTTCCCCATGCGATTCTGCATGAGGCAGCCATTACGTTTCTGGGGCTGGGGTTGTCCCCGCAACAACCGGCAATCGGAATTATTTTATCAGAGTCGATGAGATATTTATCTGCTGGTATGTGGTGGCTCGCCTTTTTCCCCGGACTGGCATTGTTGCTGGTTGTTCGTGCGTTTGATGTATTGGGCAACAGTCTGAAGACATTGACGGGTACAGGTAGTTCAAGGGAGGTGAGGTAAATATGGCTCTGCTTGATATTGAGGGAGTGTCGGTGTCATTTCGGCGCGCTCGTGGCTGGTTTGGGCACGAACAGACTTATGTCATTCAGAATCTGGATCTTTCCATAAACGAGGGCGAGATCGTGGCTGTTGTAGGCGCAAGTGGATCGGGTAAAAGTGTGCTGGCGCAAGCCATTATGGGTATTCTGCCTGCCAATGCCAGGTTGGAAGGTAGAATTAGCTATAGCGGCGAGCCTTTGACCCCAGAGCGGCAGCTTCATCTGCGTGGTGATGAACTGATGTTGATTCCACAATCCGTCAGTTATTTGGACCCACTGATGAAGGTGGGAAGGCAAGTTCAGCCGGTAACCCTGGATTTGGGACGGAAGAGCCGCTTCATAGCTCGATCCCACTTGAAAAAGACGGAGCAGGAGCTGACGGATCGTTATCATCTTCCTCAAGGAACGGCCGAGAAATACCCGTTTGAGTTGTCCGGAGGTATGGCAAGGCGGGTGTTGATGGCTACAGCGACCTCAGGTCAGCCCAAGCTGATCATTGCAGATGAGCCGACACCAGGCATTCATTCCGAAGTACTGGCCGAGACGATGAGGCAATTTCGCGAGCTTGCAAATGAAGGCGTAGGCATTCTGTGGATCACCCATGATGTCACGACAGCCCTGACGGCAGCGGATCGCATCGCTGTATTTTATGCGGGTACCAATGTAGAGGCGGCGCAGGTGGATGATTTTAAAGGGAATGGAGAACGTCTGCGTCATCCATATACTAAAGCGCTCTGGAATGCGTTGCCGCAGAACGGATTTCAGCCACTTCCAGGCTCCCAGCCGTTGGCAGGTCAAGAGATCACGACAGGATGTTCATTTGCTCCCCGATGTAGCGTAGCAACCGTTGCATGTACCCGCGAACGTCCAGAACTTCGTAAGGTACGGGGCGGAGAAGTGAGGTGTTTCCATGTCACTTGAAGCACGGGACGTGAGTTACCGTTATGATCCGAAATCGTGGGTGTTCCAGCAGATGAATATGCAGGTGAAACAAGGCGAAGTCGTTGGCTTGTGGGGACCAAGTGGCTGTGGAAAAACAAGCCTTGGACGCATCCTTGCAGGATATGCCGAACCTGTGGCAGGGCAAGTCCTTTTGGATGGGAACACACTTCCTCGTACAGGAGTATGTCCCGTTCAGCTGGTGTTCCAGCACCCGGAGAAGGCTGTGAATCCAAGCTGGCGGATGCGTCGTGTACTTCAGGATGCGTCTGTGCAGGATGAACAGTTGCTCGAAGCTTTGGGTATTCAGCAGACCTGGTTGGACCGTAGGCCGACTGAATTATCCGGTGGAGAACTGCAACGTTTCTGTGTGGCGCGGGCGCTTGGCACAGCGACACGTTATGTGATCGCAGATGAGATGACAACGATGCTGGATGCAATCACTCAGGCACAGATATGGCATACCGTGATGGAAGTGGCTCGCCAGCGTGATCTGGGGCTATTGATCATAAGCCATGATCGGGATTTGTTGAACAGGTTGTGCGACAGAATTACACCGATGCCGATATCGATGTGACTGTAATTTTAATTATGTTTTGAATAAATAAAATGATCGAATACAAATGGGGTGCCCCTTGTGAAGTCATTGACCATGAATATGAGTCATGGACTTGACTACGGGGCACCCCTTTTTCTATTTTGACAAATATTCACCATTTAACGAACAGTACACGTTTTGTTCGCAACGTACATAGATGTAACTGGCAGCTTATTTGCCCGACACATTGCTTAACAACACAGATAACCTGCGCATCGCCTCTTCAACCGTGGAACGTGGACAGGCTACATTAATGCGCATGAACCCTGTACCCTCTGTTCCAAAGAAGCTCCCGTCATTGAAAGCAAGCCCTGCTTCATGAAGAAGCATATTGCATAGTTGTGCATGTGGGATATTCAGCTCCCGGAAATCCATCCATAACAGATAGGTCGCTTCGGGCAGATGCATCTTAATCTGAGGCATATGTTCCGCAACATATTGCTGTACATACGCCATATTTCCACGGATATAGGCAAGGCACTCATCCAGCCATTCCTCGGCATCATTGTAAGCAGCTTCGGTTGCGACAGCCCCCAGTGTGCTGATATTGGCAAGTCCCATCGTTTTTACACCCTGCGCGAACGATTCCCGTAACTTAGCATTGGGGATAATGATGTTGGATGTGCAGAGGCCAGGAATGTTGAACGTTTTGCTTGGAGCCGTACAGATGATACTTAGATCAGAGACGGCGTCCGAGATCAGGGTCAGTGGTGTATGAGTTCCGCGCTGATGAACAAGATCGGCATGGATTTCATCTGAAACCATCAGTACGTTGTATTGCAGACACAATGACGTAAGCCCTTCAAGCTCTTCACGAGTCCATACCCGTCCAACCGGGTTATGAGGACTGCACAGAATCAGCATTTTGACCCGACCGGTCTGTAAGTT
This sequence comes from Paenibacillus sp. 10L310, assembly GCF_056395745.1. NCBI lineage: Bacteria > Bacillati > Bacillota > Bacilli > Caryophanales > Paenibacillaceae > Paenibacillus > Paenibacillus sp. 10L310. The sequence continues at coordinate 62,865 of NZ_JBFTKC010000005.1, read as the reverse complement.
GGATTCCAGTTGTTCCAGATCCATCGTGTAATGACCGTTATTCTCTACCAAAGGATTGGTGATCAGTTCACGGCCCTGACCACGTACTACTTCATAGAAGGGAGCATACACCGGGGTTTGGATGACCACTGCATCTCCCGGTTGAGTGAATCGTTGTACAGCAATGCTGAGTGCGGGCACAATACCTGGAGTGAATACAATCCAGTCATCGTTAATTTTCCAGTTGTGGCGCCGTTCCATCCAGCCTGCAACAGCTGCATGATACGCTTCAGTCCGTACTGTATAACCAAAAATCCCGTGCTCCATCCGTGTTTGCAGGGCCTGAATGACGGATGGTGGAGCAGCGAAATCCATATCGGCCACCCACATCGGAAGCGCATCAGCAGCACCGAATATATCCTCAAGCGCATCCCATTTTTCTGATCCGGTAGAGATCCGGTTAATAGACTGATCAAATGTACTGTTATTGTTATTCATCGTATTTAATCCCCCTTGAGTTCCGGTCCTTCGACCACAAATCGACAAATAATTATCTAATACATTGGTTAATTTCGCAACTGTTGTGCATGTATGATTAGCTTCATATATATGGTCCGGAATTCAGGACTTTATTCATATAAGAACAACTTAACGAGCGAGAGTACAGCGGGAATACGACAAAGACTATTTTTGTACGCCCTTGGTCCTGTTTTGTTCATATATTATTTACAACCTCTTGTCAGATGCTATTATATTGCTAACATTTGGTGGAACAACGGGCTGTTATCCGAATAAGCTCGTACCCATACATGATGAGCATAACTACATGAGTCTTTCGCGTACATCGAGCGATCGCTTGAATCGTATTATGCATAAGGCTGACATTTGAACTCAGGAGGCGTTTAGGGATGAAAAGCAAAAAGTGGTTGATTGCTGCGGGTGTGTTTGGCATGGTGTTAACCGGATCGGCAGGTGTATATGCAGGTACACAACTGGAGACAATCAAAGCTTATCTGAACCATGGGCTCGCCATCGAAGTGAACGGACAGAAATTTACACCGACAGGTGACCAGGGCAAAAAGCTTGCGCCAATTACATATCAAGGCAGTACATATCTCCCCGTTCGTTCGATTGCTGATGCGTTAAAGACCGAAGTGAAGTATGATTCCCAAAACAATAAAGTAAGCATCGGCTCTTCAAGCTCTTCTGGTGGGTCAACATCCACAGGCAACAGCGGATCGACATCGTCCTCAACAGGTACTAACACACAGGCGGCAGGAGTGAAGTCCAAGTATCTTCCGGCTGATTTCCCATTACCGAAGGATGCGAAGGCAACAAGTCTCATTGAGAACATAATGGATGGTGACAAAAAAGTAGTGCTCACGTACACAACCAAAGAAACGTTGCTAACCGTTGGAACATCCTACAAAGACTACTACCAGACCAAAAATTTGAGTCAGAACACTCAGGATATCCAGGCAGACGGCTTCAGCATCGTGGGTCGTGAAGATGGCAAATATGCCGTGACCATCACAGGTTCGGTGTCTGCAACCAACAAGGATCTGAATGAAATCACCGTAGTGTGGGGCGAAGAGTAATCCTTCCTTCTATAAAAGGTGAACAGCAAAAGCCGCCCGTTGAAATCATAACAGATTTCATTGGACGGCTTTTAGGGTTGAATCCATATCTGGTTCTATACTCTGAATTAATAGTCTAAATATTAGTCCGTTACAGGTACTCGTTGAACCATCCGGCAATATGCTCCAAACGGCGTACCCTCAAGTGAGGGTGACCTCCACGGGACAACTCGTGGTTTGCCCCTGGGAAACGAACAAGTCTTGTGGTCTGCCTGCGCCGTTTTAATGCAATGAACAACTGCTCGGCTTGTTCAATTGGACACCGCAGATCCTGTTCGCCATGCAAAATGAGCAGCGGAGTACTGACGTTTCCGACATAAGCGAGCGGGGAATGTTTCCATAGTTTTTCCGTGTCATCCCACGCGTTACCGCCAATCTGGTCTTCCGTGAAGAAATATCCAATGTCACTTACACCGTAGAAGGATAGCCAATTGGAGATGGAACGCTGGGTAACAGCCGCCTTAAAGCGGTCCGTGTGTCCAACAATCCAGTTGGTCATGAAGCCACCATAACTGCCCCCGGTTACGCCCAATCGTGATTCATCGATAAACTCATACTGGGACAGGGCATAATCCACACTCTCCATGAGATCGCGATAATCGCCACCGCCATAATCTCCGCGACAGGCGTCTACAAACTGCTGCCCGTATCCGAGGCCACCGCGTGGATTGATATACACAACAGCGTAGCCTTGTGCGGCGAGAATTTGGAACTCGTGCATAAACGTAAAACCATACATCATGTGCGGGCCGCCATGAATCTCCAGAATGGTCGGGATTTTGACCCCGTCAACCATGCCATGAGGTTTTATGATCCATCCTTGCAGCCGCAGGCCATCTGAGGAATTAAACCAGAAGGTTTCCGGTGTACTAAGGTGGATCTCATCCTCAAGCTGTGGATTGCTGCGGGTGAGCTGAATCGGTTCTACCTCAGGATCTTCTGGTTGTTCATATATATATAGATCACCAGGATTTAGTGTATCGGCTACAGCGGCAACGATCTGCCCGTTTTCCAACTCGGCAAATTGATAAATCTCCCGTTCGTCAGGCCATATATAGTCGGCACTGCTGCCGTCTCGAGCGAATTTGGCGATGCGTACACTACCATGGATAGTCGCCAGACAGAAGATTGAAGAACCATCCCTGCTGAATACTGGCCCCGTGGTTGTCAGATGTGATCGCATGTCGCCAACAATGCTGTGATTCAACTGTACGTCCCAATCGGTGCTCAGACATACGAGTTCACCACCTGATATTGGAAGGGTGTACAACTTCACAAGCGTGGCATTTCCATAGGAACGGTCACTGGCGAGCAGTGCAATGGATTGTCCATCCGGTGCAAAGGCCATTCGGCTGAACGTATACCCTTCCGGGGTCAACTGCTGCACATCCGATCCGTCTGCCTTGGCAAGGTACACATGATTAGTCAGGGTGTAATCATTATGGTCCTCGCCTTCTTCAGGCATCTGCGCAATCCAAGCGATGGATGTTCCGTCCGGGGACCAGGCGTAGTCTCCAACGTCATAATGACCTGTAGTTACAGGAATTGCTTCCGCATCGATTGGTGCGAGAGCGAAGAGGTGGGAACGTCGACCGTTCCACAATCCACTGGCATCTGACTTCATGCGAATCCGGTCTACGACATGTTCTTGCAGCAGTTTGGGTTTATCGTTTATAGGATCTGTATGTTCTGATTCTTCATCTCCGCTCATATCCACGGATGATTTCACAAGTATGGTATGACCATCTGGTGACCAGAGCAGGGAACTGACGCCATGTTTCAGGTGACTGATTTGCTGTGCTTCTCCGCCATCTGATGCGATAATCCAAACTTGGGATTTCCCATCAACCTCTCTTAAAAAGGCCAACTGAGACCCATCGGGCGACCAGGCAGGGGAATGATCCTTCTCACCAGAGGTAAAGGGCCTGTCCTTCTGACTCCCCAGATGCAGCAGTCTCAGGTGAGAACAATAACCGTCACGTGCTTCATTCGTTTTCCGGCTTACATATACCAGTTGTCCGCCTTGAGGGGACGGAGTTGGATCATTAACCCATGTAATCTGATAAAGATCTTCCGATGTTATGCCGCGCTGACTCATCATTGTTTGTCCTCCCACCATGAATTAGAATTGGTTAATTTCCTAACCTTTCCATTTATATTAACGGAAAGCTAGGGACAGGACAATAAGTGTAATGAAGGAGGAGCAAGACATTTAACAATGTATATTAATTGAATTAAATATTTGCACGTAACGTAGAGGACAGAAATAACCTGAAGAAGCGGAGCGTTCGCCTAAAAGCTTTCTGAAAGAAAGCTACATCGGAAGCATAGGCTATCCCCGGATTTTCACTTTGAAAAAGTGGAATCGAAAAATCTGGGGATAACAGCGATCGGAAGGTTGTTCTGTCATCGGAGTGACCCATGCAAACATTCTTTTGTTCAATTCATATAGGTGTGTTAAAAGGATTTGCTCGAAGGATGACGAATCCTAATGTTGAATAAGCGCAGAAATGACGAAAAATGGTCTTAATTTAATGTTTAACACTGGTTAATTTGGTTTAATGTACAATGCAATTCCTGTTCTACATTCAGCTATTTGGTTCATAGCCATTCGTTTATATAGAACTCGTATGATTCAGTCGCAATGGAGGAGGAACGTCAAGTTGAGCACATCCTATGAGCAACATGTGGAATATCCAAACCGGAAACGAATGGCGTGGCTCACGGCAGGGGCAGCACTTTTTGTGGCAGCCGGATTTTTTTTGATTTTTGATCGTTCTTCAGTTACGAATGATTCCATCCTTTCGGATGTGATTGGACTTCTATCCATTTTGTTTTTTGGGCTATGTTTCTGTTACAGTCTGGTAAAGATGATCAAGAAGGAACCTTCTTTTGTAATCGATGAGGATGGGTTTGTGGATGCATCTTCTTATACCGCAGGAGGAGCAGTGGCCTGGAAAGACGTTGAGAATATTTTTATGTATGAATTGATGGGACAGAAAATGATCGGGGTCAAGTTGCGGGACGAGAAAGCCTTTCTGGATCGCCAGAACGGGATGAAACGCAAATTGATGACGGTCAACAGCAATATGGTCGATGCAACCATCAGCGTTGCCCAAAGTAGCCTCACAGTGCCACTGGATCAATTGTATATCATGATGATGAGCCACTGGAGACATGTGAGTGATAACATGATTTATGATTCGTATAATCGTCGTTAGAGAGGTCAGAATGTCCATAAGTCTTCAGAATGGAGGAATATAGATGATGCATGGTAATCAAACACGCACGATTCTACTTCCGGATGGAACTGCCCTGCCTGCGATAGGACAAGGCACATGGAACATGGGAGAGAAGCAATCCAGCCAGCAAGAAGAAGTACGGGCACTGCGTTCCGGTATTGAACTGGGAATGACCGTGATTGATACGGCGGAGATGTATGCAGAAGGTGGGGCAGAAGTTGTTACGGGAAAGGCCATCGCGGGCTATCGTGATGAAGTTTTTCTCGTATCCAAAGTGTATCCCCATCATGCGGATCGCAAGCAGATGATTACTGCTTGTGAGCGTAGTCTCACGCGTCTTGGTACAGATCGTCTGGATCTGTATTTGCTTCACTGGCGTGGAGGAGTACCGCTCGAAGAGACGGTTGAGGCTTTGGAACAATTGAAGCAATCCGGTAAAATCATTCGCTGGGGTGTATCAAACCTGGATACAAGGGATATGCAGGAGTTATGGAGTCTGCCAGAGGGGTCTCAGTGCATGGTGAATCAGGTGCTCTACCATGCAGCTTCGCGTGGTATTGAACATGATCTGCTTCCCTGGATGCGGGAACGGAGCGTTCCTGTAATGGCGTATTGTCCACTGGCACAGGGTGGCAGACTTCGAAGTGAATTGTTGGAGCATCCAGTCATTCAGAAGATTGCGCAGGATCGAGGAGTTACGACTTCGCAGATCGCATTAGCCTGGGTGATCAGGGATGGAGATGTACTGGCGATTCCGAAGGCGGTACAGCTGAATCATGTGGCAGACAATGCAGCAGCAGTGAATATCATTTTGACACAAGAGGAACTCGCCCGTTTGGATGAGGCATTCCCTGCACCTAAAGGAAAAGTACCTCTAGATATCGTGTAGCTGGCTCTTTTTTATTGGATAAGCATATGAAAAAGATAACAATACGATTAATAATGTTATGCAGAGCAGATCTTCACGATCTGCTCTTTTTTTTGTCTGGATACCGATAGCAGAAGCTTGCCCATCAATTGAGAGAATATATATTTTAACAAATGGGCTTTACAACACTATTTCACTAGTGTACTATGTAACTAACACACCAGTACAGAGGGGAGCGAGAGCTTTGTGACTATAGAATTTGATAACAATTTACCAATCTATCTGCAGATCATGCAGTACATCAAGAGACAGATTGTAACCGGGACACTTCAGGCAGGTGACAAAATTCCTTCGGTTCGTGAACTGGCGGCTGAACTACAGATCAATCCAAATACAGTACAACGGACATTTCAGGAGCTTGAGCGGGAAGAAGTGGTCGAAACCAAACGGGGCTTGGGCAGATATGTGACCAGTGAGGAGCGGAAGATTATGACGATCAAAAAAGAGATGGCCGGTGAATTGCTGGAACGCTTTCTGACCGGAATGCAGGAACTGGGGATCGAAGAGCAGGATATCTTATCCATCGTAGCCGATGCCGTTGCGGAAGGAAAGGGAGGAACAACGCATGAGTAACATCCTTGAACTGAACCAGATCAATAAAACATATGGCAATAAGAAAGCGCTCAGTAATATTACATTGGATATTGCTCCAGGACGAATCGTAGGTCTGCTGGGTAGCAATGGTAGTGGAAAAAGTACGCTCATGAAGCTGGTTGCAGGTTTGTTGCATCCGAGCAGCGGAACGATTCAAGTTACAGGTAAGCCTGTTGGGCTGGAGACGAAGACGCTGGTTTCATTTATGCCGGATCGCCCATTAACCGAGAAGTGGATGAGAGTGCGGGATGCGATTGCGTATTATCGCGATTTCTATGCTGATTTTGATGAGGAGAAGGCACGGGAGATGCTGGACTTCATGAACCTTGTCGAGAGTGACCGGGTACGGCATCTGTCGAAAGGGATGAATGAACGACTACAACTAACACTGGCACTTTCTCGTAAGGCTCGTCTGTATTTGCTGGATGAACCGATTGGCGGAGTAGATCCGGTTGCGCGAGGCAAGATTCTGGATGCGATCGTCAAATTCTATGATGAAGAGAGCAGTCTGATCATCTCCACGCATCTTGTGAATGATATCGAACGGATTTTTGATGAAGTTGTCTTTATTCGCGAGGGTGAGTTGGTGATGCGGGAAGAAGTGGAAACGCTCCGTCTGAAATATGGGAAAAGTGTGGATGAGATGTTCAAGGAGGTCTATGCGGAATGATGACATTATTGAAGTATGACTTTAGAAGGAACTGGAATACACTGCTGGCTGGGCTAGTTATTTTGATTATCGCTCAAGTGGGGCTTTCCCTTTTCGTGTCTGAGGTCACAGGGATTGTGCTTGGCATTATGGGTTATGTTGGAGTTGGTGTGGCTATTTATGTGAAAATGATCAAAACATACACGTCCAATATCCGCTCTTATAATCGCCGCCTTTTACCCGTAACGGGCCTGTCACATGTGTTGTCTCCCTTGATCTTTGGAGCCCTTTGCGGGTTGGGGTTAGTCATTATATTCGCGACTCATGCCTACATCTATATCTCAATGAAGCTACGAATGAACATGGCTACCAATATTGATCTTTCGGGTCTGCATGTTTCGGATTATATTAGTTTGTTGCTGTTTAGCGCATGGGTTATGGTATTCATGACCGTCATTATCTTCCTTTCGATCTCGATTGCAGGCAGCTTCCGTTGGAGAACGGGGCCATGGATTGGAATCGTTGCATTCTTTGTCCTCGTTAATCTGCTTGGCTGGTTGGAAAATATCATTACGACAGGACGCTTCAGTCCAAATGAGATGTTCCGGTATACGGAAGAAAGTACAGGTATTGCAATCACAGCCAATGGTGTACTATGGTCGGACGGCATGTGGGGAAGCATTGTATTTGAAGTCATTGTGGCGGTCATCTTGGTGTGGGCTACCATTTACCTGAACAACAAAAAAGTGGAAGTCTGATAACAGGATAACTTGAACGTGATGCGAGCAACCAGGGTTGCTCGTTTTTTTACATCCAGTAATAATCCACTTTTTGAATCCACTACCATTAATTATACGTATATATAGATATATTGTGTGCTCGATGCGAGATTAGGTTAAAGAGAACAAAAGGATATGTAAGGGAAAGGAGAAAGCGTTATGGAACTATACTTCAGGGATAACTTTTTTAACGCAGGTTACACCGAGATTATGAATCCAAATCAGGAACAGGCAGGGCATCTGGATTTGAAAAGTGTCTTTGGTTCTTCGCTCGATGTATCGGATAACACGGGATTGGTCTGTAGCGGCAAATTTCGCATGTTAACGAATCGTTGGGATATCACTGCAGCAGATGGGAGACATCTGGGTGTGTTGCGGGCCAGGTTCAGTTTCTTTAGTAAAAAGTATGAATATGACGCAGGATCACGAGGTACATATGATGTGTCTGCTCCAGCTTTTTCGCAGGAATATGATATAAGTGGCAGTGGTGGCCGCATCGTGGCCAGTTTCCGTCGCACCAGCGGCTGGTTTAGTTCAGGGGCATTTGTATTAGATAACCAGTCTGAACAACTGGACACGTATGAATTAATTGCAGTGGTCATGGGCGTGCACGCGATTAACAAAAGACGGAACTCGGCAGCTAGCAGTGGAGGAACGTAGTACAGGAGCGTATTAACCGTCATCTGAGCAAAGGCAGTCCCTTCAAGACTCGCTTAACCTTGTTCATAGCAATGTGTTGGACACTGGAAACGATTTTAAGTGGAACGGAGTAAAGCTGGTTGCCACTTCACGATATTTTACGAGCAAACAGGTATACCAAAAAGGTTTGGATGAGATTATCCAGACCTTTTTTTATATGGGTTTGCTTTTGAGCAATAGTTATGGTTAACCCAATCTTACAAAATCATTGACCATCGGCTTTCGCAAGGGAGCCTTCCTCACGTTAACGGTGCTGAACTTCATTGGAGCATTCGGAATGCGTATCAGGATCTTTTTCCGCATAACGGGCTAATGCCTTCGCAGCTGTTTCCGACATTCGCTCCCGTAGCACTGTGTGGTCAGCAATTCGAACCCGTTTGCCGAGAAAACGCATTTTGGATAAGACGTAATCCATCTCATTGCGCGGAACGGTCAGCTCGATCCGATATGTCTGCTTGGCTTCCAGGTACTCGACCTGTTTTTCGAAGCAGGAGAAGGCATAGAGGATTCGGGACAGTTCCTGATTGAACTCGGGCAGTACCTCGATGGTGATGGTCGTTTTGCGCTTCTCCGTTATCGCAGCAATCCGGGCAGTGTAACCCGAAGCGGTATCCAGTTCAACCGGTTGGGCTTCCACGGTAACGATGCTGTGCAGCTTGGTCGACATTAGTTTGTCGAAGCGAGGCGCATACCATAGCACGTACCATTCTTTTTTGACCATTGAATACTCCAGTTTGTACGGGAAGCCGAATTCATCATGGCTCGTGCGTCCATTGCGGACACGACCCGTCATGCGAAATCCCTGATGATGCAGAATGATTAGCCGTAACTGTCGAAGTAGTGGGTGAGAGACACTGTTTTCTTCGCTTTTGGCTTTTTCAGTCAGGTAATCTTGAAGGTTCAGGTCCTGCTCACCATTCAGCATGTTGTACATTTTATCCAATGTAACAGGGCTCAGCGCTTCTCTCGCAGCAGGGTGATTCAGCATCATGCGAAGCCAGGCCCGTTCCTGTGAGGTCCAGGTGAACAGTCCGGTTTCATTCAGTCGTGTCATCATCTGGTAATTGAACATCTTCTCGAACAGGTTCATAATATTCCGCAATCTCCTTCCATTCCTTGATCATCTCCTGGCGTAGTCTCTGAGGCGCGATTACTTCGCAGCTTGAGCCAAAACTCCGCAACCACGGTTTGATCTCGGTGGTACCGTTGACCTGGATTTCGTAGAGAAAGGTATGATCCGTTTCGGGTATAATTTTGCCCCATTGACCTTGCAGACGAACCCGATCCAGAATAAAGTTGCGCTGACCACGCTCCGGGTGGAAAAAGCGAGCTTGAACCGTCACGGTATTTCCCGTATCCACGAGCCAACTGTAGCGACTAATGTCGGTCCACTGCTGCTTCAGTTTGAGCATGTATTGCTCTTCTACTGAATCCTGTTCCTCCAACTGTGTTATGCCTTCCATGCGGAATTTCACAAAGCCGCGCCGGCCCTGATATCCAATTACATACCAACGACCATACTGATGGTCATAGATCACTTCAAGGGGCACGATCCGGTTGGATCGACCACCTGCTTCCCGTTCAAAGCGTGGATTCGTATTCTGTGAACTGTAGCTGGATGGTTTTTTCGGTGAATAGTATAGGAACTGCACACGTTTACGCTGACGAATCGCACTAAGTAGCGTGTAGAGATGAGCTTCGTCCAGGATACGAGAATAATAGTGATACTTATAGATATAGGGCTCGGTAGCTTCTTCTTGCGGGAAACTTGCCGTAATTGCTTTTTTTAAACTGTCGCGCAATAAGTACCCCTGTACGGAAGGAACCTGGGTGTTCGCCATCATATCCACAAAATCATACAACTCCAGCTGTTCCTCCACTGTCAATTCGGTAAGGACGTCCTGTTGTAAAGCATATCGATACGGTCTGCCACCCGGCTCTTTTCGGATAACCCCAACCTCTTCCAGATACTTCAGATCGGAACGAATGGTTTTCTCGTCAGGTAACGCCAGATCCTCCGGCAGATCAGCACAGCAGGCGTCCAGCAGTTCCATCGCGGTCAGGGTTTTATGTTGTAAGGTATGCAAAAGGACAGAAAGCCGCTGAACTTCAGTCTCTTTCATCGACTTGGCGCGGAAGAGGAAGAGCAACATAGGCTCTGCCGACTCCCCGTATTGGAAGCGGACGAGATCTGCCATTTCCAGGCTTGCTTCGGCACCTGAACGCTGGTCAGCGACGGTCTGCATGATTTCTTTTAATCTGCGATTGGTTTTATCAAAGGTATGTACGGATATGCCAAGCCGCTCGGCATATTGTTTGCGGTTATATGCACCGCTTGTTAGGGATAACATGCGTAAGAACTGAATTTCTTTGTCAAAACTCTCTCTTGCCATGAACATTCACTCCTTGTTATCCCTTCATTGTAGCAGGATGAGCGGAAGGTTTCATTTTAAACTTATGAAGGTTGACTCCATTTCAGAAAATGATTCGTCGCCATACTTTCGCCATGTTCGCGTGCAGATGTGTGAGGCATAATAAGGTTGTGAAGCGGGGCAGCAACAAACTCTGCGGATCAAGGTTCCGAGGCGCCAGGGAGGGTTACTTCGACTGTTAATCGACCAGGTCGTTGGTTCGAATCCAATCGCCGCCGTACATGGCGGTGTAGCTCAGCGGTAGAGCGGGTATTATACCTTCCCACCTTTTTCCTCGGAACATTTTATTATGAAAGAACAGCAAATAGACTCACACCGGGAGGTCATGAGTGATGAGCAGAGCGAAACAATTATTTAATCAACCTCAGCCAACGACACGTAATCATGGGGGCTACGGAGCCTATGAGCGATTGGTGGAGGAACAATATATACAGATGTTGATGACCAATACATTGAACAATACGTTTTATACAGATACACAGCAACTGATGGACGATGCGATGGTCAGTCATCAGGAGATGGCTGAGGTCGATGCAGGGTTTATGGCGCGGGCGCTGGTCTATGCTCGTAATGAAGGTTTGATGCGGTTACAGCCTCTATACGGGCTGGCACTGCTGTCCAAAGTGGACCCAGATCAGTTTGCGAAGATATTCTCCAAGGTGGTACAGACACCGGCTGACTTGGCCGATTTTCTGACGATTCTAAGAGGAACTGGTCGGGGACAGGGCGGGCGAGCGGTTAAGCGTCAGGTGAGTCAATTTTTGAACGGCATTACTGAATATTGGGCGATCAAATACAACGGGCGTGGGCGTGGATACAGTCTGGGCGATATGATCGCTACAGCACATCCCAAGCCGATAGATCTGAAGCAGCAAGCCTTATTCCGTTATTTGCGCGGGCATGAGGTGGATCTTACGGAACTACCGCAGTTGCAGGCGCTTGAAAAGCTGAAAGCTACTCCAAACCCGGCAAGCCGGATGCATCTGATCGAGAAAGGTAAACTGCCGTATTCGGTGGTCACCTCGATCATGCAACCGACACGTACGGTGTGGGAGGCGTTAATGTCACAGATGCCGACTTTTGCGTTGCTGCGCCATCTGAATGCAATGGATCGGGCAGGTGTTTTTGAAAAATCGAAAAATATCGATTACGTAACAGGTCGTCTAACGGATGCAGAAGCCCTGCGTAAGTCGCGCATCTTGCCTTTCCGATTCGCCAGTGCATATGAAATGATTGCGAGAGAAGAGTTGCGGGATGCTTTGCGGCAAGCGGTGGAGCTATCCATTGGCAACCTGCCAACACTGCCGGGAAGAACCGCTATTTTCCTGGATCGCTCCGGTTCCATGCAAGGGGATTATTTGCGGATTGGTTCGGTGCTGGCACTGGCGCTTTATAAACAAACAAGAGGTAACGCGCTGTTCTGGTTATTCGACCATATGGTTGAGGATGCTCGTCCCAAGATGGATGAGAGCATCCTTTCCCAAGCTCACCGTATTCGCGCACAAGGTGGAACAGATACCGGTCGACCGGTGCGGGAACTTCGGGATATCGGAGAAAAAGTGGATCAGATCATTATGATCACCGATGAACAGCAGAATGAAGGCAGCCCGTTATATGCTGAGCTTGAGCGATATCGCCGGATGATGAATCCCGAGTTGAAGGCATTTATTGTGGATATAGCACCTTATCAGCAGGCCATGGTACCGCCACGGGATGGCAAAACCTTTTACATCTACGGTTGGAGTGAAACGGTATTGACGTATATTGCCGAGACTGTGGCAGGATATGATACACTTGCGAACCGGGTGAGAGAGATAGAGATTTAGATTGGGAAATTTGGAGGCAACTGACGATGACCTATGTTCATGAAGAAATGAAAGACACGATCAGACAACAGCTCAAGCAGATTGAACAGGAGGAGCAGGTACGGATCATCTATGCCTGTGAATCAGGCAGCCGGGCGTGGGGGTTTCCTTCACAGGACAGTGATTATGATGTGCGTTTTCTGTATGTAAGACCGCTGGAATGGTACTTGTCGATTGAGGATAAAAGGGATGTTATTGAACGCCCAATCAGTGACCAGCTCGATATCAATGGTTGGGATCTGCGCAAGGCGTTAAAGCTGTTTCGCAAATCAAATCCACCACTCTTGGAGTGGCTGCAATCCCCCATTCAGTATGATGAACAGTATAACGTGGCACAGCATATCCGTGCGCTGTCACCGTTGACCTTCTCGCCCAAGTCCTGCATGTATCATTATCTGAATATGGCGAAGGGCAATTTCCGCGATTATTTACAAGGGGACCAGGTGAGGATTAAAAAGTATTTCTATGTGCTGCGCCCCTTACTCGCTTGTGGCTGGATCGAACGTTATGATGCGATGCCACCGATGGCATTTGAAGAGCTGATTCAAGAACTTGTACCTGCGACTACACCGCTATATACGGAGATTCATGAGTTACTACGCCGGAAAAAGGCGGGCGAGGAACTGGATCTGGAGCCGCAGTTGCCCGCAATACAAGCTTTTTTGACGGAGAAGATCGAGCATTTTGAACAACTGGCCGGCCAGATGGAGAATGAGCGGATTATTCAATTTGAAGAATTGGACCGGATTTTCCGTTTTGCATTACAAGAGGTGTGGGGGAACAATTAGGACGTTTCTTCTCACTCAGGCAAGCGATTCGATGATGAATGTCCGCGTCCGAACGTTTTATAGTCCAGGTCGGCTGGCTGATTGTGACGAATTGCAATTGCTAGGGAGAGTATGTTCTAAGGAACACAGGACGTCTTATGTTGCCTCAAGGGTGATTTTTTAAAATGTAAGGAACATGGGACACGTTATTGTCCGAAAAAGTCGGATAAAAGGCTGGAAAATGGCGGTTTAGCCCCATATAGCGTGACTTGGGTTCGTTAGGTTTCAAGGGGGCTTCTCATCATGAAATAAGACGCCAGCGATTCGTTAGCGCTCCATCATGTACTTGTGCTGCTCTGGCTCCGGGACGTTTAAGAACGCTTGGGCTTTCAGCAGGTTTGCAAGAAACGCACTAGTGCGTGACGACATTTTTTATATATAAGGAGGAGAACTGATGCATCTGATCTTAAAAACAAGCGGCGCTGACGCGGGGGTTGTATCCCATTTGTTAGCGAAGAATCCGCTGAATATATATGACCGAGTAGACAAAGGTGTGCGTGTAAGAATGGTGTACACCACGGCTACAGAGAACGAAACAGAAGTGCTGATTCATGCCGAGCCTGATCCTGTGGATCTGGTCAGAGGTACACCTGATGGATATGACATAACGCAATATATCAATGATCGTGAGTTCGTGACCAGCAGCTTGTTCTGCTCCTACATACGTGGGGCGCTAGGGACGGCCTTGAATGGTAAGCCCAAGGAAGACTATGTGCAATGGGTAGGGCATGCTTTCGAGTTGGAACTGACCTTTGGCCCAGTGGCTTCCGATCTGCCGGATCGAGTTGTGGAAGAATTATTCTCGCCATTAGGATACGCCGTTTCGGTGGAGCGTGGAGAACTATCGTATTCATTTGATCTGAAAAATAAAAGCACGGTTCGCCATATCATCCTGCGTGGACGTAATACGGTACAACATGCACTGCGTCAGCTTTTTCTACTGATTCCAGTGCTGGATAATTACAAACATTATTTCATCAGTGAAGATGAGATCGATAAAATCAAACGGTATGGTGAAGGGTGGCTGGATGCTCACCCACTGAAAGAACTCATTGTGAAGCGTACGTTGCGTTTTGCCGAACTGATTCGGCAGTATGAGCGACAAGAGGGTGCTTTGTCTGCGTCTCTTGGACAGGAGAGAGGAATAGGTCACATCTCGGAAGCGATTATTCAGGAGAAAAAAGCAGGGCATCGGGATGAAGGAGAAAAAGAGTATCTGGGGTCCGAGTCCGATAACGATGAGATGCAACTGAATGCAGATCCTAGAGGTCCAGGTGAAGGTACGGATGCAGATACAGAGATAGAAGATGGTGATGCAAAGATTGCTGATGTAGATACAGGTACAGCTGGAGGAGATGGCGGGCAATCTGAACAATCTGAACCTCCTGTGCGGCTAAACGAGTTGCGTTATCGTGCGATTACAGATGTGGTTGAAGCGTTGCCAGTCAAACGGAGCATTGTTGATATGGGAGCGGGTGAAGGCAAGCTGTCTGCCCGTTTGGCGTACATTCCCGGTGTGGAGGCAATTCTGGCCGTTGAACCTTCCGGTCAGTCGCGGCTCCGGGCTATGGAGCGCTTCGCGAAGCTGGAGGGTCGTTCTGGAGTGGTGGCTATGCCGGAGCCAATCATCGGTTCACTGTTTTATTTTGACGAGCAGATGCAAAACCAGGACGTTATGATTCTGTGCGAAGTGGTTGAGCATATCGAGGAATATCGTCTGAACGGAATTATGGATACAATCATGAACGATTATCAGCCAGAAGTGCTGCTGGTCACTACACCAAACAAAGAATATAACGAAGTGTATGCAATGGAGCAGGAAAGTTTCCGTCACCATGATCATCGCTTTGAATGGACTCGTGCGGAGCTGGCTTCCCGGTGTGAGGAATGGACGCAGCACGGGAACTATGGCTATGAAATTAAGGGTATCGGTGAGCATGTAGAGGGCTATGGACAACCTACCCAACTGGTCATTTTTGAACGGAGAAAGGAGAGTCTATCATGAGTGGAAAAACGGGTTCTAGTGAAACAGCTAGTGTGGGCAGAGGACAGCAGGATCGGAAAAATGAGATGAAGGAAAGACAGCGGGAGATCCGTCTGCCCTATGCAGGTATCGTCGTTCTTGTTGGCCCGTCCAACAGTGGCAAAAGTACGATGTTGGATCGTCTCGTTGCAGAAAGTGTCATTCGCCGCACAGAAGCCGTCTCGTCAGATCAATTCCGCATGCTGGTTGGAGATGATGAGTATGTGGATTGGAAACACCGTCCCCGCAGTGAAGCGGATGTGATCTATGCGGAGTATCAGCAAGTATCGGCCAAAGCATTTGAGGCGATGGAGGCGATGCTGGCAACCCGCTGCCGTCTGAACAAGCTGACCTGGGTGGATGCGACACATCTGTATCCCGAGGATCGCGAGCGCCTGATTCAGGTGGCAAGAAAGGCTCATGTGCCTGTGATTGCTGTGGTGCTGGATATCCCTGAAAAAGAGCTGCTGGAACGTGATGCCCAGCGGGAGTATCCGCGTGGACGTCAACGGGTGAAACAACAGGTGCAGCAGTTCAAGCGCACATTACGCTCGATCCGTGAGGATGGCTTCGATGCCAGTTATGTGCTGAAGCGGCCGGATGAGATTACGTTTGTCCGCACATCCAATCCACTGGTGACCGACATGGGTACAGGTATTGATATCATCGGAGATATTCATGGCTGTTACGATGAAATGATGGAAATAATCGTGCGTCTCGGGTATGTGGACGAGGATGGAAGTGGTCTGTACCGTCACCCTGAAGGACGGAAATTGGTTTCCGTTGGTGACGTAACGAGCCGTGGGCCAGAATCATTAAATTGTCTGTTGTTCTGGCAACGGCATTGTGCCGCCGAGCTCGCCTACATGATTGACAGTAATCACGGCTGGAAGATCGCGCGTTATCTGGATGGTCGTGACGTTACGTTGAGTCATGGTGACGAACGGGTGGAGATGGAACTGCTACAGTTTGAGCGGGAGCAAGGCCAAGAGACAGCAAAGCGAGTACGTGCAGAGCTTAGGGCATTTCTGCTTGATGCACCATCTCATCTGGTCTTTTCCCGGAACGGGGTAAGACAGGTGGTTGTAGCACACGCGGGAATTCGAGATCATTTTATCGGAAAACAGTCCAAACGCATTCAGGATTACTGCCGATATGGCGATGTGGAGGGTACGGATGAGCAGGGTCGGCCTGTGCGCAAGGATTGGTACGTGGATCACAATTCGGGTGAATGCATCGTCTGGGGACATGATCCCCGTCCATATCCTACGATTGTGAATGATACGGTCAACATTGATCAAGGTGTCGTTTTTGGTGGCATGCTCACTGCTTGGCGAATGCCAGAACGTGAGGCAGTCAGTGTTCCGGCGAAGCAGGATTATGCGAGGGATCCGGATAGTCCATTAAAGCGCTGGGAACAGCGGCGTTTTGCTCCGCCCAACATACGTAAGTTTAAGGAGGGTTTCACGGTTCAGACAGCATCCAAACTTGATGTATCTGTGCACGGTGAGGTGGCGAAGACGGCGATTGATACGTTTTCCCATTATACTGTGCCTCTGGAAGAACTGATTTACATCCCGCCTACGATGAGTCCTCCGCCGGGTGTCTGTTCTGTAGAGGGATATCTGGAGCATCCACAGGATGCGTTCCATTATTATCGTTCACAGGGCGTTACCCGTATGGTTGCCGAGAAGAAACACATGGGCAGTCGGGCCATTTTGCTTCTTTTCCGCGATGAGCAAGCTGCGGTGCAGCGAGTGGGTAGGCCGATGTTGGGGAACATTGTGACCCGGACGGGCCGATCCTTTTTTGACCCTTCGACAGAGCAAGATGTGCTTTCCAGATTACATGTGGACTTGACCGTAGACGGTTATTTTGAGCGTCATCAGACGGAGTTTGTATTGCTCGATGCGGAGATTGTACCTTGGAATCTAAAGGCGCGTGAGCTGATTGCTTCACAATATGCACATGTGGCCGAAGCCTCGCTCATGGATCGCTCTACAGTGCTGGACAAACTGCGCGAAGCTCAAGCGGCAGGTCGGAATGTAGATGACTGGTTGCAGGAGACAGCAGGTAAACTCGCTAATGCCGAGACGTTCCGCGATGTATTCCAGAAATACTGCTGGGATGTGGAGGATATCGGGGACATACGGATTGCACCGTTCCACACACTGGCACATAGCACGGGAGCATTTTGGGAGCAAACGCATGAATGGCATATGGAGCAGAACCGTGAGTTCGCCCGGATATCGACCATGATGATGGAGACGGAATATCGCGTGATCGCAAGTGAGGCAGATGAAGCGGATGTCATTCTTTGGTGGAATGAGATTACGGCGGAAGGACATGAGGGGATTGTGATCAAACCCGAAACATTCCGCGCCTGGAATAATAACAAAATGATTCAGCCTGCGATTAAAGTACGAGGACGTGCATATTTGCACATCATCTATGGGATGGACTACCTGGCACCCGAGAATCTGTCCCGACTTCGTAAACGCAAAACGTCCAAAAAAGAACGTCACGCCTTAATGGAGAGTGCTTTGGGCATGGAGGGGATTGAGCGCTTTATACGCAGAGAGCCAGTGGAACGAATTCATGAATGCGTGCTGGCAACGCTATCGCTGGAGTCGGAGCGAGTAGACCCGCGTTTGTAAACTGTTATATGAAAATAATTTTTGTTATTCACCTATATTGTATGGGTAATTATGGTATGATACTCTGGCCAAACTAATTGCTGGAGGTTATCCGTATGCGTATCAAAGTAATAAGCAGTTTGCTTGCCATTTTCATGATTTTTGCTACCGTTGCGTCTGCTCACCCGGGAAGAACAGATGCAAATGGGGGACATACCTGTCGAACCAACTGTGCAAAATGGGGGCTGAAACAAGGGGAATATCATTATCACAACGGAGGTTCTTCTTCGAGTTCCAAATCTTCCTCTACAAGTTCATCCAGTTCAGGAAGTACCAAGAAAAGTAATAAGTCTTCAACGGCAACCCAAAAGAAAGCCACTCCTAAACCAGAATATATCAAGTCTGCTGTTCAGGTGAAGGTGAATGGTTCCAAGGTTATTTTCACCGAATCTCCAATTATAATGAATAACACAAATCTCGTACCTCTGCGTGAGATGGCCAAAGCAATGAAAGCCAAAACGTCTTGGGACAGTAAGACTCAGACCATTACCGTTACCAAAGACAAGTACAAGCTAATCTTTACCTTGGGCAGTAAAAAGGTGAAGGTTAACGGGAAAGAAGTCACCCTACAGGCAGCACCCAAAGAAATTAAGGGAACGACGTATATTCCCCTCAGAGTTTTGGTAGAAGGGCTTGGGGCATCCCTCACTTCATCTGGTAATACGCTGACGGTGAAAGTCAAATAATAAGAATAAGAATAAGAATTCATAAAGAAGCAGGTTCGGAGTTTATCCGGCCCTGCTTCTTTTTTGTATATGAACTTCGTTAAAGCGAAACCTCATCAGGCCATTTTACTTGGCGCTGCAACTTTTGACATGACCTGGATCAGTTGGTATGAGCAACGGCGCGAATCTCAATCAGTTGATGAGGGAAGGCCAGACCCGATGTCCCAACCATTGTAACAGCCGGACGATGAGTACCAATATACTCTTTATACACAGCAACACATGGCTCAAGATGCTCCTGCGGGTGAACCAAAAAAATCTCCAGTTCAGCAATGTTCGACTTGGTCACGTTAAATCCTGCGAGCACGCGATCCAAGTTATCCAATGTCTGGCGGACCTGTGCTTCAATATCATTGACACCAATAAACGTTCCCTGCATATCATGCGAAAATTGACCTGCAATGTAGATCGTACCGTTAATGCTGTATCCCTGAGCAACGCTGAATGCCTCTTCCCACGGGACCCCGTGGCTATATATTTGAGCTGTAGTCATAAGTTTCTCTCCTTTGGAAATTCAAGATATGGTTAGTATAAACGGAGAAAAACGACTTGGGCAGTACGCACTTTCATGACAGTGACTATCCATTGGGATAGTGTAAACACGGTGTTTGTGAGCCTAACGACTCATTTCAGAGAATCTTTATATCAGGATATTTAATTTAGGTATAACTAACTTAAGTCCTATATCCTTCCACTAGAATCTGGGTAATAATTATAGTAGGCAAGTGATTAATGGAATCTCATAACGTAACGATAGGGGGTAACCTGTATGGCATCTGTGATTCTGCTGGTGAAACAGACGGAGGACGATGAGAAGGTTATTTATCGCTTCGGACCGAATGAGCGAAAGATGGGGCTCATTGAGATGAATAAGATTAAGGAAAGTGTGAAGGAACTGGAACCTGTCCAGGTGGATGGGGTAAGCCCGAGTTTTTTCTTTAACCGAGCCGCGCAGCGACTGGTACGATGTTTATTCAGGGAAGGCGGCAAGTTCCCGGAACGAACGACGTTTGAATCATAGTCCTATGGCAGGCTGCATGACAAGTAGGCTGAGCAGGCAGTTGAGAGTTCATGGGTTAAATAATGGAAGAAGTCCAAGAGACCAAAGGTGGTGGCTCTTGGACTTTTTTTTGCGTGTGCTACACATTTAAGTATGGGAGACAGGGACCGCGAAGAGATCGATCCATTCTCGCAATTGTTTACGAAAGGAGGAATTGGTGTGCTGGTCAATCTCGATGTTAGAATCACTTTCGCTGGTGGAATCTCTGTTAGTCATGCTCCAGATACCTTGTTCGGTATGAAGCAGCAGGAGAGCTTGATCAGGCAGAGGAATTACATCTTCGGCATAATTGATGATGCTGAGGTTATCCACACTACGACCAGAAGCTTCAAAAGAGTTATGCCATACCTTCAATAACTCGCGTGTTTCTAGAGGAAGCTCCCAATCATCCATGAATCTATCTAAAAAAATATGGTTTTCCTCGTTCGTCAGGACAGTCCATTGTTCCTCCGTTATCGTGAACTGAGTAGGTTTATCAATGAATGGTTTGTGTTGCCCTATGTAAAATCGGAACAACTCCTCTTCCCATTCCTCAGGTTCTGTCCAGGTGAACAAATGCACACGTTGATCTACTGCCAAATGATAGAGGTATGTATCGTTGTTATCCGTACTTTTGTGAATGGTTAATACCTTTTCTTGTTCAAGGCTGTCTGAGTACGCTCTAATCATGCTGCGGCTTTGGGCAAAATGCATAAGCATCTTCAAAAACTCCGACTCGATCTCTATCTTGGTATCTTCCATATGCAAGATTAGCCCCTTGGATAAAAGACCGTGAGAGGCAGCCCTTAGAACGAGTTCCCAGTGTTGTTCAGATAACTCGCCATACATCGGTTTTAGGAGACCGGCTGCAATGTCCTCTGCGCCAAGTGTGGCCAGCGCAAATCCAAATTCTTCAATGGATAAGGTAACAAGTCGTTTATTCATGAGCTTAACCGCCTACTTTCTATGTAGATTGATAGATACAGGTTACTTTTTTTAGAAGGTCATTTGTGCTCATTCCAGGTTTTTCGAAGTATTTTAAGAATGTCACTTTCCTGATGTTTCAGTAGACTATACGTATATATTTTAAAGCTCTTTCCGTCAACCATTTTGAATAAGTAATAGGATGGAGTAGGTTGAATCCATTTGTTTAGTCCCGGAGCTACGAAATCAATGGTGCGTATATCCTTCCAAGATAACTGTTTTCCTGCATTTGTCTTAATGCCAGACAGGTCGAAGGAAAATAAGATGTTTGTACCAAATATTCTCGTGATGTTCCAGATAAACAGACGCCCCACAAACCAAAAGCTTAAGAATGCCGCACTAGTAAAGTGCAAGGTTTGAAGAACGCTGTTGTCACCATAGATAACATCACCAATCAAGACAAATCCAGCAATGATAAAAAGAGCAGATATCAGCGTATGACGAATTGCATATTTGCGTTGGTATGTAACGAACTGCATGGATACCTCCTAAGTATTATTTGAAGAGTTTACTAACCCATCTAATCCCTTTTTCAGCCGCTGAGGCTATATGTTTTCCGGCATAACTACCTATAGCTCCGCCTACATAAGCTCCAACTGCTGTTCCTGCAGGCCCGGCGAACGATAATAGGGTCCCGCCAACAATAGCCCCGGCTCCTGCAGAGGCAGACTTGATCACGATATTCGATGTGGACACGGCGAGATCCGTTTTGGTTAATGTTCCTTCCTTATACTTGGAGACCGTTTTAACCCCTTCATCCCAAACATTAAGTCCTACGTTGATGGGGAACAGTTTTTTGCTTATCATTGTAGGGATTTTGGAAATTTTCATACCGTATTGACCTTTATTCACACCGGCAATAACATTGCGGGTCCATTGACCGAAGCTGTTGGCTTTGTTGAAACCAAGCCCGATATCACCTACTTTTAATTTACCTGCAAGTCGATCAAAGCCCTTTAATCCTTTCATGACCAGACCCGGGCTGCGGAATTGTTTATCCAGTTTACGTGCCATGTTGCTCAGAAAGGAATTTCCCTTTCCCTTCACCCACGGAGCATTATGGACTTTGGCACGGCTAGAGTTCCGGGGATCTACTTTGAAATGAACCGTTTTGGAGAGTACCATGGACGTAGCCATAGCAGAATATAGTCCTGTTCCAATCAGGCCTACATTCCCATGAATCCCATTAATTATATTCCAAGACTTACTTCCTTGATCATATATATCCGATAGCGTCGTTTTTACATCTTTCCCAGAAGCGGATTGGCTTGTACTGGTCTGTACACCATGCTCCTGAGATTGATCCGCTTCTGAGAAACGAGTTGCGATGGTATGTAGTTCCGTGCCAATCGCAGAGACTGAGCTAGAGAATCTTTCCATTTGCCGATGTGCCACCTGAAAGTTCTGAAAGAAACGCTCTTGTGTGATTCCTGACCACTGGCTCTGTAATGTACTTATATGTCTGCTTAAATTGTTAATCATGCTACGACTATGTTCCGAAGCTTGAGCAAATTGGTTGGAGATTACCTGAAGCTGCTCAGGCGGTACAATAATCCTGGTCACGACATTCACCTCGTGGAAGATAAAATTAAGAATTTCTACAGATTATGTATATATGAAAAATGAAACGCTGTGAAATATTTACCCATTAATTTTAAAGGTCGAAACGTTTATTCGCAACGGCTAATAAGCAATTGACGCGCAAAACAGTCCTTTGGTTGGGTTAAATAAGTGCTCTTCGTAAGACTTTGTTCCTGCAAGTGGGACGAACAGTATAAACAAAGAAGCCCACAACCACCTATAGGGGGCGTGGACTTGTAAATTTGATTTTGGTCTTAACGGAGGTATGTACTTACGCACATTCCTCATCTAGAACGTTTTGGCATAAGAGATCAGTGCCGTAATGGTGATGATATTAAGCAACGTTGAGATCAGCACCGTCTGGGCTGCAAAATCGGGTTCGTTATCGTATTCTTCCGCAAGAATGGATGCGTTGACACCCGTCGGCATACCGGAAGCGATAATAAGTGCCTGTGCAGCGATACCTTCCAACCCAAGCAGTAGCACAATTGAAATCCCGATAGCCGGGCCAATCAGAAGACGCAAAAATGTGCTAATATACACATCAAGGCGATACAGTTGAATTGGATATTTTACAATCTGTGCCCCGAGTGTCAGAAGCGCCACGGCAACCATACTTTGCTGCGCATAGGTCAGTGGCATGGATAGGAACGTAGGCAAGGGAACCTTCCACATGTGTAACAGAATCCCCAGCAAGAGTGCATACGGAACGGGCATTTTAAGAAATCCAATAATCACGGCACGGTAATTACCTTTGAGCTTCGCGCCCTGAATGGACAACACACCATAGGTGAATGTCAGTAATGCCTGCAAAGACATGACCAGTGCCTGAATGGAAGAGGCGAGTGGATCCCCGCGGAATACCAGTGCATTGATGGGCAGTCCATAGTTGCCTGCGTTATCCAGCATAATACTGTTGTTGAAAGCAGCCTTCATGCCTTTATTCATCCGAAGTGAGCGCGCAAATACAGAACCTACAATATAGAGAATCAATACATATATCGCGTAAAAGAGTGTCACGGTCCCAAGCAGTTCGCCCGACATATCCGAGTGGTACATGCTCATAAAGACGGCTGCGGGGGTAATACAATAGAAATTGATTTTGGCGAGGGTGTACAAGTCCAGCTTGAACACCTTTTGCATCCAGGACCCGACGGCGATCAGGAGAAAGACGGGCAGGACGACTTCAAGCATGATGTCTGCAATCATTAGTTCAGCTTCCTTTTTCATGAAAATTTCAATCCGATTTCGAAAATACTTTGCTTATTATATCATTTTATACACACACGAAAGATTTAATTAGCTAAAAAAGATAAGGGGGCTTCCCATCATGATTCCAGATCATCTGGATGTTGGTTTATCGATATTGTTTATAGGCTTCAATCCGAGCATTACGTCTGGAGAGACGGGTCATCATTATGCTTACAAAGGAAACCGGTTCTGGCGCATTCTTGAACGTTCGGGATTAACCCCGCGTTTATATGATGCACAGGAGGATGGAGAGTTGCTGAAGCTGGGATATGGATTCACGAATATTGTGGCCCGTCCCACCAGAGGTATGGAGGATATTACGAAGGAAGAGTACGCAGAAGGACGACAGATTTTACGGCAAAAGTTGGAGAAATACCGACCGGACATCGCTTGTTTTGTCGGAAAAGGTGTATACACCCAGTACAGCAAGCGCGCCAAAGTGCAATGGGGATTTCAGGACGACCCGGTCGTCAAGGAAATTCAGGAGTTCGTCGCTCCGTCGTCCAGTGGACTCGTGCGCATGTCGATGGATGAGATTGTGGCGATCTATTCCCAGCTTGCTGATTTTGTTGCGGAGAAGAACAGGGAAGATTAGGAGGCAAGTAAGCAGAGTTCACCCAGTCGGCTTTGCCGATAAGGGCGAATTCTTTTTTTGGATAAAGTGAGAGGTTTCGGGAACGGCTTCCGTCTATATAGTACAGAACCATGCATGGAAGCTGTAGAGAAGGGGGATTACATGACTCAACAGATACCGGAGGAGGAGCTTATTCAGCGCATTGTTGCAGGGGATAAGCAGTTGTTCTCCGTGCTAGTGGATCGATATAAAAATAAAGTCTACGGCATCATGCGCGGAATGGGCGCGAGTCATCCGGATGCACAGGATCTCGCTCAGGATACGTTCATTCGTATCTATCGTTATCTCCCGTCGCGGCGGGAGGGAAGCAGTTTCTCGTCGTGGGTGTACACCATTGCGGTGAATCGGATGCGGGATTTTATACGGGAAAAGAAACCCGTCATGTCTCCGGTCGATCAGAGGATCGAACCTGTCAGTAATGAAACACCGGAAAAACGTGTGCTGCATAAAGAGATGCAGCGTGAGATATATCGACAGCTCGAACAGTTACCTGAATCGTATCGCCTGGTGTTATTACTGAAGTACACAAACGAGTTGAGCTATGAAGAGATTGCAGACATTACAGGTATGAGTTCAACCAAAGTGCGCAACGCCCTTTATCGCGGGAAAAAAACGCTGAGGAAGCAAATGGAACGCAAAGGAGGTTTAGCTACGTATGAAGCCTATTTCAAAGGATGAGGATCGGTTGTGGGAGGAGCACTTGTATCGTGAGGAGCCGGACGTAGATTTTACGCTTAAGGTCATGCAGAAGTTGGATGGCGTGTCTATGGAAAGTGGAGAAGATCAGTATCCATTCGTGAAAAAATCCATGAGAGCGCATTGGATGCGTCGGACTGGAATCGCTGCAGCGGCAGTTGTGATTCTTGCGGGAGGGGCCTGGTTTGCTTTTGAACGAACAGCAGAGCCAGCACAACCCGCGGTAAATGCTGTGGATCAGCGGCTTGCCGACATACCTGTACCAGAAGAGATAAGATCTGCTTATCTGACGGACGATTACAAACGTCTGAAACCACTTGATCTTGTAATTAACCCGAATATTCAAATTCTAGATCAGGGGTATACGCTCAAGATTAGCGATGTCCTAGTGGATCGTTCACAAATTATTATTATAACAGAACAAAGCGACCCTAAAGGCAGCGCGATACCGGCTGTTTATCTGGATGCGGGAAGAATTCATGTTACAGATGAAAAAGGGAACAGTGTTGCTTCCGTGGCGGTAGATACGAGACTTAGCAGTGGGAAGTATCAAAGGTTTGTATTCCAACTGAATGATGATATTCCAGATCACGTATTTGTACGGGGGGAATTAAGTTATATAAAAATCCCTGATCATTTTAATCTTGATACTGGAAAAATTACAGCAAGTAATACAACGGTGGATTGGAGCTTCCAATTCAACATCGATATGACCAAAGCCAAATTAATGGCTGTTGAGGCTCCCATGGACAACACCTACACTACTCCTGAGGGCTTGAAACTGGATATGACACAGCTTGTACGCACGCCAAACGGGACCCGCCTTGACATGAACATCAGTCTGGAAGATCAACTTCGTGCCAAAGTCGGAGAGAATTGGGCGGATGATATGGATTTAATGTATCATATCGAAATTCCAGAAACGAATGAGTATCGAATTTTTAACGAGAACAGACCCAATGCCCGTCAAGCCAAATTTCGGTTCCGAGATATGAGTAGACTGAGTGAGGATAATGATGGTCAGATGAGGCTTTCTGAGACATGGGATCCTGCTTATGTTACGGTGGATGCGAAGAAGATTCGCTTTGTCCTGGATGGCTATACCATCCCGGTGTGGGAGGAGAAGTCCGTGGAAGTGGATTTAGAAAAGATGCGTCAGGATGCTGAATTCTACACTTACGTACTACAGCTTGAACAATTTGGAGATAAAATTTTGTTTTCCAAATATAATTATTGGCCAGTGCAGCAATCATTAAAGCTACCGGAAGGAAACTTTGAAGGGAACTCTTCTCTTGTTTTGGAGGGATTAGGGACTTTTCAAAATGATATTAATGGAGATCAATGGGTGGCTATAGATCATGAAGGAAAGGAGTATCCCGTTGAAGTGATGGGAACTACAAATCAGCCTAATAAAAACGAAGAATA
Organism: Paenibacillus sp. 10L310; assembly: GCF_056395745.1. Taxonomy (NCBI): domain Bacteria; kingdom Bacillati; phylum Bacillota; class Bacilli; order Caryophanales; family Paenibacillaceae; genus Paenibacillus; species Paenibacillus sp. 10L310. The sequence continues at coordinate 36,180 of NZ_JBFTKC010000005.1, read as the reverse complement.
CATCGTAGGTGATCTCAGGTTGATTATCCATGGTTTTAAAAAAGAAAATGGAACGAAATTCACTTTGAAGCGAACCGCAGTTAACCGAGAGTTCCGTGATGTAAATTGGGAAGTGGACCTTCCGTCGTACAATAGCTTGCCTTGGATAAAATAACGACTAATACAATTCTCAGACATGAAGTAAATGAAGCTTCGAATGAATGATATAAGGATGGGTGGATGGATCAGTAGATTTAAGTGTGAATTTAAAAGAAATATAAGCATATAAGCCTAATATACGAAAGAGACCCTGCATAATATGCGGGGCCTCTTTTGTATGCACCAGATTTACGGGGAATACGAGTACCTAAAGAATTCATCTTCAGAAAAGAGCGGTTACCCTTTCCGAATTATGCCGATTCCCTTGGAATCAACGTAGTGGATAACATAACCGTTTCTTTTGGCGTCCCCGGGCGTTCGATCCGGCGTTGTAAAGCTTCAACGGCACGCTGTCCAAGTTCCTCTTTACACAGATTAACTGTGGTCAGGGGCGGGGAGGACGTAACCGCAGAGTGTACATTGTCGATACCGATGACAAGACAATCTTTAGGCGTGGAGATGCCCATCTCCTGTAATTTATGCATCCATTGCAAAGCAATATCATCATTAACACCAATCCAGGCATCGGGACGTTTGTCATCTGGCATGTTTTGAATGGCGGTAGCCAATTGGTTAACCCATTCGCCGTTCTCATACGGAATATTCCATTCTCTGAAGCTGGTCGTATGACTGGTGTCCACATGGAAATGGTTCAGAGCCAACTCAATCCCGATTTTCCGCTGGGCGAAACTCGCAGCACGACCATCATCTGTGATAAGGCCGATCCTTCGGCAATTCATAGACATTAGATATCTAGCCACGGTGATGCCAGCTTCCAGATTATCATGGCTGATCGTATCACAATTCAGCAGGGGTTCCTGATGATCTACCAAAATAATAGGCCGACCCGTCTGAGAGAGTCGTTGCAGAACCGTATGAGGGAAAGCCCCCATGACAATAATCCCGGCACAACGTTCCCAGTCCAAGTGAGGAGCAATAGCTTTTTCGGGAGAGGTGTTCTCGTCCGTCACTCCGAGTGAGGGAGATACAATGGCATGATGCCAACCACGCTCATTACAGGCGGAGATCATGCCTGACAGAACACGTTGCCAGTAGTGAGGTTCACCGCGGTTGAGCTGATTCATGCATATGAGAGCAAACGGTGGATCGGACGGATCTGCATGGTTTGCAGTAGCAGGACTATTGTTAGCACCCGGAGTACTTTGGCGATATCCTAAAGCCCGAGCGAGTTCCAGTACCCGTGCGCGTGTTGCTTCACTGACACCCGTCTTGCCACTGAGTGCGCGGGAGACGGCATATTTGGATAATCCGAGCTGGTCAGCCAGCGTCTGAATGGATACTTTGCGTGACATATCATTACTCCTTCATTTGACGATCATCTTCTGACACAGTACACTTACAAATAATAATGTTATTATAAATTATCATAACAAAAATAACAATATAGTTATAAGGAGACAACATCCATGGAACAGTTCAGATTACCGAAAATCCCTATGCCGCATCTGGAATTGCCGCAAGCTGTGCAGGATATTCTGACTGAGGCGGACGAGCGTTTGCAACATCGACCGAGATTGCTGACTCAGTTTCGCAATTGTTTTCCGAATACACTGGAAACGACCACGAAGCTATTGGAGGATGGGACAACCTTTGTGATTACAGGGGATATTCCCGCCATGTGGTTAAGGGATTCCGTAGAGCAGGTTATGCATTATGTTCCGCTTGCGAAGGATGACGAGAAGTTGCAACGTATTATCGGAGGCCTGATCAAACGGCATACGTTCTACGCTGATATGGATATCTATTCCAATGCGTTCAATGAAACGGCGAATGGATGGCATTGGGACGCCAATGATGAGACGGAGATGTCGCCCTGGGTGTGGGAACGGAAGTTTGAGCTGGATTCTCTTTGTTTCTCCATGAAGCTGGCTTATACATATTGGCGGGAGACGGAACTTACGGATATATTCGATGAGCGCTTCAAGAAAGTGATGGAGAATATCGTACAACTATGGGAGACGGAGCAGCATCACGCAGAGCGTTCATCTTACCGGTTCATGCGGCGCAATTGTCCTGCCCATGATACGCTGCGTAATGAAGGATTGGGTATGCCGGTGAATTATACGGGGATGATTTGGTCCGGATTTCGTCCGAGTGATGATGCCTGTGATTTTCATTATAATATTCCGGCGAATATGTTCGCTGCGGTAACCTTGCGCCAGATGGGGGAGATCGCGAAGTGGGTGTTCCGGGATAAACAACTGGTAAGCCGGATGGCTCGTTTGGAAGAAGAAATACGACACGGTATTGCCCTGTACGGTACTTACCGTCATCCAGAGTATGGGCAGATTTATGCCTATGAGACGGACGGTTACGGCAACTTTTGTCTGATGGATGATGCGGGCACGCCGGGACTGATGTCCATTCCGTATATGGAGTATGCTTCGATTGAAGACAGGGTGTATCAGAACACACGGCGATTCATTTTAAGTAAGGAAAATCCGTTTTATTATGAAGGGCGGGTAGCCAAAGGTATTGGTAGCCCCCATACCCCTCCGGGATATATCTGGCACATGGCGCTATCCATGCAGGGTCTGACTGCAGACAATGACGAGGAAATGCTGGCGATGATTGAACTACTGGAGAACACGGATGCAGGTACTGGATATATGCATGAGGGTTTCCACGCCGATGACCCCAACACGTTCACTAGACCATGGTTTGCTTGGTCCAACAGCCTGTTCTCGCAGTTGGTGTATAAGGCAATGAAAAAAGGAATTCTTTAAAATGATGAAAGTTCCAAAAAAATTGCTCACTGCTCGTGAAGCAGCCGTTCCGGTTACGAATCGTTCTTTTGATCGCTGTTATCTCCGGATTTCCTGATCGACTTTTGTAAAGTCGAAATCCGGTGATAAGCGTATGCTTCCGATGCAGCTTTCTTTCAGAAAGCTTTTAGGCGAACACTTTGCTTCTTCAGAATCGATTTCGTCCCCTACACTACTTTCACTATCGAGCGCGACTGTTTTTGAACGATATCATTTTTAGAATAGGAGAGTAGGTAAAAAACAAGAAAGCCCAAACTGCTGAACTTTGCAGTTGGGCTTTGTTTAATATGAAAAACACAGGCGCTTCGCTATGTGTTTTTCAGTAGATCGGCGATGAACACTTTCTGTCCTGTGCGGGCGCTTTCCAGGGAAGCGAGGACCATGGCCATGCTGAACTGGTTATCACTGCAATCGGTCTCAGGCAGTCGGCCGGATTCCAGTGCGGCGAACATGTCTTCGAGACAGCCGTGATGTCCTGTTTTGTCCATGACAGGCAGTTCCGCTTCAATCCGCTCACTTGGCTGGAAAAAGGATGGTTTGCCGTCAGCATCCAGGCTTTGCGCAGTAACTACTTCAGCATAGATGTCATCATGACCATCCCAGATGGCGGTACCTTTTTCACCGATTACGCGCCAGCTTGCTTCCCATGATGTGGGTACACCTTCTGCGCACCAGGACCCGCGATAGTTGAATACGGACCCGTCGGACATCTCAAATATACATAACGCCATCGCATTGCCCTGATACCAGGAACCTGGAGGATTGAACTCATGGCAGTACACAGATACCGGGTTGGCTCCGAGAATATACCGTGCCTGATCAAACGTATGTATCGCCATATCGAGCAGCAGTGGACTATCCATCAGATCACGGAATCCGCCGAAGTGTGGCCCGAGGAAAAAGTCGGCTCCTGCGTAACCTACCTGCCCTATAGCTCCGCCGGAAATGAGGTGCTGGTAGGCGCGGATACGCGGATCAAAACGACGATTCTGCATGACAGCTTGAATGTGTCCTGTGCTGCGAGCGGTTTGCACAATATCTGTGCAGTCTGAGAAGGACTCTGCCAGTGGTTTTTCGCCAAATACATGGCATCCTTCCTTCAAGGCTGTCATGGCAATGCCGTAATGACTCGCCGGAATCGTGACATCGAATACGATATTTGCACCAGTCGTTTGAATGGCTTCACGGATATCGGTGAACGTGGGGCAGGTGAGGCCATGTCTTGTAGCAAAAGCAAGGGCTGTCTGTTCATACAGATCGACCAGTCCGACGATTACTGTATCTGGCCTTTGCAAGGCATAGTCCGCCCACGTGTTTGCCATGGCACCGCAGCCAGCAATAATTACCCGATAAGGATGAGTCATGTTCTCATCTCCTTTGCATGGATTGTGTTATACAGCCTCGCATGGTTTCCTATACCGGATTGGGCACAAAATCGCCGCCGCGGCATTGTTTCAAATATCGCAATGCATGCACCTGTCCGGTCATTTCGAGTTCGTCTTTGTAGACGGGATCATGCCAGCCTTCAATATCAATCGTGCCTTGATAGCCGTTCTGGCGCAGAATGGTGATAATGTCTGCCCAGTTGTTATCCCCGAAGCCGGGTGTGCGGTGCCAGACAAATTCACGTGGGCCATGCACGCCATATTCCTTGACAATATCCCAGGCAATCGTGGCATCTTTGCCATGTACGTGGAAGACTTTATGAGCCCATTTGCGTAGCTGTGGAATAGGATCGATCAGGCTGGACATTTGATGGCAAGGCTCCCACTCCAGGCCTACATTTTCATCCGGAACAGCATCGAACATCATCTCCCAGGCCGTTGGATTATGTGCGATGTTCCAGTCGCCTGTCTGCCAGGTGCCTCCCATATCACAGTTTTCAAAAGCAATCCGTACACCCCGGTCTGCTGCCCTACGTGCCAGTTCACCAAATACTTCCTTGAACCGGGGGATGGACTCGTTAATGGGTTGATCGGTTAGACGTCCGGTAAACCCGGAGACGATATCTGCACCGAAGAGCTGTGCGTGATCGATCACTCGCTCCCAGCTTGCCAGTGTATCGGCGTTGTCTCCGGCTCCAGTTAGCGGATTACCAAATACACTCACCGCGGAGATGACAATACCTTGTTCGTCCACGATTTCACGGACACGTTTGGCTGTCTCTGCCAAGTCCAGGTCACCAGTTGTTTGCCAGAAGGTCAGGTTAAATGATTCGAAGCCATGTTGCATGATCTGCGGGATAACGCGGACGGCGTCCTGCCCGCCTACAAGGGTACCGATGCGTAATGATTTATTCATGGTTGTATTTCACTCCAATATTGGCTTATAGTACTTCGTGACACACTCATTATAGCCGTGGATTAACGGGATGGCTCTAAACAATCTTGTGTAATAATAGTCGGATCTTGTGAAGAGGGGGAAGAAGTCGTGCTGGATCTGAAAGCGCTTCACGAAAATACCCGAATTGACCATAAATCACATCCATTTCAGCTGTTCCAAAATCGGTGTTCAGATATGAAAGCTGAAGAGTGCATTTTGTATTTGCATTGGCATGAACATTTTGAGCTGATTATTATGCGCAAGGGCAGTGCGCTGTTTCATATTGATAGCAAACCTTATGTGGTTCGAGCAGGTGAGGTCATCATCATTCCTGGAGGTACATTACATGTCGGATATGCTCTGGATGAGGGGGATGTGCATTATGATTCCGTTGTGGTCAACCGTGCACTGTTCCATGATTTCACTCATGATCCTGTGCATGAGCAATATGTCGCGCCGTATTTGGAAGGAAGAGTGAGATTTCCGGTCAAACCGGCAGAGGAAAATACAGCCTGCACAGGCTATTATTCTCTGCTGAATGAAGCTGTGGAGGAAATGGCGTTACAGCCCCCGGCTTATCAGCTCGTGGTGAAGTCCAAGTTGCATGCCTTGTTCACCCTGCTTGCGCGAACCTTTATGCCGCAGCAGCTACCGGATAAAACGGTCGGATCGTATTTTCCAAACCGCGAACGTTTCAAACAGTTGATTGCACAGATTGAAGCGGACCCCACAGGTAAGATGTCTGTTACGGAAGCGGCAAGTCATGTGGGATTAAATGCGTATCACTTCTGCAAAATGTTCAAAAAGCTGACCGGACGTACCTTTGTGGAATACGTGAACGGTTGCAGGATGAGTGAGGCAGAGCAACTATTGCAAGGCAGTAGTCTGACCATTACAGAGATCGCCGCCAGAGTCGGCTGCGACAATGCCAACTATTTTACGAAGTTATATAAACAGTACAAGGGCATGACCCCCTCACAGGGGCGGGGGAGAAAAGAAGGTTGAGTACGGCCAGTTTACCAGTAGTCTCGAATAAAATGTCTATAACGAAGGTTGTAGCCATATGCAACTCGCAATCACAAATGTGAGCAGAAGCAGAAGCAGAAATAGAAGTAGAAGTAGAAGTAGAAGTAGAAGTAGAAGTAGAGCGCACAACAGTGATTACCTTTACAATAATCATGCGCATACGCACATATACAAAGAATAACCCGGATAAAGGCCTCTTCAAGGCTGTTATCCGGGTGGTTTTGATTCAATCATATCAAGACAATCATCTATGTGTACAACGTGCTTATTTCATAAATCTGGAGAACAGACGATTGGCTTTCTTGGCGAGGTCGTCCATTTTGACGTTGGCATGATCGAACTGATTGTATCCCCATTTGATCGTTTGCAGCATGCGTGGAGATATGGGCGTTCCTTTGATCCGCGGATAGATGTTGTGATAAGCCCAGACGAGATGCTCCCAGCGATTGTCATTGCCGTCCTGGATATACTCGGATACGTCAATCACTTTCCCGCGTCCATCCTGAAGTATTACATTTTTCAGATGAATGTCGCGAGGGTTCAACCCGCGGCTGCGAACGGCTTCTCGCGCTGCGTCCACATCGAGCATTACCTGCTCGGGGACAGGGATTCCTTTTTCCAAACATTCCAGCAAGGTATCCCCGGGTTCAAAACTGATCACGAGTACATTCCGGCCGCTGCCGTAATAGGTAGGGAAGTATGGCAGACCTTTGAGCTGTTCGTATACCTGTTTTTCATTTTCGAGTTTGTCCAAGGCATGATCCGAGTACATCTTGAAGGCATACTGCGGCAAGCCGTCATACGAAAATACAGCCGCATCCGTACCTGTGCCAATGCAATTCAATCCTTCTACATCGCCGATGATGTTCACGAGCTCATTCCGGTCGCTTCCGATGACTTGGATCTGTTGTAATGCTTCTTCCGCCTGGAACCAATCCGGTCGATTCATGGGTGGTGCCTCCTTTTAGGATATGCCTGTACAATTTTTTTTCATATAATCATTTTCTAACGAACGGAGTAAGTCTTATTTCACGTAAATCGGCAGATCTGAAAATGTAACGAATCAGAGACACGCTATTGACTCATTTGCTTGCAATAAACACGTTCTACAACCGAAATAAGACTAATTAGCTTGTCTGGGGTTCGTTAGATTCCGTAAAACCTCGTGATCCACGTGATAAGGTGTGTGAGATTCGTTAGCGCCAGGCCCGCACTGTCCCCGGGCTAGACCCGTACTAGCATCCAGGTCCCGGATTCGTGCCCTCTATAGAGTATATTATGCGTTCTGCTCCGCAATTTCATCTTTTGGTGATGTTACTATATAAACGATACGGATCGAATCGGAAACGGTTGCGTCAGAAGAAAATAACGGAAGCACGCTTGCGGCAAGATTGCCCGGGCTTTATACTGTGAGCATCAAGGGATCTTATGCAGATCCGGCATACAGAAAGGCAGATTACTTATGGCACAATACCCGCAGTGGTCTTATTCGCAGTCGCGGGCGAGTATGTTCGATGAGTGCCTGCGCAAATATTATTATCATTATTACGGTGCCCATAACGGCTGGAAGAAAGACTCTGCTGATGAGATGCAGGTTCGTCTGTACCGTCTGAAACAGCTCAGTAATCTGTACCTTGTCTTCGGGGACCTCGCGCATCGGATGTGTGAGTCGGCGGTACGCAGCAGGGAAGAGGGCAAAGATAAACCGCGTGAACACTTTCTGGAACAGACGATACGCAAGCTGCTGAATCAGGCGTATGTGGAATCCATGGACGCGGATCAGTGGCGACTGAACCCCAAGAATCGCACGATGCTGTCCGAGATCTATTACGGGGATGACACGTTGAATGATCGGATCGCCACGATTAAGGAACGGGCTTCGGCCTGTGTCGGTAACCTGTACCAGACGCTTACGTGGGAGGACTTGTCCCGAGCAAGTACGGACATTCTGGAGATCGAGAAATGGGATACCATGATGCTGCACGATACGCGTGTGTATGTGAAGATGGATTTATTGTATCGACGCAGTAACGGCAATATTGTCATTGTGGACTGGAAGACGGGCAAGGAAGATGACTTCTCGGATCAGCTAATGCTGTACGCGTCCTATGTGAGAGAGCATTACCGGGTTCCCTTGGAGCAGATTGAGCTGCGAGTGGAGTACTTGTTAACCGGAAAGCACCGAGAGTTTACCGCAACGGAAGAGGATATACAGAAGGTAGAAGAGAACGTAGGGCGTTACATCGAGGAGATGCGATCCTGCGTGGAGGATGAGTATTACAACCGTCCCAAGGACGTCACCTACTTTACGGCGATGCCTTCGCACCGGTCCTGCAGGGACTGCAACTTCCGCGAAGTATGCAGTGAGCGAGCAGTCTGAAGCGCCAAAACCGGAGGAACCAAAAGGCCTTAAACCAACCAACAAGCTATCCTATATGTGAAAAAAATCAAGAAGCGCAAGCCGGGAACATCATCTACCCGACTTGCGCTTCTATTGCGTTCCACAGGCCTGGCGACAAGACGCCGGGTGGAACGATCATAGCAAGATTACTGGACAGCGGCGGTATTCTCCAGCGCCTGACCCGCAGGAACATAGGCATGCCCGAGATCCCGGGCAACCGCCTCATACGTGATGTGTCCATTCAGCACGTTAACCGCGCTGCGAATGGACGAACTGCCGCGAATCGCGGCGGCTGCACCGTGGTTGGCCAGCTGCAGCGCATAAGGCATGGTGGCGTTGGTCAGCGCCACCGTGGACGTACGCGGCACGGCGCCCGGCATGTTCGCCACCGCGTAGTGCACGACGCCATGTTTCACATAGGTCGGTTCATCGTGGGTTGTGATATGATCAATGGTCTCAACGATCCCGCCCTGATCAATCGCCACATCCACAATGACCGAACCCGGTGCCATCGTCTTCACCACTTGCTCGCTGACAAGCGTTGGCGCCTTGGCGCCCGGAATCAGCACCGCACAGATCAACAGATCTGCCGCCGCAACAGCTGTTGCGATGTTGGACGGGCTAGATACTAGCGTGTGGATCTGATTGCCAAAGATATCATCCAACTGCCGCAGACGATTCAGATTCAGGTCAAGGATGGTCACATCGGCGCCAAGACCAATAGCAATTTTGGCTGCATTTGTTCCCACCGTTCCGCCACCAATAATGACCACTTTCCCCCGACTGACGCCGGGTACACCGGACAACAGAATGCCCTTGCCACCTTCCGTTTTCTCCAGTAACTGTGCTCCGATCTGGGAGGCCATACGGCCTGCAACTTCACTCATAGGGGTTAACAGGGGGAGAGCGCTGTTGACCTCCAGCGTCTCATACGCAATAGCCGTTACCCGGCTTTTAATAAGGGCTTTGGCAAGCTCCGGTTCCGCTGCGAGGTGCAGGTATGTGAACAGAATCAGTCCCGGACGAAAATATCCATATTCACTGGCAAGCGGTTCTTTCACCTTGATGATCATATCGGCTTCGGTCCACACGGACTTGGCATCCATCCGAATCTCGGCGCCCGCAGTTTGATATTCATGATCCGTGAATCCACTGCCGTTCCCCGCGCCTTGTTCAATCAGTACCTGGTGACCGGCTCTGATGAAATCAGCAGCCCCGGCCGGAGTCATTGCTACACGATTCTCATTGTTCTTGATTTCTTTGGGAATTCCGATTCTCATCACCATGCACCTCGTCCATTTATTGGTTGTTAGCTTATACTACAAGTTTATGACTTGGATAATCGTTTTGCACCTTACTTGATGTCTAATCTTTAGAAATTGAACTCAACATATTGTCGAAAAAGACTGTTCAGGACATTTGTCCATGGATTATAATGTAAGAAAAAATAACACGAAGAGGGATCGCCATTGCGAAATGACCGTGTGTTTACGATCAAAGATATCCTTGCACGTCCGGTATTTGGCCGAGCACGACTAGCGGCAGGGAAGGATGGAGTGAACCGTCAGGTTGGCTGGGTTCATGTATTGGAGATTACCAATGTATCTCCATTCGTAAGCCCCCATGATCTTATTTTATCCACTGGACTGTGGCTTCAATCGGAAGAAGGGCGCGAAGAGTATCTGCTTCAGCTCATTGGCAGTGAGGCAGCCGGGCTGTGTGTGGAGTTTGGTACCAGCATATTCGGAATCCCGGAAGAACTGATTGAACTGGCGGACAGACACCAGTTTCCGCTGATCGTATTTGAGCAACCGGTCCGTTTTGTCGAGATTACACAGGATATTCACTCTCTGCTCATTAATCATCAGCACCAACTGTTGAAAAGTCTGGAAGCCTACTCCCGCCAGCTTCAGCAGCGTACATTACAGAGTACGGACATGTCTGCTGTGCTGAACCTGTTGCATGAATACGCTGCAAAACCGGTGGTGTACATCTCGTCTATGGAGCCGGGTAGCTTTGTGCCCGAACTTGCTCCGGAGATGGAGCAAGCAATCTATACCTGGTACGAGCATGAGGTAGAACATCTGGATTTGAATGATTCAGATACCGAATTATGGTTCCACATCGACGAAGAGAAGGCTCTGCTGTGTCATCCGGTCGTCTGTTTTGGCCAGGTATTTTCGGCTGTAGGCATGATTGTGCATCCCGCAGCTCCAGTCGAATATCTCAAGCTGTTGCTCGATTATACGGCGAAGGCAGCGGCAGCGCTCACGCTTCGCTCCCAGTTTCTTGAAGAGAAGATGGTCCGCAATCAGAACGAGCTGATCCAGGATCTGATGAATGGCAACATCCATCAGGAGGAGCAGGCCCAGACCCGAATGGGACTTCGTTTGCTGGTGAAGGGACAGTACTGGTTTGCAGGAGGGGTCATCGAGATTGAGCATCGATTGAAGGGTACAGGCCGGGAGAGAATGGAAGCGAATCATCAGGATGTTCTTGTCCTGCTGCGTTCCCTGCTCAAGAAGAACAATCTGCCTAGCCTGATTATGCTGAAGAACAACCAGGTATATCTGTGCTGTGCAAAGGAAGTGGTAACGACTGCTGCACGTCATCAACTGCTGCGATTGCTGGAAGGGATTGCCCAGGACGTGAAACGGTTTGCCAATCGTAATTTGAAACAGGTTATGATTCATGTGGGATTTGGCAAGTTACGCAGCCGTTTGACCAGCCTGCCGGAGAGCCTTCAGGAGGCCTATCAGGTGATCGAAGTTTCGAGATCGGTAGATTCGATGGAACATGTTCACTTTTACGAACGTATGGGTATATATCAAATGTTAAAGGCATTACCCCAATCCTTCCTGCAACCCTTTGTCCAGGATCACCTGGGTATGTTGATTGAACATGACCAAACGCATCACCTGCGATTGGTAGAGACGTTGGATGCTTACCTGCAGAACTTTGGTTCCAAACGGGATGCAGCTGCCCAGTTATTTATTCATCGGCAAACGTTGTACAACAGACTGGAGAAGCTGGAAGAACTGATGGGTCCAGGTTACATGGATCAAGGGAGAAGAATCTGTCTGGAGATGGCGCTGCTCGCGCACGCGATGATTGAGAATGGGCAGTGGCAATCCTCTTGATGAGGTGAAAGGGATGCAAGACAGACTGTGCACCCATCTTACACTACCTTGAGCACAGTCTAGCAGTTTCTACTAATCCGCCGGGTATGTTGTAATGAAGCAGGCAGGCGTTGCAGAGTGGAAGTGGAGCGTCGGCCCCGATAAAGCTTCACTTGACCGGAGGATGGTGCCAGTGATAAGGAAGAAGGTGCAGCCAGCCGATATGGGGGGGATGACCGGTCAGGGAGTCCTTCCGGTTCTGCGATGTTGTCCTCCATTGAAATGCCACTTTGGTGTAGCCATTCATTAAGTCGTTTGGGATTGATTCCGAGTTGTCCGCTCAGATTACAGATATCGAGGTTTATTCTCACACAAATCCGCCTTTCCTGGAATATCGGGCTGGTAGTAGGGTATGAAAGGGAAGCATGAATTCGAGATCAGTAAATGCTCATGTACATGTTGGCTGTGCTTGATTGGCGGAATGATCCATTATGTTAAGAAGTAGCGCGGAGGGGTCTATGTATACCTTGTAAAAACGTTTCCATGTCCGCTGTTTTGAATATTTACTATAAATTGGCTTTTAACAAGATTCTATCATTTCACACCCAATTGCGCGTCTCAATATAGTCTCAATTTTGTGAGAGAAAAAAGTATATTAAAAGTACCAGTATCTAGTACGGAGGACATATATGGGAAACAGTAGTGAGGCTCAATACGACAAATATGTTGAGGATGGCAAACGGTTCATTGGTCGAACCAAGGAACTGACGACACTGGAGTGGTGGTTCAATCATCCGGAAGCCCCATTAACCATATTTTCAATTACGGGCATGGGAGGAATTGGTAAATCTTCCTTGCTTTCAGAGATGTTATCTGTCTCTCGGGATCGAGGTGCGACGGCAATATGGATGGATGGTCGATCATGTGGGGCAACTCCTTCCGTTTTTATGGATTATTTGTCCTCTACATTAGGCTTGGAAACAATGGATAGTGAAGGATACCCGCGACCATTGAGTCTGCTGAGAGACACATCGATCGAGAAGAGATTGGTTCTGGCCGTGGATAATTATGAAGAGCTTGCTCTGTTAGAAAGCTGGTTCATGGAAGTCTTTGTATCCAAACTTCCGTTAAGAGGGATACTTGTCATTCTTGCATCACGCCCGGAACTGGCGTCCACCTGGCGGACACATCCCCGATTACATCAGAGATTTATACAGATGCGGCTTCAACATTTTACAGTTGATGAGATTATGGAATACATCACGGTGGCAGGCTTTCTGAATCAGGGGATGGCGGGTACCATTACGCGAATGACCGATGGACATCCGCTGGGGCTGGCCCTTGCTGTAGAAGCTGCGGATCAGAGGAGGAATCTTCCACAGTCCGAATGGGCTGAACTGTCCCATATGATCAGTGCTCGATTATTATTGGAACTTACGACACCCCGTCTGCATCCTGTAGTGGAGGTACTAACACTGCTTGAGACAGCCAATCAGGAACTATTATCATCAGTACTGGATATGACCGTGACAAAAGAAGAGTACCACATGCTGAGACAGATGTCGTTTATCCGTTCCGGCCCGGATGGTCTTGCCCTGCATGATATGGCCAGAGTACATCTACTACGAGATTTTCGCCAGCGTGAGCCTCAGCGGTTGCAGACCATGCGTATCAAGATCGTGAAGCTGCTGAAACCACTGCATGAGCAGGCGGGTCCACATGAGCGTCGCCAGATCGCCCGGAAGATGCTGTTGCTGTGTCAGGAATCCATGCTTCAATACCGCAAGTACGCGGATGTGTCCCGTGATTCCTTGTTCTCACCTCTCGAAACGATGAGAAGCGAGGATCTGCCCGTTCTGCACAGCCTGTTACAGCAATGGTGCGAGTACAGCGTGGAACCATGGCAGGCGGTATCCTATGGTCCCTTCCTGGATGAACTGGCGCACCGTTATCCCGAAGGAATCGTATTAATGCGTGACAAGCTTGGGGAGACAATCGCCATGTTCATTACCATTCTTGTACATAGGGAGAGTAGTGAGTTATTACTAAAATATTTTCCAAATGAGATGTATGAATGTTTCACACCACAGGAACTTGAAAACGACCCGGATCAGAGTGATACGCACTTTGCCTTGCTGGCTGCGGCAAGAGATGATGTGCCTGGTTATACACGAGAAGAACTGGTGGGATACATGGCACTGGATCGACTATCTCTACTGGGTGATGGGGCACGAGCGATACTCGTTGCAACGAATCCTCACCTGAAACTATTTTTGCAGAGCATTGGATTCCAGATGCGAAGAACCCGCACCCGTGTCTGTGACAGATTCGAGGACCAGGCGGACATACTTGATTTGGATTTGCGTAGCGGGCAATTCGGAGAGTGGGTCATGTCTCTGCTTGATCCGGAATCAACAGAGGATCGTATACAGCCGGAAACAACGGAAGTGGATGGTGTCATCTGGACTGAACAGGATGTTCGCAAGATGTTGGGGGATCTTCGTTCCCCGGGAGAATTACATGAATATGCTGGCAGGGTTAGAGGAGTAAAGGATGGAATCCAGTTACAGCTGTATGTCATGGATCTGTTAGAAGGCAGAGTACATGGCCTATCTCCACAGGATCAGATGCTGTTATATGCGGCCTACTGGACGCATGCTGGCAATCCAACTGCCGCAGCCCAGACGTGTTCCATGAGTCGGGCGACATTTTATCGCCATCTCAGAACAGCGCTGACTCGCTTGGCGCGGATTTTGTAGGGTTCTATTCATTCATCATACCGATAATGACGATAAGAAGAGGCTGGTCATAGACCAAGCCTCTTCATGCGGTTATAGAGCGTTGCCCTGGAGATGCCAAGTTGCTTGGCGAGAATTCGTTTGTTACCACTTGCTGCTTTCAGATATTGAATTAGAAGTTGCGCCTCATAGGTGTCCAATTTTTGCTGGTAGGTAACACCGGAGACAAGTTCGGAATCATCCGAGGGATCTGATTCGTCCACATTTGCAACTGTTCGAGGTTCTTGTTCTGCTCCTGCCGAATCCTGACGTTGCTGATATTCGTTGTTGGCATGTGAATGAATTCCGGATGTCAGTTGAATTTCGGACTGTTCTTGCATGGTGAGGGAAGTGAGGGTATCGGGTAGATATTCCTGCTTCACCTCACCATCTGTCGTCAGAATGGTCAGGCGTTCGATCACATTTCGTAATTCACGTACATTGCCTGGCCAATCATATTGGAACAGCAACTTGAACACTTCAGGTGGAACCAACTCAATATGACGGTTATAGAGCAATGAGAATTCTTGAAGGAACGTCTGGGTTAATTCATATATATCTTCCTTGCGCATACGCAGAGGAGGGATGACAAGGTTAATGACATTCAGCCGATAGTAGAGATCTTCTCGGAATTGATTACGGGCAATCATACTCATTAGATTCTGGTTGGTTGCTGCGATAATCCGGCAGTCGGCCTGTTTCATACGCGTTCCCCCCACAGGAAAGTAACTCTTCTCCTGCAACACCCGAAGCAGTTTCACTTGCAATTCCAATGGCATCTCACCGATCTCATCCAGAAAAAGAGTACCCCCTTCGGCAAGTTCAATCTTGCCCTTTTTGCCTTTGGGATCCGCTCCGGAGAAGGCGCCTTTTTCGTAGCCGAATAATTCACTTTCGAACAAGGAAGCGGGAATTGCCCCACAGTTAATAGCGATGAACGGTGCAGTCTGCAATTCACGGAGATCATGAATGGCTTTGGCGAATAACTCCTTGCCTGTGCCGCTCTCCCCGAGAATAAGTACGGTTGCTGAGGTGGTACTGATCTTGCGAATGGTCTCCATGCACTGCTTGATGACCGGGCTGCTGCCCTTGATTCTGGCAAATGGATCTAATTCGGGACGTAGCCGAGCAACGGCTTTCTCCAGGTGCTGGACTTTGGAGGTCATATGTAATAGTTCCTGATGTAATCGGATTTCGGTTGTTATATCCACTTCGGCAGCAACTGCACCCACAATATGTCCATCCAGTTGGACAGGACGAGCATTAATCAGGGCGAAGAGGTCGGGCCGTGGCTGATGCTGTTTGCGATAGACCGTTTCGCCGGTATACAACGTCTTGAGAGACTGTAGCCGATCTGGAGGAAAAAAGTCCGCCGCGGGTTGTCCGATAATATCATTTTTGCTGATCGAAAAAACATGCTCCGCGCCAGTTGTCCAGTAGGCCACTTTGGCATCTTCATTAATTAATGTCAGAGCTGAACCCGCTGTCTCCAGTGTGGTCTCAAAATAAGCTTCTATTAGGCGATGCGCATGCATCATGGCATGCAAAACATCGGATACGGCGATATATCCCAATAGGGGGCCATCATCCTGAATGAATAGAAAAGAAGATGTGTCGAATAAGCAGAAGGCATCTACCAACGATGTTGAGGACGGAATGGTAAGTGTGGAGAGGTCTGTATCCAGAATATCCATATCCGTACGCAATAAAGACATTAATTCTGGAAGTAAATGTTTCATCGGTATCACCTCAGTTTCGGCATAACTTTCAGAACTGTACCTGTTACAAGGAACTTTTATGATCGGAGTAAATGGAAATATTTGAGTGAGATAGTTATCCATATTATAGCTTTCAAAGTGAAGTGTGTATAGATTTTTTGACATGAATCATACATAAGACAATCGGAAATAGTGTTTAATTTGTTTTGTACAACTAGAATACGCTTTCAATCTGAAGCGAAAGTGAAGCATTCATGAACATGACAGTATCAGTTCGTTAATCTCAACACATTCACTGGGCAGGTTAAGTGATTCTATGTGTTGACTCTCAATTTGTCCACAACATTAAGCATCGTCTGAATAATACTATACCAAGGACTGAAATGAATGAATTCAATCGAAGGAGGGTGATGAAATGGCGATTCTATCAACTGGGCCCATTGAGAATAATATTTCAGGGGTAACGGGAATCCGACCAACTCAATCCGTTACGGTCAAAATCGATAACCGGAATGCGACAGAATTATTCACGGTGCTTCTTCGGGGCTATTACCTTAATGGAGTCAGAACATTATATGTAGAAGAACTGCTCAATGTATCACCTAATCAGGTCATAACCAAAGAGTATGATGGGAATTTTGACGCTTTTGAGTTTGTATTTTCAACCTCAGACACGGCTGCTGAAGAAGCACAAATATCCGTATGGGGCAAAGATGCCGCAGGCGAATTAGTCGCGGCTCACCGGTTGGTATCTCAGGAGTTGTTGGGAGAAACGCTGAGCACAACGGGTGTAACTGGAGCCACAGGAGCCACGGGAGCAACGGGCGTCACGGGAGCTACTGGAGTAACAGGAGCCACGGGCGTCACTGGAATTACGGGTGTGACAGGAGCCACTGGATTTACTGGAGCAACAGGAGTTACAGGTGTCACTGGTGCAACGGGACAAGGTTTATCCTCATATGCTTATATTTTTAATACTTCAGCCCAGACTGTAGCTACCGAAGCAGATATAACCTTTGATAGTAACCAAAATCTTACGAATATTACGCATACACCTAATACCGCTGAGATTATTATTGGGAATGCTGGGGACTACGCGGTATTTTTCATCGTTGCAGGTGTACAGGCGAACCAATTCACCCTTTATCAAAACGGAGCCCCTGTAGGTGGTAGTGTATATGGTTCAGGAGCTGGCACTCAACCGAATCCAGGAATGGTTATTATTACGGCTGCTACCGGTGATGTGCTGACATTGCGGAATCATTCCAGTGCATCCGCTGTTGATTTGCAAACCCTGGTGGGCGGATCACAGATCAATGCCAATGCCTCTATCCTTATTCAACAATTAAGTGGTTAACTTTTAAATAATAAATGGGTGTGTCCAGAAAAATAGACATTTAAAATTGTGGTCCTATCTCATAATTAGTGGTTGACAGTCTTCGGGCGCAAATCATGGGAAGTTCTCACTTTAATAATTTTCGCATTAAAAGAGTCATAATAT
Organism: Paenibacillus sp. 10L310; assembly: GCF_056395745.1. Classification (NCBI taxonomy): domain Bacteria; kingdom Bacillati; phylum Bacillota; class Bacilli; order Caryophanales; family Paenibacillaceae; genus Paenibacillus; species Paenibacillus sp. 10L310. The sequence continues at coordinate 18,392 of NZ_JBFTKC010000005.1, read as the reverse complement.
AAAGTCTAGCCACTTGAGCGGCTAGACTTTAGCTTAATTAATAGTTAAGTTCTCTCATTAAAAACATTATTACCGGCTAGGATTCCTGTAGAGCTCATAACCATCCTCTAGAACGCTGAAGTTCGTTAAACTTAGCATTTTTGTTTATCGCTTTAATATGCGGTGGGGTCGTTAGCGCTTGGAGCGAGAGAGCCCCTTTTCGTTATTGTATAACTTGGTTTACAGCCTTGGTTTAAATGCATCTCGATGTTCTCTCAGGAATGCATCAAGTGAACGCGGCGCTCTGCCAAGCAAGCGTTGGACCGTATCCGTCGGCTTCTCTGGCACAACGGAAGACATCGTCTGAATTTCCACAACGTGGTCTGCAAGCCAAGGAGGCATCTGTCCATGTTCGATCAGATCCGTTCGAAGCTCCTCGGGTTTGAGGTTGAAGAATCCGATCGGACGATTGAACAGGGTGGACATTTTATCTGCAATCTGTGCATAAGTGAATGCTTCGGAACCGGTAAGCGTATAGATGCGGTTCACTGGTTTGTCTCTAGTCAGCACTTCTGTGGCAATATCTGCGATGTCTCGGCAATCGATGAAGTTGCACGGGGAATCTCCAATGCAGCCGAAGAATACATCTTGAGTTGTAATGGTTGGTGCGAGTCGGAGCAGATTTTGCATAAAAGCATAGGGCCGCAGCATTGTATATGTCATCCCGGATTTCACTAGAGCTTGCTCGATTTGTTCATGCCAGCCTGCTACAGTTACTGGTGAACGTTCGTCATATGCTGGGCTGGATATTTTCACGACATGCTTGACTCCCTCTTGCGCAGCCATCTGAATAATGGATGTCTCTAGTTCCACTTGTTTAGGGTTGTTGGATAACGCTAGAAATAGTTGACTGGTACCCGCCAAAGCTCTGCGCATGGATTCGGAATCATTTGCATCGGCAGCACAGATTTCAATCCCGGACAACGCCAAGTCCGCCATTTGTTGACGAAGCTTATCCGGCTTTCTACTTACTGCCCGAACGGGAATACCTCTTTCCATCAAACGTCTCAAAAGTACATTTCCAATCATGCCTGTTGCTCCAATAATAGTAATCATGTTTCAATCTCTCCTTATAATGAACTTGTTTATTTGATAATGTAAGCTCGCCAGCGCCATGTCATGATCGTACAAGCTATTGCACCGGACAATGGAAAATCGAACCCAATATGATCCAACCAAGCCCATGAAGAACTCGGGTTTACGATCTGCAATACATTAGAAATCCCCCACGCCGCCACCAAGCCAAACCCTGCGCCTGCAAGTGCCAAGCAGCCCACGACAATGATTCGGGGGGCTTTTGCCACCCACCGTGTGCGGTTCTTACGGTTACGAAGCCAGAGTCCGGCCCATAGAGCCATAAGCAGAGACGCCCCTCCAATCGTTGTTAAAGCTCGTAACTGAAGGACTTCATCAGCGGTAACGATTCCCCCGATGCTTGCCATGATGGCAGGAGACAAGTAGGCCGGGATTAATTCACGCCACAGCACAAAAGGTTTTGGGGGAGGATTAGCAGCTCGGTTTGGATAAGCTTCCTCGGAATGAATGGGGTCATTAAGGTTAACCATATCACTACTCCTTTTTTGTTTAGAAATCACTGATTTGCTTTCATCTATAAGTAATTAGGAGCCTAACTATATGGCGATGAAAATGGGCTAGTTGAACTAGCCCGGTTCACCTTTCTTCGTTATGCTCCTAGGATTTTGGTTCGGAGAAGTCGTGTGACTCATCTGTAAGTGCAGCAATACCTTGTGTTACACGCCCCAGCAGGTTGAGAAACACACTCCTTTCCTCGATCGTAAGTAATCCAACCATCGCTTCCAGTCTGGCAAAATGTTCTGCAGCCATATCCGTTAGTTTCTTCGCACCTTTGGCGGTCAAAATGACTGACTTCTGACGACCATCAACGGAACTCGTCCGACGAGCAACCAGTCCGTCGCGTTCTAAAATCTCGATTAGACCAGTTACGGTAGCACGGGTTACACCCAGATTTTCCGCCAGTTGGGAGGGCAGTTCTTCTCCTTCGTGATCTTCAAGATCTGCCAACAGACGATATCGTCCTGTCGATAAACCAAATCTGGAGAAATGGATTTCCGCAGCATGCCCAAGTTTGGCTCCTGCTACCATCAGTCTGGATGCGACAAGCACGGCTTGTGCATCCACGTCTAATTGATAGCGATCAACCTGACGCTTCGTTTGTACTAACGAAGGGATGAGGTACATATCAGTTGTTGATTTGTTTTGATTGTCCATACGTATAGTATGGTGCCTAACTATATAGTTGTCAACTTTTGTTTAGACCATTCGTCAAGTTGGATGCTCTCGTAAAGTGTTCGTACTGAAAAAACCATGTGCCCAGAAAGAAAGAGGCGACATGGTTTTCTTTTGTCTTTTTTCATAAATATTGATCCAGCTGGAAAATAACTATCGGAACATATTCTTAACGACCATCCAGAGATTAGCCGGTTTTTCGGCCAAACGGCGGGTATAGTACGGATACCACATGGTGCCATAAGGTACGTAACAGCGAATGCGATAACCTTCTTTGGCGAGACGTTCCTGTTCGCTCATGCGCAGACCATATAACATCTGGAATTCAAAGGCATCCGGCGAGATTCCCCGATCCTTGGCGTATTGTTTCGTCCAGTTAATGATGTGATCATCATGCGAGGCAACCGCAGTGTATACACCCTGATCGAGGTGATTACGAATCATCGTTTTGAATTGATGAATGACTTCAGAAGTATTCTGATAGGCGACTGATCCGGGTTCTTTGTAAGCACCTTTAACCAGTCGAAGCCGGATGCCTTCCCGAATCATATCACGTGTATCTTCTTCGGTACGATGCAGGTAGGCTTGCAATACTGTGCCTGTATTATGCAGTCCTTCCGAGTGCAGTCTTCGCACAATATCCAGCGTTGCTTGAGTAAATGGACTATCCTCCATATCAATTCGGACAAAAAGATCATGCAATTTGGCTTGTGCGGCAACGGTACGTATATTTCGATAACCCTCTTCCGGGTCAAGTGCGAGGCCCATCTGGGTTGGTTTTAGCGAGACGTTGGAGTCTACGCCTTCACGTGCAGTGCCTTCTACCAGGCGTACATACTCATCCCTGTACAATGCCGCTTCGCTCAGGCGGGTGATGCCTTCACCCAGATGATCGAGCGTAGCCATAATGCCTTTGTTATTGAGTATGCGGATCTCTTCGAGAGCTTCTTCCAAGGTGTTTCCTGCAATAAATTTGCCTGCCAGCTTCTTACCATATCTAATGGACAGGTTCTCTACAGCTTTGTTGCCTGCCACGGTTAATAAGGTTTTGCGATATATTTCCGTTCCCACACTCATTTTCGTTTCCTCCTTCAGCATTGTGCATCCTTAATTCAAGCAAGAAACGTGCCAGATTTGGCGATGGTCTACTATTTTTCATGGAAATTTTAACTTTATAAAAAGGAATCAAAAAAATCTGGGGATAACAGCGATCGGAAGGTTATTCTATCATCGGAGTGGCCCGTGTGAATTTTCTTTAGTTAAATTTAACGAGAAAAATATTTCAGTCTCAACCGGAGTTGGCACGGATTTTGCTACATATATTTGGTGATGAGTAACATGCAAAATAATTCAGGCGAGCAGCCAGCGAATCCCACATCCTGAAGGAGGAATCATTGATGAACATCCCTTTTGTTAACGAACCATTCACACCCTTTGCAGTCCAGGCGAACCAGGAAGCATTTGAAGACGCACTTCGTCAGGTAGAAGCTGAACTTGGGCAGGAATACCCGATTATTATTGGTGGGCAAAAAATAACAAGCAGCCGCACGTTAACTTCCGTGAACCCCGCAGCCAAGAATCAAGTTGTCGGAACGATCCATCAGGCAGATCAGGAATTGGCCGAAAAGGCCATTCAGACAGCAGCGGAGACATTCCACACATGGAAACATACTGACCCGAATGAACGGGCTCGTTATCTATACAAAGCAGCTGCCATTATGCGCCGTCGCAAGCATGAATTCTCCGCATGGATGGTTTATGAAGCCGGCAAGACTTGGCCTGAAGCCGATGCGGATACAGCGGAAGCCATTGATTTTATGGAATTCTATGCTCGGGATATGCAGCGACTGAGTGAACCGCAGCCTCTCGTGCGGATTGCAGGGGAAGATAATGAACTGAGTTATATACCGCTGGGCGTTGGTGTTGTTATTCCACCTTGGAACTTCCCACTGGCGATTATGGCAGGTATGACCTCTGCTGCACTGGTATCCGGCAACACGGTGGTATTAAAGCCCGCCAGCACAACGCCGGTGATTGCCGCGAAGTTTATGGAGCTGCTCGCAGAAGTTGGTCTGCCGGATGGCGTCGTGAACTTTTTACCAGGACCAGGTAGTGAAGTGGGTGATTATCTCGTAGATCATGCGCTCACCCGTTTTATCAGTTTCACCGGTTCCAGAGATGTAGGACTGCGAATTAATGAACGTGCAGCACGTACAGCTCCAGGTCAGAAGTGGATCAAACGGGTTATTGCAGAGATGGGCGGCAAGGATTCCATCGTAGTAGACAGTGACAGTGATCTGGAACTCGCGGCAGAGTCCATTACCGCTTCGGCATTTGGTTTCTCAGGACAGAAATGTTCGGCGTGTTCCCGTGCCATTATTCATAAGGATGTATATGATGAAGTATTGCAAAAAGTGATTGAACGGACACAGAAACTGACGATGGGCAGTCCACTTGAAGTTGGCAGTCAGGTTGGGCCGGTTATCGATGACAAGGCATATGCAAAGATCACGGAATATATTGAAATTGGCAAGGGTGAGGGGCGTCTTGTGCACGGTGGCGGTACAGGGAACGTTGAAGGTTATTTCATTGAACCAACTATAATTGCCGATGTGGACCCGAAAGCCCGAATTGCTCAGGATGAGATTTTTGGACCTGTGCTTGCGTTCATCAAAGCAGAATCTTTCGAGGACGCTTTGGATATCGCTAATAATACAGACTATGGTCTGACCGGCGCGGTGATCTCACGAAATCGTGAACATCTGGAACAGGCAAGACGCGAATACTTTGCGGGTAATCTGTATTTCAACCGGAAATGTACCGGAGCACTGGTGGGCACACATCCATTTGGCGGATTTAACATGTCAGGCACGGATTCCAAGGCAGGTGGAAGAGACTATCTGCTGTTGTTTACACAGGCGAAGCTGGTATCCGAGAAATACTAAGACAGGAACTCATGATCCAACTAAAAACTTCTTACATTTGCTTGAATAGTATGCTATTATCCCTGCGAATCCTTTTGTTCGTATAAGAAACACAGATGCTTATTGCCGAAGGCATAAGGAGGGTAACGGATGTTAGGTGTTCAGTTGGTACAGGAACAACGTATTCGGCTGTCCATCACGCCGGAGATGAAACAATCCTTTCATTTGCTAACCATGTCTGGCCAGGATCTGACCCGTTACTTGCTGGATACAGCGGAGGAAAATCCAGTACTTGAACTGGAAGAACAAGCTGCGCCTCTCGCCCGGATTCCGCGGCGAATGGATCAGCGCAGGTATGATTCCTATGATCCCCTGCTTCAGGCCAAAGGTGCCGAACCTACTCTGGAACAATTGCTGATTGCGCAAATTCGAGTGATGACAATTCCAGACGAATTGGAAAATATGGCCGTATATTTGGCAGGGTGCGTTAATGATGATGGTTATCTGACGGTTGAACTGGCAGAGGTGCAAGCAACACTTGAGCTTCCGATGAGCAAGATTGCAGCGGGACTGGAGCTTCTCCATTCGCTGGACCCTGCTGGTGTAGGGGCGCGGAATCTGCAAGAATGTCTGTTGCTCCAGATTAGACGTGATCCATCAGCAGCGCTGAATGCGGAGTGGATGGTGGAAGCGGGAATGGAAGCACTGGTTCCTTTTCACCCAGGTAGAACAGGGAGACGATTAGGCATGACTTCGCAGGAAGCTCAGATTGCCTATGACTATATTACACGTCTCGATCCCAAGCCCTGTCGATCCATCGGATGTACAGAACGGCCACATTACATTATTCCGGATGCCATTGTTGGGTTGCGTAACGGTGAGGTCCATTATAGTTTGCATGCAGCAGGTAATCCTCGGGTATCGATGAATGAAGCGTGCTTCCGCTGGATCAGGGAAGAGGCTCCGGACACAATCTGGTCTACCCGCGTGGCAGAGGCGAGAGCTATCATTCGGAGTGTACACTTGCGGCGCAGAACTTTAGTGCGTGTGCTGGCGGCAGTGATGGAAGAGCAGAAGCACTTTTTGGTCAAAGGCCCATCCGCGCTAAAACCTCTTAATCTGGCTGTTATTGCAGAGAAGATTGGCATGCATGAATCAACGGTAAGTCGTGCGGTGAACGGTAAATACATTGAGACCCCACATGGTGTATATGAACTCAGGGCTTTTTTTACCTCGGGAATCAGTACAACGTCAGGGGATAAAACATCAGCATCAGCGGTGAAACGTAGATTAAAAGAAATCATTCGCACGGAACAGGCTCAGCGTCCATACTCGGATAGTCATTTGGCCACATTGCTCGCCGAGGAGGGGATTGTCATCTCCCGCAGAACGGTTGCCAAGTACAGGGAGGAACTTCAGATTCTGCCTTCCCTTGAGCGTAAACGGTGGGCTTAATCGAATAGCTGGCTTCTTATCATCTCTGAATATAAGAACCCCCGCAAACCGGATAAACGGTCTGCGAGGGTTCTTGTTAATTATTTGTGTTTGGGTTACTGCATTAGTTTTCCTGATTACCTACAAACGTTCCATATTACGCAGGAAGTGTTCTCCGGCAATCCCTGGTGTAGTCATCTGTTCCGGATGAAGAATCTCTTCCAGTTCTTCCGGTGTCAGCAATCCGCGTTCGAGAATAATCTCTTGCAAGGAAAGTCCAGTCTTGAGCGCTTCCTTCACGATGGAAGCTGCCACATTATAACCTAAGTGCGGGTTCAACGCCGTAACCACACTGAAACTTTGCTTCATGATTAATTCGCAGCGCTCACGGTTAGCTTCCATCTCTTCAACTGCATAACGCGTGAAAACATCGATGCCGTTATTCATAATTTTCAGCGATTGCAGCAAGTTGAACGCAATAACTGGGCCCATGACATTCAGCTCGAATTGACCGGCTTCACACGCCATACAGATCGTATGGTCGTTCCCCATCACCTGGAAGGATACCTGGTTAATGACTTCTGCCATAACGGGGTTGACTTTGCCCGGCATAATGGACGAACCTGGCTGACGCGGTGGCAGGCGCAATTCATTGAATCCTGCACGCGGACCTGAAGCCATCAGGCGAATATCATTACAGATTTTGGAAAGGCTAACCGCACATACCTTCAGCGCCGCTGAAAGTTCCAGATAGGCATCTGTGTTCTGCGTTGCATCCACGAGATCCTCAGCTGTTTGTAGTGGAAGTCCGGTAACATCAGACAGGTGCTCTGTAACCTTGACGATATATTCGGGTTTGGCATTGAGTCCTGTACCTACCGCAGTTGCACCCATGTTAATGGTAAGCAAGCGGCGATTGGCGAATTCAAGACGCTCAATATCCCGTCCGATTACACGGGCATAAGCTCCGAATTCTTGTCCAAGGCGAATAGGTACGGCATCCTGAAGATGGGTACGGCCAACCTTGACCACATCGTTAAATTCCACTTCTTTTTTACGGAACGCATCCTGTAGTCTCTTCATGGTAGCGAGTAACGTCTCCGACAGTCGGTACGCCGCAATGCGCAGTGCTGTAGGTACCACGTCATTGGTGGACTGGGACATGTTCACATGATTATTGGGATTGCAATGGAAGTAGTCTCCCTTGCTTTTGGTTAACAGTTCCAGCCCGCGGTTGGCCAAAATTTCATTCATATTCATATTCATGGAGGTGCCTGCACCGCCCTGAATGGAGTCTACAATAAAATGATCCAGATGATGGCCTTTCATCATTTCTTCAGCTGCCATGACGATCACATCGCCAATCTTGCTCGGCAGCATCTTCAACTCCATGTTGGTAATCGCTGCTGCCTTCTTCACCGCAGCCAGAGCGGTGATCAGCTCCCGGTGTACCGGAACGCCGGTAATCGGGAAGTTTTCCACGGCCCGTACCGTCTGAATTCCGTAATAAGCATAAGCCGGGATTTCTTTTTCACCGATAAAATCTTTCTCCGTCCGTGTGGACATAGTAGACATCTCGTTCGCCTCCAGTGGCATCAATAAAAATAGTTCGGCTCCAGCGTTGCTGAAGCGCACTCAGTATATCATTTAAGCAAAATGGATGCCAATCTAAATCATTTGGCCTCTTGTGCCGATAATAAATAAAATTAGGGATATCCAAGCTTGTCTTATACATTATGCGCTATATGGTAGAGAAGTCATGCATGAACGGCAAGTATGAGGGGGAATAGAACGTTTTCAGTGATGTATATCACATGAAATTTGGTACTTGATTGGTAAAATAGGAAAAAAGGACTACGGGGTGTACACATGAAATGGACTTTAGGAGCAAAGACTGTCGCAGGTCTGGTACTGATTTCGATTATTACCTACGGAACTAGCGGCTTTTTTATATTTTTTGTCAAAGACTGGATTACATTAGATATTCCGAATTGGGTATACATATCGATTATTTTGATCATGGGAGTATGCTGGAACGGGATTCTGGGATGGTTTGCCTCACGTTGGCTGACTCGTCCAATCGTTCATCTGTCCCGGGCTGCACAGCAGGTGTCAGCGGGGGATCTGACAACCGAAATTCCACAGCGACGCACGCAGGATGAACTTACCGTATTATATGATGCTTTTCGCGCAATGGTTTCTAACCTTCGAAGCATTGTAAATGATATTGCAGACAGTACAAGAACGACTTCACAGAACGCACAGTCTCTGAGTGAAGCAATTACCCAGGCCGCTGAACAGATCGAGATGATGTCGGATGCGGTGGATCATATTGCGGTAGGCGTAGAAGAGCAGAAGGTCACTTCCCATCAATCTCTGATCACTGCGGATGAGATGTTGAACGATTTCCAGCGTATGCATAGCCAGTCCATGGATATGACAGAGATGTCGGGTCAGATGGAACGATCGGTGGATCATACCAAACAGACTTTCTCATCGTTGATGAAAGGGATGGACGAGCTGGCCGAGTCGCACAATCGTTCCCGCGATATTATGCTGTTGCTGGAGAAGGAAGCCTCCGATATCGAGGTAATTACCCAGTCTGTCAAAAACATCGCAGAGGAAACAGGGTTACTTGCCCTGAATGCTTCCATTGAGGCTGCACGAGCTGGCGAAGAGGGTTCTGGTTTTGCAGTAGTGGCGCAGCAGATCCGCAAGCTGGCAGACGAAAGTAAGGAATCGGTACACCGTATTAATGAGCTGATTAGTCGTGTGCAAGAGCGGATCAGGGAGACAGCCCAACTGTCTCATGAGCAGCATGGTCTCGTGGTTAATGAATCGGAGCGGACCGTCTCTGTGGATCAGACATTGCATGAACTGACAGGAACAGTGGAAGTATTTATGAAGGGTGCGCATGATATCGGTTCCAAGATTGCAGAACAGACCGGTCGCGTGGAGCAAACGCACGGTCATGTGAAGAAGATCCAGGGGAAAGCCGGATCGTTCTCGGATGAGGCGAGACGAATTATGGATGCCGCACACGAAGAGACAGCCATCATGGAGGAGATTTCATCCTCGGCTGAAGAACTGAGACAATTAACCGATCGGTTATTGGACAAAACCAAAGCATTCCGGATGCAGCCTTAAGCTGTGTTCGGGATTTTTTTTGTTTTTGGAGAACAGTTTTGGCATGAGAATTTGCTTATTCTGGTTAAAGCCGAACGTTCTTTCGTGAAAACGAAAATATGTAAAGATTATTTTATGAAAGATTAACAAATTCGCAACTTGCAGGCGATAAATGAAGATATAATAGGATTATCACAACAGATAAAGGAGCCCAGTATATTGAAAACTTGGACAGGTATCCTGCTGATGATTATTCTGGCGGTAGCTACGATTAGTACAACTTCGGCTGCCAGAACCATGAATGAATCGCAAAAACAGCTTAACATAGATGATCAATCCAGCCAGACCGAAGTGGTCGAGGCTTCCAATATAGATGAACTGCATGACACAGCGAAGACAACACAGGAATCCATTCCCGTGAAAGAGGAATACGTTTCGGTAGCTCCAGAGAATGAGAACGTCAGATTATACCCTATGAAAGTTGAGGGTTCAGGATATATATATAACGGAATGATTTTGGAAGTGGACGGCAAAGTGCAAGAATTTAGTGATTGGCAGGGAGAAGGCGGGTCTTACAAACCCGAAGTGCACGAGCTGGATCTGAATGGAGACGGCCAGAAAGAAATTATCGTTTTGTACACGGAAGGTCATGGAACAGGTATTTATTTGGGACAAGCACGTATCATTAATCCGGTAACGCTGGAAGAGATGAAGATGCAATCTCTGGATGAGATTGCGAAACAGCATGTGAAGTCAAAAGTTACGGTTAGATCAGACCGTGTGGATGTTGATGTCGCCGTTGATGGCGTTCAAACAGAACCTTTACGGATCGAGGAAGATACGAGTGGCGGCGTATATAACGAAGAGTTGGGATTCGGTGGAGTTACCTATTACAGTGTAGAGGATGGCCAACTTGTCGTATCAGCAGCAGGATCTTACGGTGCGGCTTTATATGCGGGTGATCTGACATTCACTTATGAGTATCAAGATGGCGAGTGGAAGGCCGTAGATTTGAAGTACAGCATGGAAGTGTATGAAGAAGAATATTATGAATCTTTTGATTGATATCATCCTGTTGATATCGTAGTGCATCGGGAATTGAAAGTTCTCAAGTGTGGAGTTAAGTGAACATCTGACAAGAATATTTCCTTTCTTCGTATACGGAGAGTAGGAAACAGGGCGAGGCTGAAAAAAATGGGGACATACAGCCTCGTTTTGTGTTGCCCGGAAATAGGCACTGTGTACTAAAAACGTAGGAAACAATTGACATTATCACTTTAGTCGTTTAAATGTATAAAGGACAAATCATTTTAACATTCAGGAGGGATTTTGATGAAGAAAAAAGTTGTACTGGGTTTGATGGTAGGCACATTAACAATTGGGATCGGAACAGGTGCACTCGCAGCAACAGGACTGGAACAGATTAAAGCCTATCTGAACAGCAAGATTACGCTAAAAATGAATGGTACCACGGTGACAGCCAAAGATGCCAATGGTAAAACAGTGTTGCCTATCACTTACAACGGAACGACTTATTTGCCTGTGCGTGCTGTGGGATCTTTGCTAGGGACAGAGATCACTTATGACAGTGCAACTTCATCCGTCCTGATTGGCGGAACGAATGGATCTGCGCCCGTAACCAACGGAAAAGTAACGCTGAGTGCACTTGGAACAACGGTGTTGGGATCTACCGCATGGCATACCAAAGATCCTGCGGAGACTACTTACAAAGGCAAGGATTATAAAGATGTTTATCTGCATAATGATCCTACGAAACAGGGGGATGATATCCAGATTAATACGGGTAAAAAGTATTCTTCTCTGCACTTGGAACTTGCCGCACTGAAAGGAAAACAGGAGATTCATATCTATGATCAGGATCTCGCGACACTCAAAAAGTTCAATATCACTCCAGAAAGCGGTATGATGAGTCTAGATGTGGATGTTAAAGGTACAGACGCTGTCTATGTAGAGATTGTATCTGAAGATCCGGGTTCGGCTCTGTTTGTACCGCTCACAACATCGTATCTGACGAAGTAAAACACAATCTGCAAGTTTGCGACCTTACAGAAGGGGCAAGGCAAGCATAAACATAAAAAAACGATGATTCACTAGGCGATTCCTGAACCGTATCCGGTATTCAGAGTTGCCTGGTGAACATCGTTTTTATTTTCTTTTTGTTACGAATATTAGCGGATCATGGTATCCAGTGGTTTCAGGTTCGCTTCAATCTCGGCGCGGCGACCTTCAAGGAATGGAGGCAAAGCAAGCGACTCTCCCAGATGCTCCAATTCTTCGTCTGTATCAAATCCCGGACCATCGGTTGCAAGTTCGAACAGAATGCCGTTTGCTTCACGGAAATACAGGGAGCGGAAGTAGAAGCGATCTACAAAACCGGAGTTAGGGAATTGGAAGTTACGAACCCGTTCCACCCATTGTTTCAGTTCTTCTTCGTTATCCACACGGAATGCAACATGGTGTACGCTGCCACGTCCAGGACGCTCTTGGGCAAGGTCATTCCGTTCCTCAACATGCACTTCGGAGCCGCTGCCACCTTCACCGGATTCAAAAACGAGTACATCAGGTTGACCTGGAGTAAAGGCAGGGTAACTCCCTTTGGCTCTGAAACCGAGCAATTCTGTAAGAACCGGAGCGGAAAGGGAAGCATCTTTTACCGTAAGATGGATAGGGCCAAGACCTACAATGCCATACTCGGCAGGCACAGGACTCTGATCCCATGGTTTACCACCAGCGACACCTGTGTTGTTTTCATCCGAGACCAGAATCAGACGTTGACCTTCAAAGTCTGTGAACGAGAGCGTGGCACGACCACCCCGTTCAACAATCTCTCCATGTGGGACTTCGAATTCGTCAAAACGCTGCTGCCAGTAAGTCAGTGCTGCATCACTTGGAACGCGCAGTGACGTGCCAGATATACTGTTCACACCTTCACGTGTCTGTCCGGCCATCGGAATCTCGAAGAAGGTAAGTTCGGTACCCGGATTGCCTTTCTCATCACCATAGAAGAGATGGTAGACGGATACGTCGTCCTGGTTGACCGTTTTTTTGATGAGGCGCAGACCCATGATGTTGGTGTAGAAACGATAGTTCTGATCGGCATGTGCTGTAAGAGCGGATACGTGGTGAAGTCCTTTGATTTGCATAATAATTCCTCCTAATTTAGGTTATACGTTCAACTAAGGATTATTTACACTGGCACTCCGATGACAGAACAACCTTCCGATCGCTGTTATCCCCAGATTTTTTGATTCCTTTTTGAAAGGGGAAATCCGGGGATAGCATATGCTTCCGATGTAGCTTTCTTTCAAAAAGCTTTTAGGCGAACGCTCTGCTTCTTCAGGTTATTTCTGTCCTCTCCGTTATCGTGTAAAAGTTCAGTTGAACATTTTTTGAGTTTATTTTAATTTATTCTTTATTAAGAAAGTTACTAACTTTTCGTTTGTTTTGTTTCTGGATTTATCTTAACATAAAGATATTTAAATTACAATGCTTATTTAGAATTCCAACTGGACAGTACTTTCATTCAATGGCAAAATGAAAAAGTTAACATTAAAGAGAGATAATGTTGGTGAGATCCTTGTAAAGGAGAGAAGAGATGTATGGCGTATCCACCATGGCTGGCCCCTTATGATGCAGAGCCGTTTATCCTGTTCTCCACTTCACATATCGTTTCGATTAGCGTAATTACAGCAATGATTGTACTGATGTTTTTGCTTCGACACCATCTTCGATCATGGTCAGAGAGGGCACGCCGCATACTGCGGATTGTTCTGGCCTGCATCATGTTTGCCTGCGAAATCGTGCTGCAACTCTGGTATGTGTATGGAGGGATATGGAGCCTGCAGACTTCACTACCACTTGAACTATGCAGTCTGTCTCTGCTATTATCGGCGTTGCTACTACTGACACGCAGTCGACTGTTACATTCTGCACTGCTTTTTGCAGGCATTGCTGGAGCCCTTATGGCGATCCTGACGCCTAATTTGGGTTATGGTTATGCACATTTTCGATTCATTCAATTTTTCGTTGCTCATGCCTGTATCATTCTGGCTTTACTCTACATGACCTGGGTGGAACAGCTGCGACCTAGCTGGAGATCTGTAGCAGGTTCGATGATATTTGTGAATGTGGCAGCACTAATCGTATACATTGTAGATGTCATGCTTGACGCGAATTACATGTTTTTGAGACACAAACCGAGTACACCCTCGGTGCTTGATATGTTGGGTCCGTATCCCATGTACATCCTTGGGGAAGAGATACTTGCGCTAGTCTTGTTCTCGCTAATGTACATTTTGCTCTTTGCCATCCCAGATCGGTTGAAGCATCGTGTGAAAAAAGGTAAAAGCTCCGCGCTATAGGGATAATCCTAGTAGTTGCGCCTGCGCCGCATTATAAACTCTTTATATAAAACATCCCGCAGTAATCTGAACGGATCAGATTGCTTACGGGATGTTTTGACGTTGTCCCTGAAAGGGGCCAACTTGTATTTATATGTTTATCCACGGAGCAGAGATTCCGCACCATCCACATAGATTCGTGTACCTGTAACATGAGAGGCTTCATCGGAAGCGAGGAACAGAACGAGGTTCGCCACTTGCTTCGACGTTCCAGGTTCGCCCTTGAGCGGATGTTCGTGACCCTCAGGAAATTCAACAGGAATCTGTACTTCTTTCAGATCATCCGACGGGTAGGTGTTATCATCAATGTTGGTATCGATGGCTCCTGGGCAGACGGCGTTAACACGGATCTTATAACGAGCCAACTCCAGTGCAGCCATCTTGGTAAACGCAGTTTGTCCCGCTTTGCTGGAAGCGTATGCAGAGAAACCGATCCCTGAGAAGACCCGGTTACCGTTGATGGAACTGGTGATAATGATGCTGCCGCCATGTTCTTTCAGATGGGGAATAGCATATTTGACGGTTGCGAAGGTTCCGCGCATATTAATCTCCATCGTCTGGTCCCAGTCCTCAATTTCCATCGTTTCAATCGGGGCCATTGTTCCGTTAATGCCTGCATTTGCAAATATAATATCCAGTTTACCCGCTTCAGCCGCAGCCTGATTGATCGCCTTCTGCACATTATCCGGTTTGGAGATATCACATTCGATCACATACGCTTCTCCACCAGCCTTTTCAATCGTCTGCTTGGTTTCCTCCGCATTTTCGGGTGTGCGATCTAGCATGTACACTTTGGCCCCATGCTCGGCGAATCGAATAGCAGTAGCCTGACCAATACCGGATCCACCTCCGGTTACAATCGCGACTTTGCCTTCCAAACGTTGTTCTGTCATCTCTGATCCCTCCATGAGTTAGATTATCGTTGTACGCTCTACTTCTAACATACCCGGCTCAAGATGCGTGAATCATATGTGTATATATCAAAAAGAACAGGACCGCAATGCGGCCCTGTTCTGTGAGCAGATCATCTTCATGATCTGTCTGCTGTAATATTATTTTGCCATGTGAATGGTAGGAAACACCCTCAGGTCATGCCCTGGTTTACTTATGTTTCTTCCAGTCCATTGCACTGTTATTGAGCAAATATTCGAAATCGTTATCCCGGCGCTTCTGCTCCGCTTGGCGAGCTTCTTCTGCCTGCTGACGTTCCTGCTCTTTAAGAGCCGCTTCGGCAGCCTTGGCTTCATCCGCCTGAGCTTTCAGCTTCTCCAGCACATCACTGCTAAGCAGATCCTTCAGTGTTGTGGGTTTATCCTGTGCTACTGCTGCTTTGGGAGCAGGAGTGCGTTTTTTGGATTTTGCCATAGGAAAATCTCCTTTCCAAACATGAATCAGGTTCCATTTATCGTACAGTAATCATAGTATATCAGGTTCCCGTAAAGCATTCCATGAATCTCCGGAACAAAAGCAGGAAAACGAGGGTTGCGTGACGAATGAAAACGGGTATAAAATCATATACTATTACCGATACTGCGACTATTCCCTGGAGAAAGGAGTCGTTGTTCGTGGAAGTAAACCGTGGTTTACTGAAAGGGCTTGCATGGGGCGTTGCCTTTAGCTGCCCGTTATGGATTGCGATTATCGGCTGGTTACGTTTGATGGGATGGATGTATTGAGGATGATGCCGGAAGAGGTCATTTTTTATAAAGTCATATATGTAACCGCTATCATTAAAATCAATAAATAAAGCTCTGCCTTGCGAGATACGCGCAGGACAGAGCTTTTGTTTGTTTAGAGTTCCTTACAAGTCATAACCATGGAATATCATCCGTTTGGCATGGATGTTAATTAAGGCATTTTTACCGGTTCTGGATACTCCAGACCGTGGGTGTCTACCGTAACTTTTTTCATAACTTGATCCGTAACGGGTTTGTCACCTTCACCTATTTCCTGAGCTGCAATGTTATCCACAACTTCCATACCTTCGGTCACTTTTCCAAAAGTAGCATAGGCATTATCCAAATGATCCGCGTCAGCTAACATGATGAAGAATTGGGAGCCTGCGGAATCCAGATCTCCATCTTTTCGTGCCATGGAAATAACTCCGCGAGTATGATTCAGGTGGTTTTTGTGACCGTTGGATGTAAATTCGCCCTTAATCGTGTATCCCGGGCCGCCCGAACCGTTACCATTTGGGTCACCACTTTGAACCATAAAGCCCGGAATGACCCGGTGAAAGATCAGGCCGTCATAGAACCCTTTATTCGCAAGGGAGATGAAATTATACACCGTGTTGGGCGCAATCTCGGGATAGAGCTCAATAACGATCTTTTGACCATCCTGCATCTCAATGGTAGCCATCGGGTTTGGACCTTCAGGTGCGGCCGGGACCGGCGCTTGCTCGGCACTGGTTGCAGGGCGTCCGCAACCACTAATGACGATAAGCAGCATCGCAAGAACGAGCGATACTGCGGTTGTTTTTTTCCACCGTAAAGACATGAAAACGTTCCTCCTTGCATCTCTGCATTATATATTTTCTCCAAATCATATTTGGATATTTACCCAACTATCATACCGTTTTTGTGGACAGGATGGCAATGTAATACATGTGTTTGTGGTGAACAAGGGATGGCCTTCATGGAATGATGGGTGTAAAATAAGGAAAATGCTTCCGCATCGGGGACGTACGGGTCTGTTCCGTCCGCTCCAATATACGGCAGTCCCGGCGTCAGTAACGGAAAGGGCGTGCGGGTATATGAACTTCTCGTGGAAGCGCAATCTGGTCATATTGTGGATTGGTGTATTTTTTTGCAGCACCGCCTATTCGATCTCGATTCCATTTCTGCCTCTGTTTCTAAGTGCTGACTTGGGGGTTCGTGATCACCTGGAGTTATGGTCAGGACTGGCATTTGGCATTACGTTTCTCGCCAGTGCACTCGTGTCTCCGTTCTGGGGATCACTGGCTGACAAATACGGACGCAAGCCCATGCTGATCCGGTCGGGATACAGCCTCGCCGTCTTGTATTTAATCAATTATTTCGTGCAGGACCCGTATTCTCTGATTGTTGTTCGATTGTTTCAGGGTCTGCTTGCAGGGTTTGTTCCAGCAGCGATTGCTCTGGTAGGCACAAATACACCTGAAGAGAAGACTGGTTATGCACTTGGTATTATGTCCACTGCAGGAGCCACTGGTGGTATTATCGGACCGTTAATTGGTGGCTTGGTGAGTCATTATTATGGCAACCGGAATGCTTTTTTGTTTTCGGCTATTGTTGTGTTAGTCTCCGCGATCATCGCAACCTTCTGGGTAAAAGAAGAGAACTTCAATCGGAACAAAGCGCGTTCCCACGTCATGGATGACATTCGTGAAGCAAGAGCGAATCGTTTGTTTATGACGGTGCTTGGCATGATGGGCATATGTACGTTCTCCGTCATGATTCTGGAGCCATTATTGACGGTCTATGTGATGGAGATGGGCGTTCAGCCGGATCGTGCCTCACTCAGCTCGGGTATTATTTTCTCAGCGGTGGGGGTAGCAACAGTTATTATGGCGCCGCGTTGGGGCAAGATTGGTTCAAGGATTGGATACGGTAAAGTGTTGATCATTGGACTGGTTGGTGGGGCTGTAGGGAATCTTCTGCAGTTCTTTACAACAGGTTATATCGCTTTCGGCATTTTACGATTTGTGTATGGTTTATTCTTTGCGGCTGTATTTCCAGCAATTAACGCCATGATTGTGCAGGCTACCGCATCGAGTTTCCGGGGCAGGGCTTTTAGTCTGAATCAATCCGCTGCCCAGATCGGGACGATGGCGGGACCGATTATTGGTGGTGTACTTGGGGGCTGGCTGCCGATACGCTGGATATTTATTATTAATGGAGTGGCATTGATCATCACTGCGATTGTAGCGAAGTGGTCAGGATTGGATCACAAACTGCTCGTGGCAAGTAAGGTTTCCGCTAAGCGTTGATGCCGAATTGCAAAGAGAAAGTGAACTTACAGGTAACAAAAAAGATGACGCTGTGAAATTACGAGGCCACTGAAAAAGTCCAACATCCTATAAACAGATATCCCTTCTCATTTTTTTGAGGAGGGATATCTGTTTTCCTGTATAATTAATTGATTAATTTCAGGTGGTGTCTCGGATGATTTCTAACCAACAATCTTTTAACCTTAGTCC